>CAZHMA010000083.1:0-7877 GCA_964533555.1 uncultured Eubacteriales bacterium
GCCCCAGTCGGCCTCCGCGCCGACCTCCGGGCCGGCCGCGCCGCTATCGACGCTGTTCGGGTCGAAGAGCCCGAGCGTGTTGGGGTTCGTGAGCATCAGCGCCGCGCCGTCCGTGTCGAGCGCGGCCCTCAAAGCGTCCAGGTCCACGCCGCCGTTCGCGTCGCTCGCGATGGTGGTGACCTCGTAGCCGCACATCGAGACGGTGGCGGGATTGGTGCCGTGCGCGGCGTCCGGGATGACGACACGCTTGCGGGCGTCGCCGTTCGCCACGTGATACGCGCGGAACACCATCAGCGCCGTCAGCTCGCCATGCGCGCCGGCAGCGGGCTGCAGCGTGACCGCCCGCAGACCCGAGATCTCCCCGAGTGCGTGCGAGAGCCCGACCATCAGCTCGAGCGCGCCCTGGGCGGTCGCCGCGGGCTGGTACGGGTGCAGGCCGGCGAAACCCTCGAGCCGGCAGGCGTCCTCGTTCAGCCTCGGGTTGTACTTCATGGTGCAGCTGCCCAGCGGGTAGCTGCCCGAGTCCACGCCGAAGTTCATCGATGCCAAGTGGGTGTAGTGGCGCGCGATCTCGGTCTCGCTGACGTGGGGCAGGCGCGGCGCGCTCGTGCGCCCCGCCCCGCCGAGCATGGTGTCGAGCGATCCGGCCGGCACGTCCAGCGGCGGCGCCTCGAAGCAGCGCGACTCCGGAGAGCCGGTCTCGAAGATGAGCTTGCGCGGACCGCGGGCGGGCGCGGTGGACGGCGTCTGGGCCAGTTCCTCGGTCACAGCGACGCCACCTCCTTCGCCAGCGCGTCCATCTCGGCCTTGGTGCGCTTCTCCGTGGTGGCGAAGAGCATCAGCCCGGCGGGCGCCGCCGGATCCAGCTCACGCACGGGCACGCCCGCCAGGAAGCCGCGCTCCAGCAGCGCATCGCGTAGGCCCGCCGCGTCGCCGTCATAGGTCAGGGCGAACTCGTTGGCGAAGGCGGCCTCCCACGGGGCCGAGAACCGGCCCGTGGACAGCAGCGCCTCGCGCAGGTAGTGGGCCTTGGCGACACTCGACCGGCCGACGCTCTCCAGCCCGGCCACGCCCACGGCCGACAGGTACACGGAGGCCGCGAGCGCGTTGAGCGCGTGGTTGCTGCAGATGTTGCTCGTCGCCTTCTCGCGACGGATGTGCTGCTCGCGCGTCTGCATCGTGAGCACGAACGCCATGTTCCCGTCGACGTCCACGGTGCGCCCGACGATACGTCCGGGCATCTGGCGCAGGTGCGCCTCGCGGGCCGCGAAGATGCCGAGGCCCGGCCCGCCGAAGCTCATGGCGTTGCCGAGCACCTGTCCTTCGCCCACGACGATGTCCGCGCCGAAGGACGACGGCGGCTCCAGCACGCCGAGCAGGACGGGATTCACGCCCACGACGAACAGCGCGCCGGCCGCGTGCGCCGCATCGCCGAGCGCACCGAGGTCCTCCAGCGCGCCGAAGAAGTTCGGCGAGGTGACGAGCACCGCGGCGACACTGTCGTCGAGCGCGGCGGCCAGCGCCCCCGCGTCCGTGACGCCGCCGTTCGAGGCGACCTCCCGCACGACGAGCACGCCGGCTTCCGCATACGTCGCCAGGACCGCGCGCCACTCCGGGTGCACGGCCTGCGACACGACCACCGTGTGCCGCTTGGCCACCCGGGCGGCCATGATCGCGGCCTCGGTGAACGCGGTCGCGCCGTCGTACATCGAGGCGTTGGCCACGTCCATGCCGGTCAGCTCGCACATCATCGACTGGAACTCGTAGATGTTCTGGAGCGTTCCCTGGCTCACCTCGGGCTGGTACGGCGTGTAGGCCGTGAAGAACTCCGGCTTCCGAAGCACGTGGTCCACGATGGAGGGGACGTAGTGGTCGTAGCAGCCCGCCCCGGCGAATGACACGAGGCGAGACTCGTTCATGTCGGCCAGCGCGCGCAGGCGAGCGGCGGCCTCCATCTCACTGAGTCCCTCTGGCAGATCGAGCGGGCGGTCGAGCCGCACCGCAGGCGGCACTGACGCGAAGAGTTCCGCCGCGTCCGCACAGCCGACAGCGCGAAGCATGGCTTCGCGCTGCTCGCAGGAGATCGATGTGAAGTGCATGTAGGTTGTTACGCCTCGCTTGCGATGAAGGCCTGGTAGTCCTCTGAAGACATGAGCGCGTCGAGCTCGGCGGGATCGGCGATCTTGACCTCGATCATCCAGCCGGCGCCGTAGGCGTCGTCGTTGATGGACTCGGGCGCGCCGTCGAGCTCGTCGTTGACCTTGACGACCTCACCGGTGACCGGCGAGAACAGTTCGGAGACGGACTTCACGGACTCGACCTCGCCGAAGGTGTCGCCGGCGTTGACGGTGTCGCCCACCGCGGGAAGGTCCACGTAGACGACCTCACCGAGCTGGTCCTGCGCGAAGTCGGAGATGCCGATCACGGCCACGTCACCTTCGACGCGGATCCACTCGTGCTCCTTGTCGTACTTCAGGTCTGACGGGTAGCTGGCCATCTTGGTGTGACTCCTTCCGGGGGCGTACACGGGCTCGTGCGTCCGCGCGCGTGCGCGGGTCTTGTGCTTCCGGGCGGCTACTTCGGCGAGAGCGACGTGCCCGTGACGAACGGCGGCTTCACGACCTCGGCGGCGCTCGTCTTGCGGCGGATCTCCACGCTCAGCTCCGTGCCGGGTGAAGCGAGCTCCACCGGTACATAGGCGGTGGCGATACCGTACGAGAGCGTCGGGGAGAAGCTGCCGCTTGCCACGGTACCCACCTGCGCCCCGTCGTGCAAGACGGGGTAGCCGTGCCTCGGGGCGCCGTCGGCCACCGTGAGGCCGACCAGCTTCATCTTCAGCCCCTCGCTCTTGATGCGCACCAGCTTGTCGCGCCCCACGAAGTCGCCCTTCGCCATCGCGACCGTCCAGCCGAGGCCGGCCGAGAGCGGGTCGTGGTCGCGATCGATGTCGTTGCCGTACAGCGCATAGCCCATCTCGAGGCGCAGGGTGTCGCGCGCGCCGAGACCGCAGGGGGTGACCTCGGGATACGACAGCAGAAGCCGCCAGACGGCGACCGCATGGTTGGTGTGGCAGAGGATCTCCACGCCGTCCTCGCCCGTGTAGCCGGTCCGCGCGATGAGGACGGGCACCTGCTCGTCGAGACGCGCCTCGGCGAGGTGGAACCGCGCGGGCGGCTCTTCGCCGGTGAGCTCGGTGACGATGCGGATGGCCTCCGGACCCTGGATGGCGATCAGCGCTGTGCGGTCCGACTCGTCGTTGAACTCCACCGTCTCCGGCAGGTGCTTGGCGATCCACGCCGCGTCCGCCTCGCGGTTCGACGCGTTCGCGATGATCAGGTACTCCAGGTCGCCGGTGTGATAGACGATCAGGTCGTCCAGGATGCCGCCGTCGGGGGCGCACATCGGCGTGTACAGCGCGCTGCCGAGCTCCTCGATCTTGTTCAGGTCGTTCGTGATGATGTGCTGCAGCGCGTCGAAGGCGTCGAACCCGAAGACGCGGAACTCGGCCATATGGCAGATGTCGAAGATCCCGGCGCGCTCACGGACCGCCTTGTGCTCGTCGATGATGCCCGCGTACTGCACGGGCATCTCGAATCCCGCGAACGGCACCATCCGGGCACCGAGCGCCAGGTGCTCCTCGTACAGCGGCGTGCGCTGCAGCGCACCGGCGGTCGGGTTCGTCTCACTCATGGTCCGCAGTCCTTCCGTTGTGTGCGCCGCCTGCTAGGCCGGGGAGCGACGCGACCCGGCTTGAGTATGCCCGCCGGCCTATGGGCCGAAAACCCCTCGCCAGGCGCGGATGAAGAAGAATCCGACGCTTTGCCAGAACGTCGGCGCGGGGACGTCGGCCGCGGCGGTGACGGGCACCTGCGCCAGGAGCCGCTCCCCCTGGAAGATGGTCATGGTCCCCAGGCGCTGGCCCTTCACGACCGGGGCCGGCACGTCGGGCTTGAGGTCCACCCGCCGGCGGACCGGCCCCGCCAGGTCGAAGACGGCCGCCGATGTGCTCTCGGCGGTCTCGGACGGCACCGTGCGCTCGACGTAGTCGGACACCCTGACGTTGCCCGTCCGCTCCCCCGCCGTTGCGACCGCGGTCGTCTTGTAGTGGGCGAAACCCCAGTCGAGCAGGCGCGTGGCCTGTCCGAAGCGCCCGGCCTCGCTGGCGGCGCCCAGGACCGTCCCGACCAGTTCGATGTCGCCGCGCTTGGCCGACACGACGATGCAGTAGCCCGCCTGGTCGGTCCAACCGGTCTTGATCCCGTTGCAGCCCGCGTACTGGTTCAGCAGCAGGTTCGTGCTCTTCAGCTGGTGCGTGTACTTCGCTGTGACCACGCGGGCCTTCGCCGTCCCGACGATGCGGCGGAACTCCGGGATGCGCATGGCGTAGCGCGCAAGGGCGGTGAGGTCCTCCGCGCTCGTGTAGTGCCCCGGGACGTCCAGGCCGTGCGCGTTGAGGTAGTGGGTGTTCACGAGGTCCAGTTGGGCGGCCTTCGCGTTCATCATCGCGACGAACTTCGGCAGCGTGCCCCCGACGTGTTCCGCGAGCGCCGTGGCCGCGTCGTTGCCGGACTGGATGAGCATGCCCTCGAGCAGGTCGCGGACGGAGAGCTTCTCGCCTGCCTTGAGGCCCATGGCCGACTCGCCGACCTTGACGTCGCTCTTGCTCACCGTGACGACGTCGTCCAGCGACGCGTTCTCGAGGACCACCACTGCGGTCATCATCTTCGTGGTCGAGGCCATCGCCCGGCGCGCCTCGACGTCGCGCTCCCACAGTTCGCGGCCGTCGGACGTGGCGAGGTCGCCGGCCGGGATGTAGAGATCGGGCGCCGCGGTCCGCAGCTCGACACGCTCGCCGACCTTCACGCCCCCGACCACGTCGCCGTCGAGAACGGCCGCGCTGGCTGCCAGGCACGGGGTGAGCACGAGCGCGGCGATCAACGCCGCGCAAGCAAGGACCCTGCGTGATGCAGCCAAGGAAGCGACACCCCTCGAAGCGGGACAGCCATCCGGTGACGCGCGGCACACAGAAACGTGGCACGGCGCGCCGACGCACATTGTAACGGAATGACAGCCGCGGAAGCGGCCGCATATACTGTGGCGGGATCGCGAACAAGGGGCGGGGGTGCCGGATGGGGAGCAGGGACCGCGGCACGGCCGACGGGGGCTTCTCCCTCGTCGAGCTGGTCACCGTCATAGCGATACTCGGCATCCTGATCGCGATCGCGGTCTCCTCGTTCGTCATCTCGATCGACCGTTCGCGGCGGGTCACCTGCCTGCACAACCAGCGCCTGATGGACAGCGCGCTCATGCAGTACCAGATCGCGCACCGCGGCAACTACCCGCCCGACCTCGACGCGGCCAGGCCGTGGGTCAAGTGGTCGGGCCCGGCGTACGCGACGTGCGCCTCCGACAGCGCTGTCGCCTACACCTACGACCCCGACAACGGCATCGTCGGCTGTCCGAACCATCCCCGATAGCTCTCGAAGACACGGCGCCGCCGTGACGACTGGATGATCTGCCGACAAGGAGGATGGCGTGAAGTACTCGCGCTTCGAGTGGCTGACATTGGGGGTCGGGGCGGTCGCGGTCTTGGGCACGGTCGCCTTCGCGCTGCAACCGAGGCCCGACTGGGTCGAACTCCTCGCGCAGCTGCTGCTGCTGCCGGTCCTCTTCGGCGCGGTGCATTGGGGGCGCCGGGGCGGGCTCATCGCGGCCCTCGGCGCCACGCTGGCCTACGTCGCGCTGCGCCTTCCGAGCGTCGTGGCGGTGGGCCTCCAGTCGGAGGTGCTGGAGCTCATCATCATCCGCGTGGTCACCTACGGGTTCGTGGGCGTGATCGGCGGGGAGCTCTGCGGGCGCATCAAGTACTTCTTCGCCCGGCTGGAGGACTCGTGCAGCATCGACGAGCACACGCGCGTGTACAACCAGCGCTTCATCACGCAGATGCTCTCCAACAGCCTCGCCGAGGCCGCGCGCTACGGCACGGTGTTCTCCATCGCCCTGGTGGAGCTGGCGCCGTGCCTGACGGCGGAACTCCGGCAGTCCCGTGTGCGGCACCTGGTCCGGGCCGTCGCGGACCACATCCGCAACGACGTTCGCCTCGTGGACGACGTCGGGCGGCTGGATGACGGGCGCTTCGTCCTCGTCCTCCCCCACACGCCCAAGGACGGTGCCGTCGTCGCCGCGACCCGGGTCCGGATCGGCGTTCGGGACCTTCTCGGCGCCAAGGACGACTCCGTGCGCGCCACCGTGCTGTGCACGACCGACGACGTGTCCGAGATCCAGGCCCTCGTCGACGCCATCCGGACCGAACCGGCGACGGTCGCGCCGGTCCAGGACCGCCGCACGCCCGCACCCGCCCGGTAGGCGCCCCCCGAACGCGAGAGCGCCCCCTCCCGGGAGGGGGCGCTCTTCTTCGTGCGGTGCGGACGGAGCGGCTCTATGCCGCGTCGGGTTCGTAGATCTCGACCGCGCGCACGAGGTCGAAGCCGCCCTGCTGCAGCGCGTCGGTCGCGGCGTCCGGGTCCTCGACGCGCAGTATGTCGACCGCCACGCCCCCGCCGGGGCGCACGTAGCAGTACAGGTACTCCAGGTTGACGCCCGCGGCCTCGAGGCGCTCCAGCACATCGGCGAGCCCGCCGGCGCGGTCCGGGACGGCGACGGCGATGACCCGCGTGACCGAGCAGGCGAAGCCCGCTCCTTCGAGCACGTGGCGCGCGGCGTGCGGCCGGTCGCATATGACCCGCGCGACGCCGAACTCGCTCGTGTCGGCGACCACGAGCGCGTGCATGTTGAACCCCGAGTCACCGAGGACTCGGCACATCTGCGCCAGCCGTCCCGGCTCGTTCTCGATGAAGACCGACAGCTGCTCGACCATGGTCTACTTCGCCCCCTCGCTGCGCATGTCGACCACGCGCTTGGCCTTGCCCTCGCTGCGCTGGATCGACTTCGGCTCCACAAGCTTCACCTTCACGCTGACGGCCAGCACCGACGCGATCGCGCCGGAGACGTTGCGCTGCAGGGCCTCGAGCGTGCGGATCTCGTCGAAGGAGATCTCGGGTGAGACCTCCACGTGGACCTCGACCTGGTCCATGGAACCGCGCTTGGACAGGATGACCTGGTAGTGCGGAGCCACGCCCGCGATGCCCATGAGCACCTGCTCTATCTGGCTCGGGTAGACGTTGACTCCCCGGATGATGAGCATGTCGTCGGTGCGGCCGGTGACCCGCTGCATCCGGCGCATCGTGCGCCCGCATGCGCACGTTCCCGGGATGATGCGCGAGATGTCCCGGGTGCGGTAGCGGATGACGGGGATGCCCTCCTTGGTGAGCGTCGTGAAGACGACCTCCCCCGTCTCGCCGTCGGGAACCGGCTCGAGCGTCTCCGGATCCAGTATCTCGATGAGGAAGTGGTCCTCGAAGACGTGCAGGCCGTCCTGGTGGACGCATTCGGATGCGACCCCCGGCCCCATCACCTCGGAAAGCCCGTAGATGTCGATGGCCTTGATGCCCATCGCGTCCTCGATCTGCGAACGCATGGCCTCGCTCCATGGCTCCGCTCCGAAGAATCCCACGCGAAGCGGGAGCGAGCGCACGTCGATGCCCATCTCCTCGGCGGTCTCAGCGATGAGCAGGGCATAGCTTGGTGTGCACGCGAGCACCGTGACCCCGAAGTCCTTGAGCACCTGGACCTGGCGCGCGGTGTTGCCGCCCGAGATCGGGATGGTGAGCGCGCCGAGCCTCTCGGCGCCGTAGTGCGCGCCCAGCCCGCCGGTGAACAGGCCGTAGCCGTAGGTCACCTGCACGACGTCGTCGGCCGTGGCTCCTCCGCACGCGTACGTGCGCGCCATGAGATCGGCCCATCGGTCGATGTCGCCC
>CAZHMA010000084.1:0-7855 GCA_964533555.1 uncultured Eubacteriales bacterium
CGAGCGCGCCACCAAGATGGCGAAGGCCATGGTCACGCGCTACGGCATGTCCGACAAGCTCGGCCCGATGACGCTCGGCGAGGCCCAGCACGAGGTCTTCCTCGGCCGGGACTTCGCCGCCACGCCCGACTACTCGCAGGAGATAGCCTTCGAGATCGACAAGGAGGTCCGCCGCCTCATCGACGGCGCGTGGGCCCAGGCGAACGCGATCCTCACGGAGCGGCGAGCGCAGCTCGACCTGATGGCCAGCGTGCTCATCGAGCGCGAGACCGTCGACAAGGCCGAGCTCGAGGCGCTGCTCGACGACAAATGGGACGAGTACCTGGAGGCCGAGAAGTCGAAGCCGGCCGTCGCGGCCGACATCGACGCTCCCAAGCCGCGCCGCACCAGGCGCAAGGCACAGGAGCCGCCCGCGGAGACACCGCCGAGTCCGGAGCCGGTCACGGGCGTCTGATCGCCTTCCAGCGCGGCGCGTTGCGGTTGACCCGGACGGCAGCACGGGACACACTCGCACAGAGGGACGACTTCGCCCCTGCTGAGCGTGGCCGACCGCGGGGAGGCGGCATGGTCGAGGGCTCGGGCGTCGCATCTGACAAGTCCGCCGGCACGTCGTCTGACGGCATGCCCGGCAACGGCGATGCCGCGCGCCTCCCGGGCAGGATCGCGCGCTTCCTGACCGCTCCCATGCTGCTGCCTGGCACACGCAAGCGGCGCCAGGAACACCTGATCGACTCGCTGAACCAGGTGGCCGCGGCCATCTCCTCGACCATGTCCACGGACGAGGTCCTTCGCACGGTCGTCGACGAGGCGAAGGAGCTCGTCGGCACCGACAAGGCCGTGCTGTGCCTGCTCACCGAGAGCGGGCCCGACCTCGTGATCGACGACCGCGCGGTCTTCGTCCGAGGCCGGCGCGCCCAGTACCCCGAGGAGTGGTGGCGGGTCCAGATCGAGGGCGTCGCGGCCACCTCGCTGACCGAGCGTGTACCCATGACGGTCACCCGCGGGGACGCGGTGCTCGTGACCGTCCCGGTCAAGATCAAGGGCCGACCGATCGGCGTGCTGTCCGCCATCAACCCGCGGTCCCGCGGATTCACCGACGACCAGGTCGCGCTCATGGCCATCCTCGGCGCGTTCGCCGGCGTCGCCATCGAGAACGCGCGGCTCCACGCGCAGTCCCACTACGCGCTGCTCGCCGACGAGCGCAGCCGTATCGCCAAGGAGATGCACGACGGCCTCTCACAGTCCCTCTTCAGCACCTCGCTGGAGATAGACGTGCTGCGCAAGCGTCTGAAGGCGCACCCCGACGAGGCGGAGAAGCGCCTCGAGCGGATCCAGGCGATCATCGTTCGCAGCCTCGCCGAACTCCGCCGCTACATCTACGACCTGAGGCCGGTCAGCCTCGACAAGCTCGGCCTCATCGGGGCCATGGACATGCGCGTGAAAGAGATAGCCGAGTCCAAGGGGATCAAGACGCGGCTGTACTCGGAGGGCGAGGAGCGGCCCCTGCCTCCGGGGGTGGAGGCGTGCATCTACCGGCTGACCCAGGAGGCCATCGCCAACGTGGCCAAGCACGCGGCCGCCAGCCGGGTCGTGATCGTACTCAAGTACCGGGCGGCCGGGGTGACCGTCATCATCGAGGACGACGGCCACGGCTTCGACGTGGCGGCCGCGATGCGCAGGGCGGAGCTCGATCAGGGTATGGGGCTCAAGAACATGCGTGACCGTGTGGCCGCCGAAGGGGGGCGCATCGAAGTGACCAGCAGCGATCGCGGCACGTCGGTAACGGTGGACCTTCCATGCTGAGCTCAGGATCGAACGAGCACATCCGTGTGCTGGTGGCCGACGACCACGAGCTCGTCCGGCTGGCTCTGAGGGCCGTGCTCGAGGAGGCCGGGATCGACGTGGTCGGCGAGGCGGCCGACGGTGTGGCGGCGGTGAAGATGGCGATCGAGATCGTGCCGGACATCCTGCTGCTGGACCTGAGGATGCCCGGCATCGAGGGCGTCGACGTGTGCAGGCAGGTGAGGGCCGCGAAGCCGGAGGTCCGCGTCATCGTGCTCACAAGCTTCGCGGAGGACGAGGACATCTTCGTGGCGCTCTCCGCGGGAGCGGCCAGCTACATCATGAAGGACGTCACGCCGGACGCGCTGGTGGGAACGGTCCGCGGGGTCGCGGGCGGCCAGACGGTTCTTGATCCCGTCGTGGCCCAGCGCGTTCTCGATGGCCCGCGGCCGGCCATCTGCCCTGAGGCGGTCCTGCTCTCACCGCGCGAGCACGAGGTGCTGGGCCTGATGGCTCAGGGGCTCACGAACCGTCAGATCGGCCAGCGGCTCTGGATCAGCGAGCCCACCGTGAAGACGCACGTCAGTCACATCCTGTCGAAGCTCGGCCAGGCCGACCGCACGCAGGCGATCGTCCACGCGATGCGCTGCGGGCTGGTCGCCCCGCCGAACCAGCGGGTGTCGGACGCCACCGAGTAGCGTCGCGCGCCGCTTCGCCTGTCTGGCCGCACGCGCTCATACCTCCGTATCGGCCGCGGCTCAACCGTGCGGATGAGCCGGACTCAGACCGCGTTCACCTCGATTCATCCGCTGGGGCAATGCGCTCTCCACCCCGCTCGGAGGGACACTCCTGTGTGAGGACTGCTGGGCGGGCTTGAAGCGACTTGTCGGGGGGCAAGGCGAGCGCCGGCGGGACTCCTTCGCTTGAGGGAGGGGGTGAATCGCATGCTCAAGCTCTACACGCGGTACCAGGTCTGGCGCGCGGATGATGAGGGCGCGACGGCCGTCGAGTACGGCATCATGGTCGCCGCCATCGCCGCCGTGATCATCGCCGTCGTCTTCGCGATCGGCCTCAAGGTCGAGACGGCATTCAACACCGTCAACAACCAGGCCGGCTTCTGACGCCGGCATCCGAACGCTCCAAGCATCCGGCTCCAAGTGCGCATGATGCTCCGCGGGGCCCGGCGGTTGCGCCGGGCCCCGCGGAGCGAGAGTCCCGGGAGGGGTCGTGGGGGTTCGTCACACATGTGGGGCGAAGGCTCGCCGTTCGCGCAGCGAAGAGGGCGCGAGCGCGGTCGAGTTCGCGCTCGTACTGGGGCTTCTGGTCCTGATCCTTGTGGGCATCGCCCAGTTCGGGATCACGTTCTCCCAATGGCTCGCTATCGAACATGCCGCTCGGGAGGGATCACGCTGGGGATCGCTGGGCTACGAGGCGGGGAGCACGACCAGCCCCGACACGGTGCGCAACAAGGTGTGGGCGGCAGCGCCCGCTCTCAATCCGCGCCTCACCGACGCGCAGATCACGGTCAGCCCCGGAGCCCCCGATGAACATCCCGGAGAGCCCGTCAGCGTGACGGTGTCCTATCCGACGCCGGTGCTGCCGTTCATGAGCCGTGTCTTCGGCGGCAGCGGGCCGACGGTCACGCTGCACGCGACCGCTGTGAACCGGATCGAATAGTGCAAAGGGAGGTGACGCGCATGCGCGCTCGAACGGGTTGCGACAGCGGAGCGGTTGCCGTCATCGTGGCGATCCTTCTGGTCGTCATCCTGCTCTTTGCCGCGATGGTGGTCGACTTGGGCTACTGGTACGACGTGCGCCGGCAGCTGCAGGCGGCCGCCGACGCCGGAGCGCTGGCGGGCTGCGAGGAACTGCGGCTCAGCGGCAGCGCCGACACCGCGTGGGCGGCAGCGACTCAGTACGCGCTCGCGAACGGGGTGCGCCCGGCCGACGACCTCGAGGTCGTCCCCCGGGGAGGCGTGAACCCGTCGACCGGACACGCGTACAGCGAGGTGGGTGCCGACTTCGTGAAGATCACGGTGCGCAAGCGCGTCCCGGTGTTCTTCGGGATGTTCGCCGGGTCGAGTGGTGGCTTCATCCACGCCCAGTCGCGGGCGCAGCTTCAGTGGGTCTACGGGCTCAAGGGCATCGTGCCGTGGTCGGTCCCGATCCTGGCCGCGCCCTCCCGCATCTCCGTGAGCATCGACGGGCAGGCCGAACAGGATCTCACGAAGGGCAGCGACGGGGTCTGGCGCGAGTGGGACATCCCGGTGAATCGCGGTCCCAGAACCAGCGGCTATCCGGTGAAGGTCACGGCGTACAACTCCCGGGGCATCCCGTTGGAGCTGGGCGACGCCGCCCGCATCGTCGTTCGCCCCGCCGACTGCCCCATCACCGACGTCTCGCTCGACCGGTACTTCGCGGTGCCGGGCTCGGGCGGGATCGACCTCGTGTTCTCCTCGACACAACCGCCGCTCGAAGTACAGGTGGGCGCCGCGACCTACAAGACGGGCTTCGTGAACGTCGGCGGCAACGTTTGGCGGCTGCCCATCGCGGTGCCGGCCACGGACGACCTCGTCCTGACGACGCCGGTGAGCATCACGGTGGGTGCGGACAAGAAGACCAGCTACACGCTGTCCGCGGCGGCCTCCCTGGTCTCGCGCCGCTCCACCTACCCGATCGCGAGCGTGTCACTCAGCGACTACGTGGTCTCGGACGCCGCGGCCACCGTCGACGTGGCGGTCGCGCTGAACGAGTACCAGTACGAGCGCGTGTACGAACTCAAGGTCACCGGCGGGCAGGGCGACATCGGCGACTTCATGGCGATCAACCTCGCTGAGATCTTCCACCCGCCGGACCTTTCGACCCCCGAGTACGCCGTGGCCGGCGGCAGCGGCGGAGCGACGTACCGGCGCTACATAGCCGAGCCGTTCCCGTACGGCATACACGTGGGAGACATCGTCTGGACCGAGGCGGGCAATATGAACGGCCCCACGAAGCAGGGGCTCATGACCAGGATCGGCTCGGACGGGAGGAAGTACGCGGACTGGGTGGCTGCCGGGCGGCCGCGCGGGTGGCCCAGGCTCGTCTACCTGCCTGTCGTCGAGCTTTACGACAACGACAAGACGAGCGGGCACCGCCCGCTGATCGTGGTGAGCTTCGCCAGCTTCTACATCGAGTCGGACGCCAACGAGGACGTTGTGCGCGGGGTGTTCCTCAAGTACGTCACGGGGGGCGACATCCTCGACGAGGAGGCGCCGCCCACGTTCGGCGTCCAGGCGCCGAGGCTGGTTCCGACCGAGGTCGATTTCTAGGACGTGGTGGTGCGCGGAGCCACCCCGACGAGCGGGAGACGAGCATGAGATCGAGACTTCTCATCATCGCAGTGGCCGTCGTGCTCGGCGGCGCGGCCGCCTTCGCGACGTTCCAGTACCTCGACGCCGTGCGACGGGAGGCCGAGGCCGGCAGCCGGATGACCGAAGTGCTGGTGGCGAAGGCCGACATCGCGCGCGGCATGTCCGCCGACGAGATGCTGTCGGCGGGGCTCGTCGAGCGCACCCAGATCCCCCAGCGCTACGTGGCGCAGGGCGCGATCTCGTCCGTGCGCAGCGTCGCTGACCGGATCCTCGCCGTGCCCGTTTCGCAGGGCGAGATCCTCACCGCGAGCCGGTTCCAGTACCCGAGCGAGGCCGGACTGGCGTTCAGTGTGCCGAAGGACTTCGTCGCGGTCACCGTTCCCGTGGACGAGGCGCGGGGCGTGGCGGGTCTGGTCAAGCCCGGGGACCGCGTCGCGCTTGTGGCGACGGTCGGTTCGAAGGGCAACCAGGGCGAGATGACGCGGATCATGATCCCGGGGGCCCGTGTCCTCGCGGTCGGTCGCAGCACCGGGGTCGAGTCGCGCTCGTCGAGCTCCGGCAGCGCCGGCAACGTCCTCGCGGCGGAGACCAGCACCCAGAACCAGAACCAGTCCGTCGCGGCGAACATCACGCTGGCGTTGTCCTCGGCGGACGCCGAGCGCGTCGTGTTCGCGGTCGAAGGTGGTCGCATCTGGCTCGCTTTGCTGCCCGCGACCGCGTCGACCGCGGTGCCCGGAGCCGGACAGACCGCCCAGACGGTCCTGAAGTAAGGGGCGGCGGAATGGGACTGGTCATCGTCGTCGCATGTGAGGACCCCGTGGCGCTCGCCCTTCTGGGCGATCTCGAGAAGCAGCCCGGGCTGACCGTCGAGCCGGTCGCGACGCTCCAGGCGGCCGAGGAGGCGGCGACGCACCGTTCGGCGAACGTGGTACTGACCTGCCCGTCGGTGGCCGCCCCCGAGGCGATCGCGCTGGCGGCCGCGCTGGAGAGCGGAGGCGCGGAGGCCGCCTGCGTGATCGTGGCGACGGAGGTCGACACGGCGCTTCTGCGCACCGCCTTGAAGGCCTCGGTCCGCGACGTGCTCGCGGCCAGCGACGGCCCGGATGCCGTCGTGGCGGCGGTCGTGGCGGCGGACGCACAGGTCGAGCGGCGCCGGGCGGCCGGCGCCGGGCAGGCCGACCAGGCCGCGAGCGTCGTGCCCGCGCAGGGTCGGATCGTGACGGTGTTCAGCACGAAGGGCGGCGTCGGCAAGAGCGTCATGGCCACGAACCTGAGCGTGGCTCTGGCGAAGGACCTCGGGAAGCGGACCGTGCTGGTCGACCTCGACCTGGCCTTCGGTGACGTCTCGGTCATGCTCCAGATACCGCCCGAGCGGACGATCTATGACGCGGTCCAGGCCTTCGACCGTCTCGATCCCGAGATGCTGAAGGGCTTCCTCGTGCGGCACGAGTCGGGGCTCGACACCCTGCTCGCCCCCGTGCAGCCGGAAGAGGCGGAGTTCATCACGATCGCGCGCATCACCCAGATCCTCGCGATGCTCAAGCAGCTGTTCGAGTTCGTCGTGGTCGACACGCCTGCCGCGCTCTCGGAGGTGGTGCTGACCGCGCTGGAGCAGAGCGACACGGTCCTCGCGGTGGCCACGATGGACGTCCCGAGCGTGAAGAACACCAAGGTCTCGCTGCAGAAGCTGCACCAGCTCGGCATGGACGGGGACATGGTCCGCCTGGTCCTCAACCGCGCGGACTCCAAGGTATGGCTCGAGCCGTCGGAGATCGAGAAGGCGATCTCCGACCGCATCGTCGCGCGCATCCCGAGCGACCGGCTGGTGCCGCGGTCGGTGAACAAGGGGGTCCCGGTCGTCACGGACGCGCCGCGCTCCGCCGTGGCACGCAGCATCGTCGCACTGGCCCGCGAAGTCGCGGGCTCGTGATCGGAGGGAGCCGGAGATGACGCTCAGGGAGAGACTTGCAGTCGGCGTTCCGACCGTCGAGGAGCAGCGACAGGAGCCGGTGGCGACGACTCGCGAGACCGATTCCATCAAACGCCGTATGCACTACATGCTGGTCGAGACCATCGGGCCCCAGCTGGGTCTGCTCGAGGGCGACGAGCCGGCCATGCGCCGGCAGATCGAGATCCGCCTGCGGGAGCTCCTGTCCGAGGAGACCACGCCGCTGTCCATCGCCGACCGCCAGGAGATCGTCACGGACGTGATCGACAACGTCGTGGGCTATGGGCCCATCGAGGTCTTCCTACACGACCCGGAGATCACGGAGATCATGGTCAACAACCCGGAGACGATCTACGTCGAGCGTCACGGCAAGATCTACCCGACCGGCCGCAAGTTCCTGGACGAGGCGCACCTGCTGCGGATCATCGACAAGATCGTCGGCCAGGTCGGCAGGCGCATCGATGAGAGCGTTCCGATGGTGGATGCCCGCCTGCCCGACGGCTCGCGCGTCAACGCCATCGTGCACCCGCTCGCGATCAACGGTCCCATGCTGACGATCCGCAAGTTCAGCAAGGACCCGTACACGATCGACGATCTCATCGGCTTCGGGACGCTGGACGAGCGCGTGGCCGGGCTGCTGGACGCGGCCGTGCGCGGCAGGCTCAACATCCTGATCTCCGGCGGGACGGGGTCGGGCAAGACGACGCTGCTGAACGTCGTGTCCTCGTTCGTGCCCGGAGATGAGCGCATCGTGACGATCGAGGACGCCGCC
>CAZHMA010000085.1:0-7732 GCA_964533555.1 uncultured Eubacteriales bacterium
GCTTGCGAAGGGCCGCCTGCAGTCCGGCGACCCCGCTGCGCGGCTCACCGTGCAGCGCAACCTCGTGTTCGTGCTCGACAAGGCGCTTCGTCTGCTGCACCCGATGATGCCGTTCGTGACCGACGAGATCTGGCGCAAGCTGCCGCTCGCGGAGGCGGACCGGGCCGACTCGCTCATGATCGCGGCATGGCCGGCGCCGGAGTCGCTCGCGAGCTGGCGTGATGAGGCGGGGCGCCACGGTGAGGAGGCGATCGCGGCCGTGCAGGCGGTCGTGACCGCAGTGCGCGCGGTGCGGGCGCGCTACTCCGTGCCGCCGAAGACCACGGTGGATGTGATCGCGAAGGCCGACGGCCGTCTCGCGCACCTCATCGACGCCGAGTCCGCGATCATACGTTCGCTCGCCGGTATCGGGTCGCTCACGGTCGACGCGCTCGCCGAGAAGCCCGCGCACAGCTCCGTCGCCGTCGCTGGAGGCGCCGAGCTCTACGTGCCGCTCGAGGGCCTCGTGGACTTCGCTCATGAGCGCACGCGCGTGCGCAAGGAGCTCGAGGCGGCGAGCGCCGACCTCGAGAAGCTGACGCGCAAACTCTCCAACGAGGGCTTCCTTGCCAAGGCCGCTCCCGAGGTCATCGAGAAGGACCGCTCTCGGGCGGAGGAACTCGGCGTCGCCGTCGGCAAGCTGACCGCCCAACTCGCTGAGCTCGCGGACTAGGTCGCCGACGTGGCGCTGTCCTACGCCGAAGCCGTCGCCGTACTCGAGCAGGCGATGGTGTTCGGCATGCATCCTTCGCTCGCGGGCATCACGGCGCTCACGTCGCAGCTCGGCCGGCCGCAGGACGCGTTCCGATCGGTCCAGGTCACGGGCACGAACGGCAAGACGTCGGTCACGCGCATGATCGCGGCGCTGCTGCACGCGCACGGTGCGCACGTCCTCACCTACACGAGTCCGCATCTCGAGTCGTACACCGAGCGCATCGAGATCGACGGCGTGCCGGTCGACGAGGCGACCTTCGCGCTGGCCGCGCAGGCCGCGCTCGACGCCGCGAACGCCTTGGGCGGTGAGCTGACCGAGTTCGAGCTGCTGACCGGGGCCGCCCTTTGGCTCGCGCGCGAGCGCGGGTGCGCGTGGGCGGTCCTGGAGGTGGGGATGGGCGGCCGATGGGACGCCACGAGCGTCGTCTCACCCGTCGTCGCTGTGATCACGGGCGTGGGACTGGACCACATGGACCGGCTCGGCGACACCGTCGAGGCCATCGCCTTCGACAAGGCGCACATCATCAAGCCGGGTTCGACCGCGGTCCTCGGGCCGGGCACCGAGGGCGTGCGGGACATCTTCATCGAGCGGGCGCTGGGTGTGGGCGCTCACGTGGCCGAGGTCCGGCATCCGGGCGCACGACCCTCCGCGTGGACGTTCGAGCTGGACGGCACGCCGAACGCGCCGGGCGGACACACGCGACTGACCGTCCACGGCCCGATGGGTTCGTTCGGTCACCTTGAGGTGCGGGCACCCTCGTACCAGGCGCCGAACGTGGCCACCGCGGTGGCGGGGGCGGTCGCGGCGCTGGGGCACGCGCTGGATCCGCGCGCAGCGAGGAATGCGCTCGCGGCGATGACGTTCCCGGGCAGGTTCGAACTGGTGTGTGACGAGCCGCCCGTGGTGCTCGACGGCGCTCACAACCCGCAAGCGGCGGCGGTTCTGGCGACCGCGGTGATCGAGGCCTGGCCCCACGCGCCCGAGCGGCCGCTCGCTTTGATCGGAGTGCTCGCGGACAAGGACGTCGAGGGCATCGTGCGCGCGCTGGCGCCCGCCGTGAGCGGGTTCGTGTGCACGGCCCCTGATTCGCCGCGCGCGCTGCCTGCGGACGACCTGGCGAGAATCGTCGAGGCTGTGACCGGGAGTCCCTGTGCCACCGTCCCGCTCGCAGCGGTCGATGCGGCCTGGGCGGGATTCACCGCCCCCGCCGGGCTCGTCGTCACCGGCAGTCTCTACACGGCCGGGCAGGTGCGGGGGAAGCTCGGGGGCGACGGTCTCCGGTGACAGTCTGGCGACGGCTCTCGTGACCCGCGCCGCGCCCTCTCCCTTCTGCTAGAATCCCACCAGTCACCACCACCGCGCGCGCGTGCGGTTCCGCAGCCCTGGAAGGGGAGAGATGGGCGATCTGCTCAAGCCGATCCTGGACAGCGCCGAGTTCAAGCTCGGTTCACAGCTGTGCCTCGTGTTCTTCGTCGTCTTCACGTTCGCGCTGATCTTCTGGACGTGGCGCGACGCTGATCGCCGCGGCGCCATGCCGTGGTTCTGGGCCGTGGTCGTCGGCATCTTCAACATCCTCGGGTGGGCCATCTACATGGTCGTCCGTCCCCCGGAGTACGCGGCCGACGCCCGCGAGCGCGAGCTCGAGATCCAGGCGCGCGAGGCGGAGCTGGCCCGCGAGAGCGCGACGTGCCCCAGTTGCCTCAAACCCGTGGAGGCGGACTTCCTCATCTGCCCCTACTGCATGAAGAAGCTGCGCAAGGAATGCACGAACTGCGGCAAGGCCCTCAAGATGAGCTGGGCCGTGTGCCCGTACTGCAAGACCAAGCAGCAGCCCGCCCCGCAGGCGACGGCCACGGAGACGCCCGCGGCCCCGGCCGCCCCGCCGCAGGGGTAGCCAGGGCCGTCACCGGTCGTCAGGTCAGTCCGTCGCGTTAGGGGTCGTCATGCCGAACATCACCGTCTCGCTGCCGGACGGCAGCACCAGGTCCCTGCCCGAGGGCGCGACCGTCCGCGACGTCGCCACGGACATCAGCCCGCGACTCGCGGCCGCAGCACTCGCCGGCAAGATCGACGGCGCGCTCGTGGACGTCGACCGTGTCGTGTCGGACGGGTCGAGCGTCGAGATCGTCACGGACCGATCGCCCGAAGCGCTCCACGTCCTTCGCCACTCAGCCGCGCACGTCATGGCCGAGGCCGTGAAGGACCTCTTCCCGACGGCGCGGTTCGGCATCGGCCCGTCCATCGAGGACGGCTTCTACTACGACTTCGACGTCGACAAGCCGTTCACCCCGGACGACGTCGCCGCCATCGAGGAGCGCATGCGCGAGATCGTCGCCGAGGCGAAGACCTTCGGCCGCGGCGAGCTGGACCGCCTCGAGGCCTCCGACGCCTTCGAGGGCCAGCCGTACAAGCAGGAGCTCATCGCCGAACTGCCCGAAGGCGAGACCATCTCGATGTACACCCAGGGCAACTTCACCGACCTCTGCCGCGGCCCGCACGTGCCCGACACCAGCTACATCAAGGCCTTCAAGCTCATGAAGGTCGCCGGCGCGTACTGGCGCGGCGACTCGACACGGCCCATGCTGCAGCGCATCTACGGCACCGCGTGGCTTTCCCAGAAGGACCTCGACGCGTACGTCACCCGCCTCGAAGAGGCCGAGCAGCGTGACCACCGCAAGCTCGGCGTCGCCCTCGACCTGTTCAGCTTCCACGAGGAGGCGGGCGCGGGACTGCCGCTCTACCACCCGAAGGGCGCTCGCGTCCTTCGCCTCCTGCAGGAGTGGCTGCGCGGCGTGCTCTACGCGCGCGGGTACGTCGAGGTCATCACGCCGCACATCTACAAGGCCGACGTGTGGAAGATCTCGGGCCACTACGAGAACTATCGCGACAACATGTACTTCTTCGAGATCGACGAGGGCGACGGCCGGATCAACGAGTACGGCATCAAACCGATGAACTGCCCCGGCCACCTCATGATCTACGCCGACAGCATGAAGTCCTACCGCGACCTGCCGATCCGCATGTCGGAGTTCGGCACGGTCTATCGTCACGAGATGTCCGGCGTGGTGCACGGCCTCATGCGCGCGCGCTCCTTCACGCAGGACGACGCTCACATCTTCTGCACTCCCGAGCAGGTGCACGCCGAGGTCATGGGCATGCTCGACCTGGTCGCCTACGTGAACGGGGTGTTCGGCTTCGAGTACTCCGCCGAGGTCTCGACACGGCCGGAGAAGTCCATCGGCGGCGACGAGTTCTGGGACAACGCCACCGCGGCGCTGTTCAAGGCGCTCGACGAGAAGGGCGTGCCCTACGAGATCAACGAGGGCGATGGCGCCTTCTATGGTCCCAAGATCGACATCAAGCTGCGCGACGCCATCGGCCGCACGTGGCAGACCTCGACCATCCAGGTCGACTACAACATGCCGCAGCGCTTCGGCCTGACCTACCGCACCGCCGACAACTCCGAGGCCCAGCCCTACATGCTTCACCGCACGATAGTGGGCTCGATGGAGCGGTTCTTCGGCATCTTGATCGAGCACTATGCGGGCGCCCTGCCGACATGGCTGGCGCCGGTGCAGGCCGTCATCATCCCGATCTCCGACCGGCACATCGAGTATGCGGACGCCGTGCGCGCCGAGCTCACCGCCGCGGGCGTGCGCGCCGAGGTCTACACCGAGAACGAGCCCATGCGCATCAAGATCGCAAAGGCCCAGCAGCAGAAGGTGCCCTACATGCTGGTCGTGGGCGACAAGGAGGCAGAAGGGCACCTGGTCGCCGTACGCGAGCGGACGCAGGGCGACATCGGCCAGCAGCCGGTCGGTGAGTTCGCGGACAAGGTGCTTTCCGAGCGACCCGGGGCCTAGCCCGACCGCTTCGGCGCACGCGTGATACGCTTGCGCCCATGAGATGGTCGCGCGTGGTCACAGTCGGTTCCGGGTATCCGTTCGCGCTGGCCGCGGTCGCCGTCGTGACCGCGGCGCTGATGCCGTTCCGCCTACTGCTGACCCCCGACCAGACGGTGCTGTTCTACATCCCGGCGATCGTGGTCGTGGCGCGCCTCGCCGGGGTCGCGCCGTCCGCCTTCAGCGCCGTCGCCTCATTCGTCGCACTCGTCTACTTCTTCGTGCCGCCCCTGTTCGTGCTGGCTGTCTCGTCAGCCCGGGACTGGCTCACGCTCGCCGTGTTCATGGTCGTGGCGATCGTCGCCGGCCAGCAGACCGGCAGGATGCGGCAGCGCGAACGGCTCGCCATCGCGCGCCAGCGCGATCTGGCGCTGCTCAACCGGCTCAGCTCCCGCCTCGTCTCCGAGGAGTCCACCGAGCGCATGGCGTCCATCATCGCCTCGGAGGTCGTCGCGGTGCTCGGAGCCAGCCGCTGCACGATCTTCCTCTCCGGAGAGTCGCGGCTCGAGCGACTGGCCGTGGCAGGAGGCGCGGGCGGCGGCGTGTCCGAGGACGCGCTCGCCGCGTGGGTCGCGGCCAACGACAAGGCCGTCGGCCTTCCTGAGGTACCGGACCTGCCGGCCGACGAACGCCCCGCGAGCGTGGCGGTCGCCGCTGCGGTCGAAGGCGTCGTCGCCGACGGTGTCTACCTGCCCCTGCAGGCGACCGACGCGGTCGAGGGGGTCCTCTACGCGCGGGCGCTGTCGGGCGCGGCCGGCTTCGGGCCCGACGAGCTGCGTTTGCTGGTGGCGGTCGCGAACCTCGCGGCGGCATTCCTCGAACGGCAGCGGCTGGAGAAGCAGGCCTCCCTCACCGTGGCCCTCCACGAGTCGGACCGGCTCAAGTCGACCCTGGTCTCCTCGGTCTCCCACGAGCTGAAGACCCCGCTCGCGGCCGTCACCGCCCGAATCACAGGGCTGCTCGAGGAGGGCGCTGCCGCCGATCCGTCACGTGTGAAGGACGAGCTGCTGGAGGTGGAAGCCGACCTCGGCCGGCTGAACGCTTCGATCGGCGATCTGCTGGACCTCTCCCGCCTCGAAAGCGACGCGTGGCGCCCGAAGTTCGAGGAGTACGAGCTGTCGGAGATCCTCGGCACGGTGATGTCCCGCATACCCACGGGTCAGCACCGCCGGATCGACTTCAGAGTGCCGGAGGGTCTGCCGCAGGTGAAGGTGGACTTCTCCCAGTGGGCTCGGGTGCTGCACAATCTGATGGAGAACGCTCTGGTGTATTCGCCGCCGGACTCGCGCGTGACCGTCTCCGCCAAGATCCTCGGTGACTCGGTCGTCATGTGGGTGGAGGACTCGGGACCGGGCGTGCACGACGAGGAGAAGCAGCGCGTGTTCGAGAAGTTCTATCGCGGGTCGGCGTCGGCGAGCGTCCCCTCAGGCACCGGTCTGGGACTTGCCATAGCTCGCGAGATAGTGAGGAGCCACGGCGGCCGCATCTGGGTCGAAGACGTGTCCCCGAAGGGCGCCAGGTTCGCCGTGGCGCTGCCCATGACCGGCAAGGAGGGCTCGTAGCAGTGGGTGCACCGGAACGTCCCGCCCGCGTTCTCGTGGTCGACGACGAGGAGCAGATCAGGCGCGCATTGCGCTCGATCCTCACCGCGAGGGAATACGAGGTCGAACTGGCGGAATCGGGCGAAGAGGGCCTGGCGATGGCGGCGGCGCGGCAGCCGGACCTGATCGTGTTGGACCTGACGCTGCCCGGGAAGAGCGGCCTCGAGGTCTGCCGCGAGCTGCGCACATGGCTGTCCGTACCGATCCTCGTCTTGTCGGTCCGAGACAGCGACGACGACAAGATCGCGGCCCTGGACCTCGGCGCCGACGACTATCTGACCAAGCCGTTCTCGGCCGGCGAGCTGCTCGCAAGGATACGGGCGCTGCTCCGTCGCGTCTCGGGGACCGACGCATCGCCTGCCACGGTGACAGTCGGGGGACTCTGCATCGACTTCGCCCGCCGGATCGTGACCGTCGACGGAGTCGAGGTGAAGCTCACCAGGACCGAGTTCGAGATACTCGCGCTTCTGGCTCACAACCTTGACCGCGTGGTCACGTCTCGGATGCTGCTCGAGCGCGTGTGGGGCCCAGAGTACGTCGAGGACACCCAGACTCTGCGGGTCCACATCAGCCACCTCCGGCAGAAGATCGAGCCCGGCGGCGGGGTCCCGCGCTACGTGCTCACCGAGCCGGGCGTCGGCTTCCGGCTCGTCGTCGGCTAGGGCTCCACGCCCAGTCTTCACACGCTCTTAACGACTGCGTACCGTCGCTTTACGCGTGCTGAACGCGCGGGGTCCTAGCATGTCTCGAGGCTGTGGTGGCGTCCTGGTGACGCACGCTTGCGAAGACTACCGGTGAGAGGTCGTGTGGGTCATGTACGACGTCGCGTACGTTGGTATCCCGTTCGTGTTCCTCGGGCTCTGCCTGCTCTACGTTCGAGCCGCCTCCAGGCTGGACGGGTAGCGGACCGTGACGTCCGAGTACATCGTGATGGGCGTGATCGCGCTCGGCATTCTCGCGTACCTCGTCTACGCGCTGCTGTTCCCCGAGCGCCTGTAGCGAGGACGGGGACATGAACCTGCCCCTGGAGGCCGCCCGTTTCGCGCTGTTCGGCGCGCTCGTCGTCGGCATCGGCTATCCGCTCGGCCACTATCTGGCGCGTGTCTTCGCGGGCGAGCGCACGTGGCTCAGCCCCGCGCTGCAGCCTGTCGAGCGGCTGTTCTACCGGCTCGTCGGCATCGACGCCGCTACCGAGATGCCTTGGACCGTCTATGCCGCCGCGCTGCTCATCTTCAACTTCGCCTGTTTCGTGATCCTCTACGCGCTCCTGCGTCTGCAAGGCGTCCTTCCCCTCAACCCGACCGGCGCGCCGGGCATGTCTGCGGCGCTGGCGTTCAACACCGCCGTCAGCTTCGTGACGAACACGAACTGGCAGGCCTACGGCGACGGCGTGATGAGCCACCTGTCGCAGATGGCGGGTTTGGCGTTCCACAACTTCGTGTCCACTGCCGCGGGAGCGTCGGTCGCGATCGCCT
>CAZHMA010000086.1:0-7551 GCA_964533555.1 uncultured Eubacteriales bacterium
CCAGGGCCAGCTCGGACCCGCGGTGGAGGCGTGCCATGCGGCCATCCGCGTGGACGCCGGTCAGCCCCACGCCCACGCCCTGCTCGCGGAGCTCATGCTCGCCGGTGACTTCTACGACGAGGCCATCAAGGCAGCCACCGCCGCCATCGAGCTCGACCCCGACTGCTCGCCTGCCTACCTCGACCTCGGGCTCGCATACGACCGCCGGGGCGGCATGTGGGACCAGTCGATCCTTGTGTGGCACGAGCTTGCCGAGGTGGTTCCCGACCTCGTGACAGCGCACGTCCAGCTGGGCGAGGCGTTCGCCGCCGCGGCGTTCGACGAGGAGGCCATCGACGCCTGGCGCAAGGCCCTCGAGCTCGACCCCAAGCACCCTCGGGCCATGTACAACCTTGCGGTGGCCGCGCTCAAGCGCGAGGGTGTGCCCACTGCTCTGCCCGGCTTCCGCAAGGCGGGTGAGCTCGACCCCAGCCAGGACGAGCTCTTCTTCACCCTGGCCAGGATCGGCCCGCTGCCCGAGACCCTGCCCGACCCCGACGAGGTTCCAGACGAGCGCGATGCGCTGCTGAAGGCCGCAGGTCTGCTCGCCCGCGCTGAGGACTACTTCGCCGCGCAGGACCTCATCGGCGCGATCCTCGACATCGAGCCCGCCGACGCCGACGCGCTCGCGCTCGCCGGCTATATGTATCTCAAGCAGGAGGCCGTCAACGAAGCCATGGCGGTGGCGCTCAGGGCCCTCATGGTCGACCGGGAGAGTCCGACAGCGGTCTACGACCTGGGCGTCGCGTACGCGCGTCGCCCCGGGCTGGCGAGGCACGCCGGCAGGGTCTTCGCCGCGCTCACCAAGCTGGCGCCACGGCATCCGATGCCGCATGTTCTGCTCGCCGAATCGTTCCTGGGGCTCCAGAGGTACTCGCAGGCGATGCAGTCGTACCGGGTCGCGGTCGCGCTCGACCCCGCGTGCGTGCGCGCGCGTTTCGGGCTTGCGGCCGCGCTGCTGACCGAAGGGCGGCATGCCGAGGCCGACTGGGAGGTCCGCCGCGCGGCCTACTACGACACCAAGCGGCAGCACCTGTTCTGGGACCTGTACGACAGCTACGTCGGGGGCGGTGCGTGATGGCCGATCGCAGGCGCAGCAGGCGCAACACCGGCGCGGTCGACAAGGCCGCAGCCGTCGCCGCCGAGAAGAAGAAGCCCCGGACCAAAGCGGACGAGGTACCAGAGCCCGTCGCCGGGGCCGTTGCGAGACCGGCGGCGCCGCGACGTTCGGCGACGTTCCCGCTCGGTATCGACTACTGGCCGCTCGACAACGAGATCGCGTCCTTCTCCGACTGGTACGCCGGCGACATCGAGGCCGACTTCGCCGCGTTCGCCGCGGCGCGCTTCACGCTCGTGAGGATCTTCATCTCCTGGAAGTACTTCGAGCAGCAGGTGGGCAACTACGACGAGGAGGCCTCGCAGCGCCTGGAGCGCCTCGTCGCAGCGGCCAGGGACAACGGGCTGCAGCTCATCGTCTGCTTCTTCGCCGACGACCGCCTCGCCGAGATGTGCGACGTCACTTGGGGCAAGCGCCGCGACCCGCGGACGGACTCGTATCTCGTCCAGCGCGAGGTCTCTCTCGTCCAGCGCATCGTGTCGCTGTACCGCGCGGAGAAGGCGGTGTTCGCGTGGGACCTCGCCAACGAGGCCTTCTGCGCCGGCTTCTCGTCGGCCGCCGCGCTCGAGGAGTGGGTGCGGGTGCTGCGCGAGGCGGTCCGGGAGGTCGACACCGACCGGCCCGTGCTCGTGGGAGTGGATCCCGAGACGCTGCTGCGGGCCACCGGCGTCGACCCGCGCAACGCCATCGACGAGTGCGAGTTCGCCGTCAGCCACGTCACCGCGCCCTACGCGGCCTTCGCCGCCGAGGGCCCGATCTCGTCCGGCCCCGCGACCTACCTGGACTCGTTCCTGCTGCGCAGCGCCCGGCGCGATCTGCCCGTGCTGGTCGACGGGGCGGGCGTCCATTCGCTCGACTACAGCCCCGCCCAGGAGGCCGGCTACGTCCGCACGGTCCTCTACGGCTCGATCATGAACCGCGGCAGCGGCGTGCTCCTGCGGCGCTGGCGCGACGTGGAGACCGAGCGGCGCGAGCCGTACTTCCGCGATCCGTACGAGGTCCTGGTCGGCGTGGCCGACATCGACGGCGGAGCGAAGCCGTCCCTGGCGGAGGTGGGCAAGTTCGCGCGCGTGGCGGCCCGGTTGGACCTTCGCCGCTACACGGCCCAGCCCGAGCGGGCGGCGGTGCTCATCCCGACCGAGCGCTACGAGGCCCTGCCCTCGCTGGCCGGCCTCTACGACCCACGCTCCTGCCTGCAAGCCTACATCTCGGCGAAGGAGGCGCACCTCCCGGTCGAGATCGTCCGCGAGGGCGACGACCTCGGCGAGTTCAGCGTGCTCATCGTGCCGAGCGTGGGCCGGCTCCTCCAAGGGACCTGGCGCGACCTCACGGAGTTCGTGCAGGGAGGCGGCTCGCTCATCGCGTCCTACGGCGGAGGGGACGCCGATCCGGCCGTGCGTGAGCTGTTCGGCGTGGAGTTCCTCGGCGATTACGGCGGGCGTGAGACGCTGTCGTGCCGCGTCGCCCAACCGGACGCGCTCGGCCCGCTCGTCTCGTACGATGCCCGGCTCGCGTGCCCGCACTTCGCGCTCCTCGGCGGCGGCGGCGCGACGATCATCGCCACCGATGCGAAGGGGAGCCCGCTGCTGACCCTGCACGCGTACGGCTCGGGCCGCGCGGTCTACCTGGCCGCGCCCATCGAGCGCGCGCTCGCCCAGGGGGACGCCTGGGCGGCTCCTCAGGCGGTGCGCGCGATGCTGCGCACGATCTACGGGGCCGCCGCGACCGCAGCAGGCGCCGCGCTCTCGCTGACGTGCGACGCACCCGAGGTCGAGATCGCGCTCTTCAGCGGTGACGAGGACGACATCGTCTTGCTGCTCAACCACTCGCCGGAGAAGGTCACGGCCACGTTGACGACCGAGCGCACCGTCGCCTCGGTGGCCGACGTCCGCGGCGGTCAGCCGTCACCGGTCGAGGGCCAGGTGTTCGGCGTGCCGCTGGCCGGCAACGGGGCGGCGTCACTGCGCGTCGTCTGGAAATGACGGGTCGCCCAGTACGGGATTGTGCGCGCCGCGTCACATCTTGTGTGCGTGCGCCGGTGCTACTATGGGAACGACAGATAGCAGATGTCGCGCTGTTCCGCGCCGGCGGGAAGCGCGAACACGACAGTGCGTGACGACCGGGGGTGCTGATGGACGCTGGCCGCGACGCGACCCGCGAGTACCTTCTCGAGTCTTGGCTCGAGCTCAGCGAAGCCATCGACGCACATCCCGAGCTGCGTAAGCTCCTGTTCGACTCCGTCACGGGCCTGCCTACCACGCCGCTGCTGTTCCCGCGCATCCGCGCGCTCCTGGCCGACCGCGGCGAGGTCTCCCTGCTGTGCCTGAACGTCGTGCGCTACAGCAAGATCGAGGAGATCTACGGCTGGAAGGTCTTCGACGAGGTCATGCGGCAGGTCTCGCAGGCCCTGGAGAACATCACCGGCTCCTACCTGCGCGATTCCGACATCATCGCCGAGCTCATGATCTCGGGTAACTCGTTCGTGATCGTGCTCTCCCCGCCGCGCAACACGCTCCACGTGGAGCACGAGGCCCTCGCGCTCCTCACCAAGCGCGTGGAGGACCGCGTGCGCGAGGACCTCGAGAAGGCGATGCCGGCGGCCCTGTTCCGCAAGTTCGGCTGCTACGTGGGCTCCGCCACGATCAAGGCCGACCCGAACATGCGCCTGGAGAGGCTGCTTCACGAGGGTCTCGAGCAGGCGCTCGACGAGAGCCAGACGCGAGAGGCCGTCGACGCCGCCGAGCGCAAGCGGCGCCTGGCCGAGATCATCGAGAAGGGCGACGTCCACACCCTCGTCCACCCGGTCCTGCGGCTCGACGACCTGAGCATCATCGGCTACGAGGCGCTCTCCCGCGGGCCCGAAGGCGGGGAGTTCGAGCGCCCGGACAAGCTCTTCAAGGTCGCCTACGACGCCGATCTGGTCCTGCGCCTGGAGCGCCTGTGCCGGCGCCAGGCCATCCGTGCCGCAGCCGACCTGCCCGAGGGCAGGATGCTCTTCATGAACATCGAGCCCGAGGCCATCGGAGATCCCGAGCTTCGCGACGTCATGTTCACGGCACTTCTCGCCGACGCGGCGATCACGCCCGACCGCATCGTCCTGGAGATCACCGAGCGGCAGGCCATCACGGACTTCCCGTCGTTCCGCTCCACCCTCGAGTACCTTCGCGCACTCGGGTTCTCCGTGGCCGTGGACGACGCCGGCGCGGGCTACGCCTCGCTGCAGGTGCTCGCCGAGGTAAGGCCGGAGTGGCTCAAGATCGACATCTCGCTGACCCGGGGCGTGGACGTGGACGAGGCGCGCCGCCAGCTCATGTCCAGCATGGTGACGTTCGCGCAGCGCATGGGCGTGAAACTCATCGCGGAGGGCATAGAGACAGAGGAAGAGTTGAAGGTCCTGCGCGAACTGGGTGTCGCGTACGGACAGGGCTTCCTGTTCAGCAAGCCGGTACCGCCGTTCCCGGCGGACGCGGACGTGACGTCCAAGGTCTGAGGTCGTCCGTGCGTGTCGCGCACGCTGGGGGGCGTGCGAGGCGGGGTGAGGACCGAGAATGGCAACGAACGGTCGGTGGGATGTGGGTGACCCCGACGTCGACGCATTCGTCGACGCCAACATCCTGTCGTTCGCAGCATGGGACCTCGTCATCTTCCTGAACCGCAACCCCGAGACCTGCGACACCCTGTCCCGGCTCGCCGCGCAGCTCGCCCGGCAGGAGGCCGACATGCTGCCGGCCGTCCACCGCATGTGCGAGACCGGCGTCCTGGCCGAAGAGCGGGGAGACGGGCAGGTCCGCTACCGACTGACCGATGACGCGGACGTGCGACGCGTCATCGCCCGCTTCATCACGATGGCGTCCAGGCGGGAGCACCGGCTGGAGTTCGTCCGGCGCGTGCTGGGCCACGTCACCGGCGGATAGCCGCCGCCTCGCGTCCAAGCTCACTCCCGGGTCCTTCGCCATACCGGCGCGCACTCAACGCGCAGCTGATGGAATCATCATGTATGCTTATAACTGGGCCGCATGCGGCCGTGCCGACGGGAGACCGATGGAACAGGTACGACTCACGCAGATGTCGAGCAAGGCCGGTTGAGCCGCCAAGTACGGTCCGGCGGACCTGCAGGCCATTCTCGACAAGCTCATGCCCGGGGAGTCTGAGAAGCTCATGGTGGGCTTCGAGACCGCCGACGACGCGGCCGTCTACGTGCTCGACGACGAGACCGCGCTGTTGCTGACGGTCGATTTCATCACGCCCATCGTGGACGATCCCTACGACTTCGGCCGGATCACGGCTGCCAACGCCCTGTCGGACATCTACGCGATGGGCGGGCGTCCGCTCACGGCGATGAACCTCGTGGCGTTTCCCTGCTCGCTCGGTCCCGACGTGGTCGCGGAGGTCATGCGCGGCGGTGCGGACGTCTGCCGGCAGGCCGGGGCGGTCGTCGTCGGCGGACACACCATCGACGACAAGGAGCCGAAGTTCGGACTGTCGGTGATGGGGGTCGTGCATCCCTCCAAGGTCGTGCGAAACGTCGGTGCGAAGGCCGGCGACGACCTGGTCCTGACGAAGCCGCTCGGGACCGGCGTGATCGGGACGGCGCTCAAGCGCGGCCTCGAGACCGGGGACAGCGCGCGGGCTGTCATCGAGTCCATGGCCGCACTCAACCGTCCAGCCGGCGAAGCGATGGCCGAGGTGGGCGTCAACGCCGGCACGGACGTGACGGGTTTCGGCATCCTGGGGCACCTGCACGAGATGGCCCAAGGCAGCGGCGTGGCGGCGACTCTGCGCTACGACGCACTGCCGCTGTTCTACCGGGTGGAGGAGTATGCGGCGCAAGGCGTCGTGCCGGGCCGGACCGCGGACGTGATCGAGTACGTGCGCGCGTTCGCCTCATGGCCCGGGCACCCGACGCCGACCGGCGATGACGCGCCGGCCGATGACCTCATGCGGTGGCGCGTACTGTGCGATCCGCAGACGAGCGGCGGACTGCTGATGTCGGTCGACCCCGCCAGGACCCCCGCGCTCGTAGCGGCGCTCGTGGTGCGCGGCGTGACGCCCGCGGTCATCGGGAGCATCGTCGAGGGCGAGTCGGGCCACATCACGATCGAGTAGGCGGCCGCGGCCGTCACGCACGCGCTGAGCGAGGGAGAGCATCGGCATGGCGAAGACCTTCTGGATCGTGACCGACCGGATCGGGCGCGGTGACGATGAGTTGGGCGCCGTGCTCATGCGCAACTTCCTGTACTCTCTCGCGCGCGCCGACGCGAGGCCCGCTCGCGTGCTGCTCGGCAACGCGGGGGTCCGGCTGGCATGCGAGGGCTCCGGTTCGCTCGACGACCTTCGGCTGCTGGCGGAGGCCGGCGTCCCGGTCAAGTCGTGCGGCACGTGTCTCGACTACCTGGGTCTCAAGGACGCGCTGGCCGTGGGCGAGGTCGGCGATATGGCAGGCCTGGTCGACACGCTCAGCGGGGAGACCGACGACGTGACCGTGGCCTAGGGCCGCCTTCGCGCTACAATCGGCGCCATGGACCCAAACACCCGGCTCCGCAAGCTCCCCAAGACCGACGAGATGCTCAAGCGCGACGATCTCGCCGCGCTTGAAGCGCTCCAGCCGCGTCCCGTGGTCGTCGGGGCCGTCCGGGACGCGCTCGAGAGCGTGCGGGCGCGCGTGCTCGCGGGCGATGACGCGCCCTTCGACGCGGACTCCGTGGCCGCCGACGCCATCCGGCTCGTGGCCGAGCGCATGCGGCCCAGTCTTCGCCGGGTGGTCAACGCCACCGGCATCATCGTGCACACCAACCTCGGCCGCAGCGTGCTCTCCGAGAAGGCCGCGGCCGCCGTTCAGGAGGTAGCCGCCAGCTACTCGACGCTGGAGTACGACGTCGACAGCGGTGAGCGCGGCAGCCGTCATGCGCATGTGGAGTCGCTGCTGTGTCGACTCACCGGCGCCGAGGCGGCGATGGCCGTCAACAACAACGCCGCAGCCGTCATGCTCGGCATCGCGGCATTGTCGCGCGGCAAGGAAGCGATCGTGTCGCGCGGTCAGCTCGTCGAGATCGGCGGGAGCTTCCGCATCCCGGACATCATGCGCGAGTCCGGCGCGACGATGGTCGAGATCGGCGCCACCAACAAGACGCACCTCTCGGACTACGAGAGGGCAATGACCAAGGACACGGGACTGCTGCTCAAGGTGCATTCCAGCAACTACCGCGTGGTCGGCTTCACCGAGGAGGTCTCACTCGGCGATCTGGTGAGGCTTGGTGCGTCGCATGGCGTGCCGGTGTTCGAGGACCAGGGGTCCGGGGTTCTCGTCGACCTTGCGAAGTTCGGTCTGCCCGGCGAACCCACTGTGGGTGCGTCGATCGCCGCGGGGGCCGATCTGGTCTCGGCGTCCGGGGACA
>CAZHMA010000087.1:0-7532 GCA_964533555.1 uncultured Eubacteriales bacterium
CCGGCACACCGGAAGGCGGGGAGGGCAGATGCAGCCCTTGGCGCGGGCCGCGAAGGACTGCTTGACGATCCGGTCCTCGAGCGAGTGGAACGAGATGATCGCCGCGCGGCCGCCGGGCCGGAGCAGGCCGATCGCCTGGTCCAGCCCTTCGCGCAGAGCGCCCAGCTCATCGTTCACGGCTATCCGCAAAGCCTGGAAGGTCAGCGTGGCGGGATGGATGTGTACGCCCACGCCGGACGGGGCTTCGGCGGGGGCGTTTCGGCGGTGGAGGCCGGGTCCGATGCGATACGATAGCGGCCGTGCGTGCCGGCGCCGTATCGAGTGCTGCGCGCGCCTATCGGCTTGAACCGTCCTTCCTCGAGGGGGTCGAACCACGATGGCTATCCGCGTCGTCACCGACAGCACAAGCTACATACCCGCTGACATGGCCGAAGGCCTGCCGCTGGCCTTCGTGTCGCTCAGCGCCACGCTGGGAGGCGTCACGTGGCGGGAGCTGGACATGACGTCCGACGAGATGGAGGCCTTCTACCGGCGCATGGAGGAGACGGGCGAGTTCCCGACGTCGTCCCAGCCGCCGCTCGCCGAGATCATCGACGCGTTCGAGGCCGGGGTCGAGGCCGGCGACGACGTCATCGGCGTGTTCATCTCCTCCGGCATGAGCGGTACCTTCTCCACGGCCGAGATGGCGCGCGAGCAAGTGCTGGAGCGCCATCCCCAGGGCCGCATCGAGCTGGTCGACTCGCGCTCCAACTCCATGGAGCTGGGCTTCGTCGCGCTCGCCGCCGCGCGGGCCGCGTCCCAGGGCATGACCGTGGAGCAGGCCATCGCCGCCGCGCACCACAAGATCGACCGCAGCCGCTGGCTGTTCGTGCCCTCGACGCTCGACTATCTGAAGATGGGCGGCCGCATCGGCACCGCCTCGGCCCTGCTCGGGACGCTGCTGGACATCAAGCCGATCCTGACCGTCGCGGACGGCAAGACCGCTCCCTTCCGCAAGGTGCGCACCCGCTCCCGCGCCATCGCCGAGATCGCCCAGCACTTCGCCGACGACGTGGAGGAGAAGGGACTCGGCGACGTGGTCGTGCACCACATCCACGACGAGGCCGCTGCCGCCGACCTGGCCGGCCGCATCGAGGCCGCCATCGGGCGTCCGCCGCGCATCGTGCCGCTGGGCCCGTGCGTGGGCCTGCACGTCGGCCCGGGATCGCTGGGCGTCGTGTACTGGACCATCAAGGAGCAGCACAAGAACGCCGAGGCCGCCTCGTGAGCGACGCGCCGAAGACCCCGCTGCTCGTGACGGACTCGTGCTGCGACCTGCCGCGCGGGCTGCTCTCCGACCTGGGCGTGACCGTGCTCGACTACCCGGTCGTGCTCGACGGCGTGGAGCAGGGCGACGTGGACGGTTCGCCCCTGACCCACCTGGAGTTCTACACGAAGGTCCGCGGCGGAGCGGCGCCGTCGACCGCGGCCATCCCCATCCCGCGCTACGTCGAGGTGTTCCGCGCCGGCGTGCAGCAGGGCCGGCCGGTCGTCCTGGTCGGTCTGTCGGCCGCGCTCTCGGGCACGTTCGAGCGGGCGCTCATGGCGCGGGACACGGTGCTCGAGGAGTTCCCCGACGCGGACATCCGCGTGGTGGAGAGCCTGAACGCCTCCATAGCGCTTGGCGTGCTCGTGATCGAGGCTGCGCAACGGGTCGCGGACGGCGCGGACGCCGACACGCTCATGGAGTGGCTGACCCCGGCCCGCACGCGCGTGAACGGCTACTTCACGCTCGAGACGCTCGAGCACCTCCGGCGCGGAGGGCGCATCTCGGACGTGGCGGCCGTCGCGGGCACGGTGCTCGACATCAAGCCGGTGCTGAGGATCGACGAGCACGGCGCGCTCGTCATCTCCGAGAAGATCCGCGGCCGCCGCAAGTCGATGAAGGCGCTGGTCGACGTGACCGAGCGCCGGTTCACCGACGGCAGCCCGCTGCTGGTGGTCGCACACGGCGACTCACCGGACGATGCGGTGATGCTCTCGGAGATGCTCACCGAGCGGCTCGGATCGGCGCCGACGCTGGTGACCGAGGTCGGTCCGGTCATCGGTTCCCACGTGGGCCCGGGCATGCTCGCGGTCGCGTTCCTCGGGACCGAGCGCACGGAACGCACCCGGCAGTAGCGCCCGGCGAGAGGCTACTTCGCCTTGATCGGGTAGGGGATCGCGAACGTTTCCGCCGGGATGTCCTCGCCGGTGACGAGCTCCGTGAAGAGCGTCGTGTGCGTGTCGAGCTGCGTCGTCTCACCGGCGTGCGGGATGCCCCCGCGGTCGACCACCGACATCACGCGCCCGTCCTTGATCGAATACACGAGGTCCTCGACGTACCACGGGTTCGAGGCGCCCTGGATGTCCGACGTCTCCTTGAGCACGTACCGGATCCGCTCGGCGCCCGTCGCGGGGTCCACGCCCAGGGGCTCGCCGGCCTTGTCGGGCTTGGTGAACTTGCGCAGGTAGTTGTCGACCGAGGCCACCGACGGCTCGGCCGTCTTCTTGTCGGCGTACACGAAGTAGGCCGCGACCCCGTCGCTCGACCGGATGGAGATCCGCAGCTTCCCGTTCGCGTAGTAGTCGATCCGGAACTTGCGGCCGCTGACCCAGAAGTCCGCCTTCTCCGCGCTGGTCGAGCCGTCGCTGGAGAGCGTGGTCGCGTCGAACTTGCCCTGCTTCGTCTTCGCGTCGAAGAACTTCGCCAGGACCTTCGCCGAGGCGGCCGGACCCTTCTCGGCAGGGGCCGTGGTGGTGCCGGTCGTCGGAAGGAGCCCGCAACATCCCGACAGGGCCACAGCCGCGCCGATCATCGCGCCGACCACTGAGAGCGTCCACACCGTCCGCCGCATCGCACGTCCCCTTTCGTCGATCCTCTACGCCTCCAGCAGAGCGGGCGCGACCTCGACCTCGCGCGCCTCGAGTCTGAGCGCCTCGTACTCGCACGCCGAGCGGCAGACGCCGCAGCCGTAGCACTTCTCCAGGTCTATCACCGCGCGCTTGTGGCCCGGCCCGATCGTGATCGCATCGAACGGGCAGCGCTCCACGCACTCAGCGCAGCCCACGCACGCCTCCAGGTCCGCCACGGCGATGTTGTGTCCCTTGAACATGTTGGGGACGTCGTGCTCCACCGTGAGGCGCATCGCCATGCATCCGGACTCCAGGCTGCAGTTGCAGATCGCACCGATGAACGGCGTCATGAACGTCCACACCGAGTGCATGAGGCCTTCCTCCTCGGTGCGCCGCAGCAGCGCGAGCGTCTCTTGCTTGGTGAGCCTCTCGAACTTGGCCAGGTCAGGACCCATGTCGTACGCGGCGAACGCTTCTTCCAGGACGGCGTCGATCGGCTTGGTCGTGATGGCCAGGCAGTACCCCTCGTCGCGGGTCCCCGCCGCGCTCCGGCACGGGCACGGCACGCGCACGACGCTGGTGCAGATGTCGAGGATCGCCTCACACTCCTCGATCGGCACCGGCTGGCCGAAGTGGATCTCCTGCATCTTCCTGGACGCGGCGGCCTTGCCCAGCCGCTGCACGCGCGGCGGAAGCTTCTCGAGCCGTTCCAGGTTGGTGAGCGCCCACTCCCGGTCCTTTGGGAAGTCGCGAACGAACTCCACGAGGTAGTCGCGCCGCTTCAGGTCCGAGTCGAGGTCGTAGGCGTAGGTCTCGGCCTCGAGGTACCAGGCCTTGCCGTCGCCATGCTGCACACAGAACTGGCACATGGTGCGTGTCTCCCTTACGTTCTCTACGCTCCGCCGCCTGCCGCGGGCTTCGCCTGGATGGTCTGCTTGCGAAACACCTCGCCGTACACGACGCCCACCTCGGGGTAGGGGCTGCGGCTGATCGAGTCCGAGGCGCGGCGCTCCATGCCGAGCCAGGTCCCGATGCTGTTGAACCACCCGAACGGGCCGGTGTTGTGGTAGCTCCACAGTATCGTGAGGGCCTCGGCCTTCTTGTCCTTCACGGGGCCGAAGTCCACGATGACGTCGGGCGCGCTCGTGTGCTGGAAGTACAGGGTCGTGCCGCCGACGGTCCGCGCGGCCGCGAGCGCCGCGCGCCCTGCCGCCTCGTGGTCCACATGGTGGTAGACCGGCCCCTCCTTCTCGGTGTCGAACGTGACGACACCGTCGGGCCGGTAGCTGTTCATGATGTCGAGGACCTCGCCGGGGTAGTCCGCCGCCTCCGCCAGATGGCCGTCGGGGTGCCGCAGGAAGACGACGTCCGTGTAGCCCAGGACCTTGCCGCCCTCGAGCTGCAGCTTCTCGCGGATCGCGCCCAGGTCGCCTTGCAGGCCGCCGTTGCCGGCGTCGCCCGACGTGCCCATGACGAGTATCACCGCGTTGTGCTTCGCCAGCATCGCGAGCGTGCCGCCCGACCACCACTCCGCGTCGTCGGGGTGCGCGACGAAGACCACAAACGTCTTGCCGCTGGACGCCAGGAGCTCGTCGCCGGCGGCCTTCGCCGCCCGGACGTCGGCCGGCCTGACCGACGTGTGGAACGCCCGAGGCGCGAAGACCGCGAACGCCCCGGCGCCGACGAGCAGGAGGCCGACCACGATGAGCGCTGTGTTCACGGTGCGCTTTCTGTTCTTCAAGGACGGCTCTTCTGTCGGGCGACAAGGCGCGGTTGCCTGCATGATACCCCTGGGTAGACACTTGAGTGACGAGGTCGGACGTGCTCGACGCCGCGGTCCGCGCGGCCCGTTGCTGGAGGTGCGCGATGTCAGACACGCCGGTCCCGCCGCAGGTGCCGGTCCCCCCGGCCTACTACCCGCCGCCGCCACCGCCTCCCGCCACGCCCCCCGCGCCGCCGGCCCAGGGCTACGGGGCACCGCCTGCTGCTCCCGCCCAGGGCTACGCTGCGTCCGCGCCCGCGGGCTATGGCGTTCCCGCGCCCCCTCCGAAGAAGAAGCGCGTCTGGCTGTGGGTGCTGATCATCGCCTTGGTGCTCGGCTGCTGCATCACGTCCGTGGCGGTCGCGGTGCTCGGCGGCTTCCTCGCCGCCGGCGCGGACGAGACCGCGACGGTCACCAAGGCCGATGCTTCGTACACGAAGGCGGTCGACGCGCTCACCAAGGTGGGCGACGATTTCGACGCCATCGGAGGCGCCGACGCGGATCCCGCCAAGGTACAGACGTTCGCCACCGAGTCCAAGGCGTCGCTCGACGCCGCCCGCGCCGACCTGGCGGCTGCGCGCCAGACGATCGAGACCCTCTCCGACTCCGAGGCGCGCACCACGTACGTGAAGGGGCTTGCCGAGGCGGACAAGGGCCTCGAAGCGATCCAGGCGATGATCCAGGACGTCTCCGGGAAGTCCGCCCTGCTCGCGGAGGTCGACGCCGCCTCGGAGAGCTACCGCCAGGGCAACGACAAGATGAACGCGGCGGTGACCGCGCTGAACGTCGACAAGTGGAAGGCCGCCGGGGAGTCCGCCGGCCCCGCGAAGACGCTGTTCATGGCAGCCCGCGAAGACTACCTCAAGGCGCAGGGGATGGACGCGTCCGCCGGCATGGAAAAGGCGGTCGCCTACGTCGACGTGCAGATCCAGCGCGCCACGACCGTTACGCAGATGGCGAACCAGGGCTCCCGCGGCAACCTCACCGACTACAACCGGCTCGTCAAGGAGTTCAACGCCCTCAACAGGAAGATCGACGCGATGCCCGAGCCTGAGGCGATCAGCGACCCGGACTGGGCGACCGCCCGCCTCGACATGCTCCGTCAGGACGCCGTCTCGAGCCTCACCACATCGGACGAGCTCATGACGGCCGCCCACGCGCTCTTCTCGGGGAAGTGAGCTACTTCTCGCCGAGGCAGTAGAGGAAGCCGTCGCGGCTTCCGATGTAGATGCGCCCGCGCCACACCACCGGGGTGGACTCGATGCCGCCCATGGCGTACGACGCGACCTCCGTCACGGCGACGCTCACGTCCTTGCCGTCGCGGGCCTTGAGCTTGACGCCCTTCGGCGCGTCATACGTGATCCGGTAGACGTGGACCTTCGCGTCGTAGCCGCACGCGACGATGTGGTCGTCCACGATGATCGGCGTCGAGATCGCGCCGCCGATGTTCTTCTTCGCGACGAGGACCGGGGTGGGGTAGTCGGTCTTCCCGTCGAAGCCCTTGACCTTGTCCGGAGCCAGCTGGTCCTGCGAGACCACGTACAGGTTGCCGTCGATGGCGCTGAACGCCGCGAGCGCCGGCCGGGTGCCGTCCGGGTCGTACTCGTCGTTGATCGAGCACGACCCGATGATGCCGCCGAGCCAGTCGCCGAACTTCCGGTCGCCGGTGGGGAAGTACCAGTCCACAGCCTGCGCCGGGGGCTTCGACACGTCGAGCATCATCGCGCCGCCCTTGCCCGCGATGTACTGCTTCTCGATCCCGACGACGAGCTTGCCGGTCTTTGTGAGTGCCGGTGAACTGTCCAGGTCGGAGCCGGTCTTGAAGTCCCAGACCTTCTCGAGGTTCGGCAGCTTGAGCCCGTAGACGTGTCCGGCTCCCGAGCAGATGAAGAGCCTGTCGCCAACGAGCGTCGGTGACCCTTCGGGCAGCAGGTTGCCTCCGTGCTTCGCCGCGTCCGAGGTCTCGTAGAGCAGCGTCTTGGCGATCTCCTTCGGACGCCGGAACGACGTCCAGATGCTGGTGCTGGTCGGGTCGAGCCGGTAGATGTAGCCCGCCTCGACCGCCTGGTAGTAGGAGCCGTCGATCAGCAGCCCGCTCGAGTCGGCGTCCTGGCTGTACGCCTTGGTCCTTGGCGTGGGCAGCCGCCAGACCTCCTTGCCGCTGCCGAAGGTCACGCACCGCACGGGTGCGACGCCCGCCGCTCCCAGCGACATGCCGAAGCCGCGGCGCGAGCCGCAGATGACCAGGAGCCGGTCGTCGTCGCCGGTCGGCGAGGGGTTCACGATGACGGTGTTCGTGCCCTTGATGACATCCGGGAACTCGTACGACCAGACCGCTTTGCCGGTGGCGGCGTCGATCTTGCGCAGTCTGTGGTCGTAGCTGCTCGCGATCAGGTAGAGCTTGCCCTTGTCCTTCACGATCGTGTTCTGGCCCGTCCAGCCGCTGCCCGACCACACGGTCGGCCCCTTGGACGAGGCGGTCCCCGACGTCTGGCCGCTGCCGAGGCGGAAGCGCCAGATGAGGTTCAGCTTCTCAGGCACAGGTCCCCGGCCGTAGAAGCGCCTCGAAGAGTTGCCCAGGAACGTCGCGACCTTGATGCCGTCACCGTCGAGCGCGTTCTCCTGGGCGGCTGCGAACGCCGCGAACCGCCCGCGCAGCGCCGGCACATCGAGTCCGGGAGCCGCGGCCTTCGGCCACACGGCGGCGGAGGGACCCGAGACTGCCGCGGGGCCTCCCATCCGGCCGACCAGGAAGACGACCGCCCCGACGATGACGGCGAGGACCACGAGCGCAGCGCCGATGCGCGTGGCCGCGACCAGGGCCCGCGACGGTCCCCGACGGCCGCGAGGCGAGGGCCTGGCGCCACGGGACGGGCGGGCGGACGAGGCGACGGGC
>CAZHMA010000088.1:0-7526 GCA_964533555.1 uncultured Eubacteriales bacterium
CGGCGATGCTGGGATTCGGCGTGGTGATGCTCGTGAAGACGGGCGAAGAGGGCATGATCGGGTCCAGCCTGATAGCCCTGACGGGATCGATCGTGATCGGATTTGCGGTCTGGCTCGGGTTCCGGGCCGGTCAACGATAAGGGAGCTGACGAGCGCGTGGCAGAAGACATGGCGGACCAGCAGATCCTGCCGATAGACATCGAGGAGGAGCTGCGGTCTTCGTTCCTCGAGTACGCGATGAGCGTCATCGTCGCGCGAGCGCTGCCGGACGTCCGCGACGGGCTCAAGCCGGTGCATCGCCGCATCCTGTACGCGATGAGCGAGGCCGGCCTCATGCCCGGAAAGCCGTACAAGAAGTCGGCGACCACCGTCGGTGACGTGCTCGGCAAGTACCACCCCCACGGCGACTCCGCGGTATACGACACCATGGTGCGCATGGCGCAGGACTTCGCGATGCGCCTCACGCTCATCGACGGCCACGGCAACTGGGGTTCGGTGGACGGCGACTCGGCCGCCGCCTATCGCTACACCGAGTCGCGGCTCACCAAGGCCGCGATGGAGCTGCTGCGGGACCTCGACAAAGAGACCGTCGACATGGTCCCGAACTACGACGAGTCCACAACCGAGCCCAGCGTGCTCCCGGCCCGCTACCCCAACCTGCTGGTCAACGGCAGCAACGGCATCGCCGTCGGTATGGCGACGAACATCCCGCCGCACAACCTCGGCGAGGTCATCGACGCGGTCAGCATGCTGATCGAGAACCCGGCGGCGACCGTAGAGGAGCTCATGACCGTCATGCCCGGTCCGGACTTCCCGACCGGCGGCGTGATCATGGGCCGCGAGGGCATCCACGACGCCTACGCCAACGGCCGCGGGTCGCTCAAGGTGCGCGGCAAGGCGCACATCGAGCAGACGTCCACCGGGCGCACGCGGATCATCATCACGGAGATCCCGTACCAGGTGAACAAGTCCAAGCTGGTCTCCAAGATCGCCGACCTGGTGCGCGAGAAGAAGCTCACCGAGATCTCCGACCTGCGCGACGAGTCCGACCGCAAGGGCATGCGCGTCGTGGTCGAGCTCAAGCAGAACTGCATCCCGCAGGTCGTGCTCAACAAGCTCTTCAAGCACACGCAGCTGGAGACCGGGTTCGGCGTGATCATGCTTGCGCTCGTCGACGGGGTCCCGCACACGCTGACCCTGCCGCAGATGCTCGGCCACTACATCGCCCACCAGAAGGACATCGTCGTCCGGCGCACGAAGTACGACCTGCGCAAGGCGGAAGAGCGCGCGCACATCCTGGACGGCTACCTCATCGCGCTGGCCAACATCGACGAGGTCATCAAGATCATCCGCGCCAGCGACGACGACGCCGAGGCGAAGGCCAGGCTCATGGAGCGCTTCGCGCTCTCGGAGATCCAGACCGAGGCGATCCTCGAGATGCGCCTGCGCCGCCTCACCGGCCTGGAGCGCCACAAGATCGAGGACGAGCTCAACGAACTCCGCGAGCGGATCGCCTGGTTCAAGCGGCTGCTCGCCGAGGAGGGGCTCGTGCTTCAGGTCATCAAGGAAGAGATGGCCGAGATCCGCGCCAAGTTCGCCAACAAGCGCCGGACCGAGCTCTCGGGTGTGGCCCACGACCTCGACGTCGAGGACCTCATAGCCGAGGAGGACATGGTCGTCACCATCACGAAGGCTGGCTACGTGAAGCGGCTCCCGGTGGCGACCTACCGCCAGCAGAAACGCGGCGGCAAGGGCCTCTCGGGTGTGAACCTCAAGGAGAACGACTTCGTCGAGCACCTCTTCATCTCCTCGACCCATGACTACGTGCTCTTCTTCTCGACGAAGGGCAAGGTCTACCGGATGAAGGTCCACGAGCTGCCGGTCGGCTCGCGGCACGCTCGCGGCACCGCGGCCGTGAACCTGCTGCCCTTCGAGCAGGACGAGAAGATCGCAGCCGCGATCACCACCCGTGAGTTCAGCGCCGACGACTACCTGCTCTTCGCCACACGGGACGGCATGGTCAAGAAGACGGCGATGCAGGCCTACGACCGCAGCCGCCGCGACGGCATCATCGCCATCGCGCTCCGCGACGACGACGAGCTGATCTCGGTGCGGCGCGTGACGGCCGGGCAGAAGGTCATGATGGTCTCCGCCTCGGGCAAGGCGATCAAGTGGGACGAGGACCAGGCCAGGCCGATGGGCCGCGACACCATGGGCGTGCGCGGCATGAACGTGAAGCGCGGCGACGACCGGGTGCTCGGCATGGAGATCGCCCCGGAGGGCTCCGAGCTGTTCGTGGTGACCGAGCGCGGCTACGGCAAGCGGACCGCGGTCGGGGAGTACCCCGAGCAGAACCGTGGCGGAATGGGCGTCAAGACCATCCAGGTCACCGAGAAGAAGGGCCGCCTCGCCGGCATGAAGATCGTGATGCCGGGCCACGAGCTGATGCTCATCTCGCACGAGGGCGTCGTCATCCGGGTCAAGTCGGAGGACATCTCGCAGCTCGGCCGCTCGACGCAGGGCGTCAAGGTCATGAACGTGGCCGAGACCGACCGCGTCGTTGCGCTGGCCAGGGTGACCGGCTCCAAAAAGAAGAAGAAGGCCGCGCCCGAAGGGCAGCAGGTCCTGGTCGAGGACGACACGGTGGCTCCCGGGATGAGCGAGCGGGACGCCGAGGCCGAGGAGCTGGTCTCCGAGGAGTTCGACGACGAAGAGTAGGACGCCGAAAGGGCCCCGCCACGACGGCGGGGCCCTTTGTTCATGAAGGGGGACCGATGACCGCGCGCGCGGAGTACACCGACGAGGAGTGGGCGCTGCTGTACACCGCCCCCATCATCATCGGGGTCGCGGTCGCCTACGCCGAGCCGGGCGCCGCCGCCCGGGAAGTGATCACCGCGGCGCTCATGCAGGGCACCGCGGCCAAGCGCTATCCGGGCAACGAGTTGCTCGGTTCCCTGTGGTCTGTCCGGCCGGGAGCCGCGGCCGAAGCGACGCCGGTGCAGCCCGTGCCGCTGCCGTCATCCGCGGGTGAGGCGGCCTCCCTTCCGCGGGAGCTGCTCGACCGCGCGCTCGAAACCGCCCGAAAGGTGGTGGCTTTGCTCGACGACCGGTCCGGGCCGCTGGAGTCCGAGGGCGTCCGCTCCTTTCTGGGAGACGTGGCCGTCGCGACCGCGGAGGCCGCTCGGTCGGGAGGGTTCCTGGGACTGGGCGGCGTGCGCGTCACGCCCGCCGAGCGGGCGGCCGTCGACGCGATCCGCGAGGCGCTCGGTCTCGAGCCGATGCCCGCCAAGGCCGAGGACGCCCAGGCACCACCGGCACCCGATACCGTCCAAGGAGCGCCCAGCGTACCAAGCGGCCCCATCAACCCCTCGTAGCCACACCGGTCCGGCAGCTTCGGGCAACAGTCCCGTGCCGCGTCGCGGCGTGGCGATGCTATGCAGTCCGAGCACGGTAGTATGCAAGACATCATTCCAGCGTCCCCGGAGAGCCACTTGATCGCCCGTTCATGGCGCGCACTTGCGGCGCACGCACGCGAATATGTCTCCGCGGCGTCCGCGTTCTCACGCAACGCGCGCGCCTACCTCGCCCTCGCCGCGCTGCAGAACGCAGGCATGGGCGTGCTCGTCACGGTCTTCGCGATCTACGTGAAGACATGGGGGATGTCCGAGGCGGTCGTCGGGGGCGCCGAGGGCGCGCTCGCGATGGCGGCGGGCGTCGTCGCGCTCGTCTCCGCGCCGCTCATCTCCGTGTTCGGCTACCGGCGCCTCCTGGTCGTGGCCTGCGTCGCGTTCGCCGCCTCGAGAGTGGGCCAGGCCTTCGTCCCGATCACGGGGGCCGTGCTCGCGTTCGGCGCCCTCACGGGGGTGGGCGACGGCGTGATGCGGGCAGCCACGACATCGTTCCTCTCCGAGAACAGTGAAAGCGCGGAGCGTACGCACCTGTACACGATGGACCTCGTCGTCCGACTGGCGGCCGCGTTCGCCGGGAGCCTGCTGGGAGGAGCGCTCGCTTCGCTGCTCGGGCTGGTGATGTCGGATGCCCAGGCGCTGCGGTGGACCGTCGTCACAGCAGGCGGCCTGCTCGCGTCAGCCGCCGTGCCGGCGCTGTTCGTGCGCGAGGAGCTGCATCCGGCGGCGCACGCGATCGCCGCCTACCGGCGCACCGTCGCGTCCTTCTCAAGCTGGGGACACCTGCTGCGCCTCGCGGTCCCCCAGGCGGTCATCGCCATCGGAGCCGGCCTCGTCATGCCCTTCGTCTCGCTGTACCTGAAGCACCAGCTCGGCGCGACCATCGGCCAGGTCGGCATCGTCCAGGGCGTATCGCAGGTCGCCATGGGCGTCGCGGCGCTCGGGGCGCCGTGGCTGGGGCGGCGGTTCGGCCTGATACGGGGCACGGTCCTCACGGAGCTGCTTTCGCTTCCGCTCCTCGCGAGCATCCCGTCTATCGGCTGGCTGCCCGCCGCCGCCGGCGTGCTGTGGGTCCGCGCGGCGCTCATGAACATGTCCTGGCCCCTGCTCAACCAGTACTCCATGGAGGGCGTTCCGGGACCGGAGAAGCCGCTGGTCGCAGGCGGGCTCGGCTTCGCGTGGGCGAGCGGGTGGCTTCTCGGCTCGATCGCGGGCGGCCAGCTGATGTCGCTGTCCTACGCGTGGCCGTACTACGCGACGGTCGCCTTCTACGCGGCGGGAGCCGGGCTGACCTGGCTGCTCCTGGCGCGCCGGGACGTCCGGCCCGATGCTAGACTTGCCGGGTGAACACGGACCCCCACACGAGCCCGTCCGTAGCTGAGCGCCTGCGCCACCTTCAGGCGGTGCTCTTCGACTTGGACGGCACGCTCATCGACACGGTCGAGCTCATCCGGGTGTCGTTCCGGTTCGCCACCCGCACCGTGCTGGGCTACGAACTCCCCGACGAGGTCACCATGGCCAACGTCGGCCAGCCCCTCGCCCGGCAGTTCCGCGATATGGCTCCCGACCATGCGGAGGAGCTGCTCCGCGTGTACCGGGAGTTCAACATGGCGCATCACGACGAGCTCGCGAAGGCCTATCCGGGCACGATCGAGGTCCTGGAGCAGATGCAGGCCAGGGGCATCCCGATGGGGATCGTCACCAGCAAGGGCACCCAGGCAGCGGCCAGGGGGATCGACCACTTCGGACTGGGGCCGTTCATGCAGGTGGTGGTGACGGCGGACGACGTGGAGATACACAAGCCTGACCCCCATCCACTGCGCTTCGCCGCGACCCTTATGGGGGTCGAATTGGGGTATTGTATCTACGTCGGTGACAGCCCCCATGATATGCAGGCGGCCGTAGCCGGCGGCGCGATAGCCGTAGCCGCTCTCTGGGGCGCCTTCACCAGAGATGAAGTCGTCGTGCCGGGGACGTCGTTCGCGATGAACAGCATCACTGAGTTGCCGGCGCTCATCGGAGCCAATGTTGACTGACTGTCAGTCAGTTGGGTATCCTCCGGGGAGCCGTCGTACTGCGGTGTGTGACGTTTCGCCCGGAACGAAGCCGGGCGAGGGGATCGGAGGGCGTTCGTGAGCAGAGGCAAGATCATCGCTGGGGTCGTGGGACTGCTCGTGGTCGGCGGCATCGTCGCCGGTGTCGTGGTCTCGGCGCAGAACGCCGTGCCGCAGGTCACCGTGGCCAAGGTGGAGCAGGAGACGCTCGGCGTCATCATCACCGCGTCGGGCAAGATCGAGGCAGCCGACAAGGCGGACGTGTTCGCCCCGACCGCCGGCGTGATCGAGACCGTCGACGTAAAGGACGGGCAGCAGGTCAAGGCCGGCGCTGTCCTCGCCTCACTGGACACCGCACCGCTCAGGCTCCAGGTCGCCCAGGCCAAGGCCGGGCTGAAGGGCGCGCAGGCGCAGCTCGACGGCGTGAACAAGGGGGTGCCCGCGGCGATCGACAAGTCCGCGGCCTCCGCCGGCGTCAGCGCCGCACAGACCGGGTACAACCTCGCGTCCAGCGCCTACGAGGGCTTCTATAATGCCTACGTCCTGGCGGGCAAGCCCGCCTCGATGGAGACGACGCTCACCCAGCTTGAGATCGCCAAGCAGCAGGCCTACGCGGGTCTGCTCAACGCCAAGTCCGGCCAGACCAAGCTGACCACCATGAGCAAGATCGCGGCGGCCAGGGCGGGCGCCCAAGCGGCGGTCGACTCGGCCAGCGAGGCCCTGGCGCTCGCGCAGGACACGCTGAGCCGCGCGACGCTGACCGCTCCGATGGACGGCGTGGTCGTGTTCAACGCCCTCGGCGCTCCAGGAATGGACGGCAGCGTTCCCAAGGCCAGCCACGGCGCGGCGGTCTCGCCGGCGTCGGCGGTGTTCACCGTGGTCCAGCTCGGCACGCTCAACTTCAACGCCCAGGTCGACGAGGCGGACATCGCCCGCGTGAAGCCCGACATGACCGCGACGGTGCGCCTCGACGCGTTCCCCGCGGACTCCATCGAGGGCAAGGTCACGACGATCAGGACGACGGCGATCCAGACGACCACCGGCGGCATCGCGTTCCCCGTCCTGGTGTCGGTCAACGCCGGTGACAAGGGCCTGCTGCTCGGGATGAGCGGTTCGGTGGACATCAAGGTCTCCGCGGTCACCGGCGCAGTCACGGTGCCGATCGAAGCGCTCTTCGACGAGAACTCCAAGAAGTACGTGTTCGTCGTGTCCGCCGGCAAGGTCTCCAAGGTCGAGGTCACCACAGGCGCCCTCACCGATGTCCGCGCCCAGATCATGAGCGGCGTCGACGCCGGCCAGGAGATCGCTGTCGGCAACCTGAGCTCACTCAAGGACGGCATGGCCGTTCGGACCAAGCAGTAGGACAGCCTCCCACCACATGTCGCAACACCAGACGCCTGAGGCATCCGCCGAAGGCGGGGCGGATCGCCGCCTCGTCTCATCGGCCGGCGCCCTGGCTGCCGGCGCATGGGACGGCGAAGAACGCCGCTGCACCGGGTGGGAGTGCCGGCCCGGGGGCAAGCGGGTCGTGCTGGAAGTCTCCGGGGTCACGAAGGTCTACCAGCTTGAGGGCATCGAGGTCCACGCGTTGTGCGGCGCCTCGATGCTGATCCGCGAGGGCGAGATGGTCTCGATCATGGGGCCGTCCGGGTCGGGCAAGTCGACGCTCATGCACATCATCGGGCTGCTCGACCGACCGACCGACGGCGTCGTCTCCATCGAGGGCGAGGTCGTCGGCGCGCTCACGCCCAACCAGCTCGCGGCGCCGCGCAACGAGCACATCGGGTTCGTCTTCCAGTCGTTCAACCTGCTCGCCCGCCCCGGCGCACAGGCCCACGGGGGGCTGCCGCCCGGGTACGGATGATTGATCAGGAACGCGTCGCCCTCGGCGATGTCTCCTGAGAACTCGGCCAGCACCGCGGCGCAGCACGCCGGAAATGCGCCGATATGCAGCGGCAGCACCACGTGCTGGGCGACCACCTCGCCTTGCGCGTTCATCAGCGCGCACGACGCGTCCTGCGACTCGCGCACGATGGTGGAGAAGCCGGTACGGAACAGCGAATTC
>CAZHMA010000089.1:0-7412 GCA_964533555.1 uncultured Eubacteriales bacterium
GTGTCACGACCCGCATGCGGATCCGGCGACGTCGCCGTCGCTGCTGCGCTCGTATGACGCGGTCACGGGCAAGGCCGTGGCCTCGAAGGGCGGCGCGGGCCCGGGCACTGCGTACTGCGGGAGCTGCCACGGCATACGCAAGAACGCCGCCGCCGAGGCGGCGGTGCCCGGCTACTACACACGCACCGGCGGCGACCGTCAGAGCCGGTTCTTCACGAGCGCGCACGCGAGCGTCGGTGACTCGAGCACCGTCGGGATAGGCTGTCTCGTGTGTCACGGCTCCCACGGGTCCGCCGAAGCGACCAGCCTGCTGGGCGGAGCCGGGTCCGCCGCGTGCTCTCACTGCCACGATTCGGCCACCGCGCCCGTGCCGGCGTTCAACTCGTGGCAAGGTCTCGTGCGCTTCGGACAATCAGCGCATGCGCCGATCACGAGCAGCGGCCTTCCCGCCTTCACAGCTCCCACCGCGGCGGCCGACGGTTTCGCCGCGTGGGAGAGCACGCGGGCGATGACGCCGAGCACCCCGGGCGCGCCTCTCTCCGCAGCTCGCCTCGCGGCGCTGCGCAAGATCGACGGTACGCGCGCGGTCACGTCGCTTGCGACGGTCAACGGCCAGCACGACCTGCAGATGTACCGGTTCAAGTCGCCGGTGCCGGCGGCTCAGGCGACCACGCTCTCGCTCAACTGGACCGGCTACGGCGAGGAACTGGCCGGCTATGAGACGTCGGTGAGCGTCTGGAACGTCAAGACGCTGAGATGGCAGCGTCTGCACAACGGCGTGTTCGGCGAGCAGTCGACCAAGCAATCGCTCCTGACGACCGCCACGGACTACCTCGACGCCAGCGGCTATGTCTGGATGCTCGCGGACGCCACGAAGGTGCTCCAGTCAGTGATCGTGGACGGCCCACGCATCACGGCGAACAACGGTACGTCTGCCACGGTGTACTGGAAGACGGCTGGGTACTCGGACAGCCGCGTCGACTACGGACTGACGACCGCGTACGGGAGTGCGGTCACGAACAGTACCCGCGTCATCGACCACACGATCGTCGTTCCGCTGACCGGTGTCGGGCGCTATCACTTCCGGGTCAAGTCGATCGCGCGCGATGGCGACACGGCGACGAGCGCCGACATACAGATGAACAACGCCATCCCGCAGACCAGTCCCGCGGTGACGAACATCGTAGGTCGCCAAGCGCAGGGGATGCGCTACAGCGCGAAGCTCTCGTGGTCACTCGCCGAGAGCACGTGGGCCCCGTATACCTACCAGGTGCTGGTCACGGACGGTCAGGGGTGGTCCGAGACGGTCCCGTGGACGAGCGATACCTCGACCACCGTGATGGTGGAGGTCCCGTACTTCTCGTCGCGCACCTACTGGTGGAGCGTGGTCGCCAAGGACCGCGACGGATACTGGACGGCGGGATCCGCGCCGAGGTCCTTCTCGCTCACCGACACCACGCCGCGACCCGCCCCACCCGTGCCGCAGTCTCCGGTGACGCTCTCGACCATCTACTACGCGACGATGAGCGGGGATCCGACGGCGGAAGCGACGATGACGTGGCTGCCGTCCACCTCCAGCGACGGCGACGCCATGGAGTATCAGGTCACCCTGTTCTCCCCGTACTACGTCTATCCGACCGGTTACACCGTGCTGGCCAGGTCGGCATGGGTGACCGGTCTGAGCGCTGGTCTCACCGGTCTCTACGACCCGGGTAGCGCGTGGCCGTGCAGATGGAGTGTCCAAGCGCGCGACAAGGTGCATCCGGGTATCGTGTCTGTCGCTTCTCCGCAGACGATGGAGCTCTACATCAGGGACCTCGCGCCGGTGCCGCCGCCGAAGGACTCGTGTCCGATTCTCTACACGTGGGACGGCACGGGCTTCCGCTTCATCACGGACGTCATGGGACGAGGCCCGCTCGGCGTGCCGATGGGGGCGACCACGTACCGCTATCCAATCCCGGTGGAGGAGTCCAGGATCGACGGCTCGGCGCTTGTGGCGCAGGGCGGCGCGTACAAACTGATGCTCCGCAACGACAACAACGAGATCGAGTACATCGATCGCGTGACGCTGAAGGCCGTCGACCATCCCGCGGGCACTCGGGTGTTCCTGAACGACTTGAACACGCCGTCGGCGGTGGCAACCGTCCCCGTGAACCGGATCTACACCGTTCGTGATCTCAGGCCGGTCGCGGCCGCCACGTATGACTGTCTGCCCTTGTATACCGGAGCAACCACCGTCGCGATGGATATCGCGGGACAGGTGGCCGGTGAGGACGGGATCTACGCGCCCACGTCGTTCTACGATGACAACCGCTACACCTTCGACCTCGGGGAGGTCGCGTCACCTGACGACATCAAGCTCGTGATGACGGCCTGGACCGACTTCCCGTCGACCAGCGAGCGCATCGCGGTGAACTCCTCCGGCATCGCGAAGGCGAAACGAGTGCTTGAGGTCCAGGCGCCGGACGGATCCTGGGTCCAGGTGGGCGGAGAGATCGCGGTCGTGCCCGGACTCACCAAGACCGTCGTCTGGGACCTGGGCGGAGCGTTCCCGGCCGGGACGACACGCTACCGCGTGCGCATGCGCGGCTGGTATCGAACGAACATCGACTACGTCGGCGTGGACACCTCGCCGCAGGAACCGATCACGGTCTCGGAGATCGAGCCTGCGACCGCGGATCTTCGCTACAGCGGGATGGCGCGTTTCGTACGCACGCCTGTGCCCGCGTTCGACTATGACGCCCTGCTGGCCACGAGCATCGAGCACACCGGCAGGTTCACGAAGTTCGGCGACGTGAAGCCGCTGCTTGCGGCCCCGGACGACATGTTCGTCGTCATGGACAGCGGCGACGAGCTCGCTCTGACGTTCCCGGAAGAACCGGTCGCGCAGGGCATGGAACGCACGTACGTGATCGACACCAACGGCTATCACCAGACGATCTCCGGCCAGGTCGAGCCCATGCCGTTCCAGGGCATGAGCAACTACCCCTATGGGGCCGCCGAACACTACCCGGACGACCAAGCGCACCTCGACTACCTCGCGACCTGGAACACGCGCGTGCACGGGGCGGCCGCTCCTGCGACGGTGTCCGCCACGGCCGTTCTCGACATCTGGGCCGATCCATCTGCCTTGTTCGCCGCCGCTTCTGCAGCACCGGACGTGCTCCACCGGTCGCTCAACACCGATCAGGTCAGTGTCTCGGTCGGATCGACGGTCACATATCAGACCGTGACCGCCAGGGACGGGTGCGGCGTCTGCCATGCCACGCACGGTCGGGGCGTCGCCGCCTGGGACGGTATCGTCCCGGCCGGCGACCTCTACGCGCCGCCGAACAGGCTGTGCACCGGCGATGGGGCCGGTGGATGCCACAGTTCCGCAGCCAACTCTGCGGGCGGCCTGAACGTGTACGGCAAGGTCACGGCATCGGCTGACGACCGCAGCCATCACGACTTGAGTGACAGCGCCCAGCAGCGCACGGGTGCGCGCATCAGCTGCACCGACTGCCACAACCCGCACACCGAGACGCGCCTGGCGCGCTCATCCGACCCGACGACGATGGGCGTCTCGCTGGCGTTCGGTACCAACCCGTACATCGGTGCCGACGGCAGCGTCTGGGCGCTTGCCGGAGCCGTGCACGACGCATCAGCTCCCAGCATCGTCTCGGGGCCGACCATCGTCGGATCGGGGAGCGCTTCGACGATCCTCACTCCCACGGTGACATGGGCGACGAACGAGGCGGCCACAACCTACGTCGACTATGGCCTGACGCCCACGACGCTGACCCTCAGCGCGGGCAGCGCATCGCTCGTCACCGCGCACACCGTCCAACTCACCGGGTTGGCAGCGGACACCCTCTACTACTGGCGCGCCCGCTCGGTCGACGCCGTCGGCAACGTCGCTACGTCCACGGTTCGCACGTACTCGACCGTCATCCCGCTCTGGACGATCTCGAACCTTGTCCTCGACTCGACCATCACCAACTACACCGATCCGCCGGTCAGGTGGACGACATCTGACTTGTCCACGACGAGGCTCGAATGGGGGCCCTCTGAAGCCGGGCCGTTCACGTCGTTCGACGCGAGCTCGGCGATGTCGCTGACGCACTCGGCCGTCATGCGGTCACTCACCCCCGGTGCCACGTACTACTGGCGCGTCACGGGCGCCGACGCTCTGGGACGGGCCGCCTTCTCCACGGTGGCCAGCTACACGGCGATGCCTGCTACGCCGACCATAACCCTCGGGCCCAACGTTCGCAGCGTCTTTGGCAGCGAGGGGACACCCACGATCACGTGGACGACCTCCGACCTCAACACGTCGATGGTCGCGTGGGGTCCATCGAGCCAGCCGTACTTCGGTCTCTATCCGTACTTCAATGCCGACGCCATGCCCGCGACGGCGCACTCGCTCACCATGCCCGGCATGTCCGTCGGGAGCACCTACTACATCCGCGTGCGGGGCGTCGATGCGCTCGGACGCAACACGACGTCCGATGAGATCACATGGACAGTCTTCCCGCACCCGACCCAGCCCGTGCCATGGGTGAGCCAGACAGCGTCGACGGACTCTTGGGCCGGCCCCGTGTCGGTCAGCGTGCCGACGACCTGGACGGCGAGCACCGCGTTCGGCAGCGGTCCGGTCGAGTACCAGCCGACGCTCGTGGGCTACACGACCGGCGCGTGGCAGTCGGGCACGGCGTGGAACACGCCCCTGCTCTACCCGGGCACCTACTCGTTCTACGTGACAGCACGCGACGTCACGCGTCCGTGGCTCACCACACAGTCCGCCACGACGAGCTTCATGGTCGTCGACTACCCGTCCGGCAGCGGGTCGTGCCCGTTCCTGTTCACATGGGACGGCGCAGCGTACAGCTTCGAGGGCGACGTCATGATGCCGGGCAAGCTGGCCAACAGGGTGGCGACCGGGTATCAGAAGCCGAATCCGCAGGACGCCTACAAGTTGCACCACGTGCCTGCCGAGGTTGATGGGCGATGGAAGTTCCGCCTCGTCGAAGAGCGTGCCGAGGTCGACTACATGGACCGCCTGCAGATGTTCGCCGCAGACGTACCGTCCGGCTACGACGTGTATGCGGAGAAGCCCGGTGTCGGCGGCACACTGAAGGAGGTCGCCGCCCAACTGCACACGGTGAAGGACCCCCGTCCGCTCGTCTCCGCGAGGCACGTGAACACCGGCGAGGACGTCTCCTCGCTCATCGCGACCGACGACGCCGGCTTCCTGATGCTCAACTCGGACCGGGAGGACTTCACCTACCAGACTCTCGAGCTCGACCTTGGTGACGTGACGGGAGCCCCGCAGGTCAAGTTGGTCATCGACGCGGCGTCGGCGTTCTTCCAGACGCCAGCGGGGACGGCAAAGTCGGCCAGGTTCGGTCCGCGCACCAAGATCGAGGTGCAGAAGGCCGACGGGACGTGGTTCAGCGTGCCCGCGAGCGAGGTGTTCATGCCCGTGCCGCCGGAGTTCGAGCGCACCTACGTATTCGACATCACCAAGGCGCTCACGCACGGCGGACCGAAGGTCCGGCTCACGTTCCTGTACAAGACGTACATCGACATGATCAAGGTCGACACCTCGGCCGATCAGCCGGTCACCCTCACGGAGGCGCCGCTGCTCAAGGCGGAGCTGGGCAAGCACGGGATCGACGGAGTATCGAGCCTCAATCCGGACCTGTATGAGTTCGTCTATGGTCCGCCGAACGCAGAGGAGCAGCTGTTCCCGGGCTTGTACACGAGGTACGGCGCGGTTGCACCGCTTCTGTCGTCGGTCGACGACCAGTTCGCCATCTACGGCGGCGGGGACGAGCTCGACGTCGAGTTCGGGGCCTTGCCTGCGCCGGCCGCCGGCGTGCAGCGCGCGCTCATCATGGGCGCCTACGGCTTCTACAAGGACCTGAAGAACGACTTGGCCCGTACCGTGAGGCCTCTGCCGTTCTCGGCGATGTCCAACTACCCCTATCCGGACACCGAGCACTACCCTGACACGCCGGAGACGCGGGCGTACCTTACCGAGTACCACAAGCGCGTCGGGGGAACCGAGTCGCTGACTGCGCTAGGCATGAGCGCGCCCGCTCCGCTGCAAAGCCAGGCGCTCGTCAGCTACATGGGGCTGCTGGGAGTCGCTCCCGACGGTGAGTACGCCGGGCCAGCGGGTCAGAATCCGCTGCCCTACTCGGTGAACACCGACCTCGCTATCGTCACGGCCGACCTGGTCGGTGACGGAGTGGCGACGTTCACGCCGTCCGCGGTGTATGTCAGCGAAGGACCGGCGTCCACCCTGCCGACCATCTCCGCGCCCGGGACCGCGGTCTCCGCATCCGAGCGGGCAAAGGCGGCGACCGCGAACGGCGTGTATTTGGAGACCGACCTCGCCGTGGCTGAAGGACGGTGCAACTGGCAGGCCATGCGCTTCGACCTGTCCACCGGGGCGGCCAAGGGCCTTGAGGCCATCACGTTCACGTGGACGGGTCACGGCGAGCCCACGGCCGCGCATCCCACGACGGTCTACCTCTTCAATCGCCTGACCTCCAAGTGGGACGTCGTGTCGAGCGGTCAGTGGGGGACTGATGTGACTCTGACGAAGCGCGCGACGATGTCCGACAACACGACATGCCTCAAGTGCCATACGGGCACGCTCCCGGCTGGCGTCTCCGCGCCGGTCGCCATGCGCAACATCGGCGCTGCGTGGGTCACCTCGGGCAGCGGTGATGCCCATGGCGCGAAGAGCGGCAGCATGACGAGTCCCATGATCGGGTACGCGCAGTCCACGCCCGCGTTGGCATGCGACACGTGCCACGATCCCCACGGCAGCTCGAGCATCTTCCACTATCCTGCGAACGTGAACGGGAAGGCCGGTATCGCCGCGAACAACGGTGTGCAGACGAGCCAACTGTGCACGTCCTGTCATGCGGGCAGCGTGCGCGACATGCACATGGGCTGCTCGTACTGCCACTACATGAACGACGGCGACCATGACGACTTCACGTCGATCCTGCCGGCCGAAGGCAGCGACTGCCTGTCATGTCACGGGCACGGAGCGACATGGACCCACACGCCCGGGAGTGACTGCCACGGGGACTGCGGGGCCGAGGTCTACCAGTACTGGCCGACCTTCTAGCGGCCGGGCCCCGTACGGGGTCCCGGCCGGGCATCAACGCCGATCTTGCGGAGGGAGTGCGATGGGCGCGATCATGCGGCCGCGGATCGTCAGAGCGGGAAGGGCGGCGGTGCTTCTGCTCGTGATCGCCTCGCTCCTGCTCGTCCCCTCGTTCGCCTCGGCCGTGGTTCGTCGCACGCCCGCGGCACCCGCGCCGGTCTCGTCCCTGCCAGTGCCCAGATATCTAGCGGTAACCGCCGGCAACATGGCGAACCAGATCTCCTTCGACTGCGCGCGCTCCACG
>CAZHMA010000090.1:0-7408 GCA_964533555.1 uncultured Eubacteriales bacterium
CTTCTGGCGCAGGAGTTCGCCGGTGCCGTCTACCCGGTGAACCCGCATCTGGAGGAGGCCGAGGGCAGGCGCTGCTATCCCAGCATCGCCGCCCTGCCCGAAGTCCCCGAACTCGCCGTCGTGGTCGTTCCCGCCGCGGCGGTGCCAGGCGTGGTCGAGGAGCTCGGGGCGGCCGGGACCAGGTACGCGATCGTCATCTCGGCCGGGTTCAAGGAGACCGGGCGGGAGGGCGCCGCGCTCGAGCGCCAGGTCGTCGAGGCCGCGCGCCGTCACGGGGTCCGTGTCATCGGCCCCAACTGCCTGGGCGTCATCGCGACGCACGCGCACCTGAACGCGTCCTTCGCAGCTACGATGCCGGCACCCGGGGGCACGGCGTTCATGTCCCAGTCGGGCGCGCTCGGCACCGCCGTGCTCGATTGGTCGATAGGGCGCCGCGTGGGGCTGTCGTCGTTCGTCTCCCTCGGAAACCGGGCGGACGTCTCGGAATCCGACCTCATGGACATGTGGCGCGGGGACGACGGCACCCGTGCGGTTGTGGCGTACCTCGAGTCGGTGGCGGACGGCCCCGCGTTCGTCGAGTCCGCCACCCGCCTCACGGCCGTGAAGCCGGTTGTCGTCCTCAAGTCGGGCGGGTCGGACGCGGGCGCGCGCGCGGTCTCGTCGCACACGGGCAGCCTCGCGGGCTCGGACACCGCGTACGACGCCGCGTTCCGCAAGGCCGGCGTCATACGGGCTCACACCGTGCAGGACCTCTTCGACTTCGCGGAGGCCTTCAGCCGGCAGCCGCTTCCCTCGGGACCCGGGCTGGCGATCCTGACCAATGCCGGCGGCCCTGCGATCATGGCCACGGACGCGTGCGACTTCTACAAGGTGCAGCTCGCTTCCCTGGAGAAGGAGACGGTCGACGCGCTGCGGGAGTCGCTTCCCGCGGCGGCGGCCCTGTACAACCCCGTCGACGTCCTCGGGGACGCGCCGGCCTCGCGCTACACCGACGCCTTGCGGGCCATCGTGGCCGATCCTAACGTGCGGTCCGTGCTCGTGATCCTGACGCCGCAGGCCCCCACCGAGCCCGAAGCGACCGCCCGTGCGATCGCGGACGTGGCCCGGTCTTCCGGCAAGACCGTCCTGGCGTGCTTCATGGGCGCCGAGATCGTCGCGGGCGCCCGCACGGTGCTTGCGAGGGAGGGCGTGCCGGCGTACGCGTTTCCCGAGCGCGCCGTGGCGTCGCTGGGCGCGATGGAGCGCTACCGCGAGCACCTTGCGCGTCCGTCGGTGCCTGCCACGTCGGTCGAGGCGGACCGCGACACGGTGAGGCGGCGCATCGATTCGGCCCGCGCGGCCCGTCGTCCGTTCATCACGGAGGAGGGCGCTTCGGCGATCACCAAAGCGTACGGCATCCCGACGCCGGCGGGCGGGCTGGCCCGCGATCTCGCCTCGGCCAAGACGTTGGCTGCCGAGGTGGGCTATCCGGTCGCGGTGAAGATCGCGAGCCCGGACATCCTCCACAAGTCCGACATCGGGGGCATCTGCCTCAACGTCAACGGTGAGCACGAGCTCGCCGCCGCCTACGAGAAGGTGACCCGCGCGGCTCTGGAGCGGATGCCCGACGCGGACCTCTGGGGGGTCACCGTCCAGGCGATGACGCCGAAGGGGCGCGAGGTCATCGTGGGCGTCAACCGCGACCCGCAGTTCGGGCCCCTGCTGATGTTCGGCCTGGGCGGCGTGTACGTGGAGGTCATGAAGGACGTCACGTTCCGGCTCTGCCCGGTGTCGCGCGAGGAGGCACGCACGATGGTGTCAGAGATCCGCGCGTTCGGCCTGCTCAGGGGCGCGCGCGGGCAGGCGCCCGCGGACATCGAGGCCATCGTCGACGTCCTGGTCCGGACATCCGCGCTCGCCGTGGACTTCCCCGAGATCGTCGAGATGGACATCAACCCGCTCATCGTCATGGACCGCGGCGGCGGGGCCGTCGCCGCGGACGTGCGCATCGGTATCGGAGGCTAGGGACAATGACAGCGATCGTCGTTTCGTCGACCGTGCCGTACTCGGGCAAGAGCGGTGTCTGCATCGCTCTCATCGCCGAGTTGGAGAAGCGCGGCAAGCGCGTCGGCTACTTCAAGCCGTACGGCACGATGCCGTACGTCTCCGACGGCGTGGAGACCGACCAGGACGCGGCGTACGTGAACCGGCTGCTCGCCGTCCCGGGCCCGGTCGACGCCGTGTGCCCCGTCGTGCGTACGCGGTCGTTCGTCGAGGACGTGCTGGCGGGCCGGTCGGGGGACCAGCACGAGCGTGTCGCACAGGCGTATGCGCGCGCCTCCGAGGGCCGGGACGTGGTCATCGTCGAGGGGCCTTCCGACATCTCCCAGGGGTGCACGGTGGGACTGTCGCTGTGCGACGTGGCCAAGATCGTGGACGGCAAGGTGCTTCTCGTGGAGCGCTGGTCCGTCCTCGCGATGCCCGACGCGCTGCTGAGCGCCCGCGACTGCCTGGGCGAGCGGCTGGTCGGGGTGATCTTCAACCTGGTGCGGGAATCTGAGCGCCCGGCCCTCATGGACCACGCGGTGCCCTTCCTGGACCGCAAAGGCGTCCGCTGCTTCGGGACGCTCCCGTCCGACCCGGTCCTGTCGTCGGTGACCGTCTCCGAGATCGTGACGGCGCTCGGCGGGACCGTCCTCACCGCGGAGGAGCATCTGGAGCAGGACGTCGAGACCTTCATGGTGGGGGCGATGGGCCAGGAGAAGGCCCTGCGCTTCTTCCGCCGCAAGTCCCACAAGGCGGTCATCACGGGCGGGGACAGGGCCGACGTGCAGCTGGCCGCGCTCGAGACCTCGACGAACGCGATCATCGTGACGGGCAACCTGCCGCCCGCGCCGCTCGTCCTCGCGCGGGCCGACGAGATCGGCGTACCCATGATCATGGTGGACATGGACACCCTCACGGCCGTGGAGCGCATGGAGGCGCTGATGGGCCGCGTCAGGCTTCATGGCCCCGGCAAGGCTGATAGAATACGCGCCATGTTCGCCGATGGGGTCGCGACCGACGAGCTCTTCGAGGCGTTCGGCGTCTAGCTGGTCCAAAGCGACCTACCCCGTCCGACCGCATCGAAGGAGATCCCGTGACGTCCGCACCCATCCAGATCGCGATAGACGCCATGGGGGGCGACTACGCACCGGCCGTCGTCCTGGAAGGCGTCACCGCGGCGCTCGCAGCCGATGCCGCGCTCAGAGTGCTGCTCGTGGGCCCGTCCGAGGTCGTGACGCCCTACGCAGCCGCGAACGAGCGGGTCGAGGCCGTGGTGGCCTCAGACGTCATCGGCATGGACGAGCATCCCGCGAACGCGGTGCGCTCCAAGCCCGACAGCACGATCGTCGTGGGCTGCAGGCTCGTGAAGGACGGACGCGCCCAGGGATTCCTGTCCGCCGGCAACAGCGGAGCGGTGATGGCGGCAGCCACGCTCGTCATCGGGCGCATCAAGGGCGTCTCGAGGCCCGCGATAGCTGCGGTCCTTCCCACGACCACCACGCCCGTCGTGCTCTTGGACGTGGGCGCCAACACCGACTGCAAGGCCGAATACCTGGTGCAGTTCGGCCAGATGGGCGCGGCGTACGCGCGCACCGTGCTCGGGGTGCAGTCGCCCAGGGTCGCCCTGCTGAACAACGGCGAGGAGGCGACGAAGGGGTCGCTCTTGGCGCAGGAGGCGCATGGGCTGATGGCGGGCGCCGTGGAGGGTTTCGCCGGCAACATCGAGGGACGCGACATCCCGTTCGGAACCGTCGACGTGGTGGTGACTGATGGCTTCACCGGCAACGTCGTGCTGAAGCTGATGGAGGGGCTGAGCAAGGCGCTCCTGGGGCAGTTCAAGGCGGCGATGCTGTCGTCTCCCGTGAACAAGGTGGCCGCGGCGGTGTTGCGGCCGTCCCTGGAGTCGCTCAGGGACCGGCTCGACCCCGAGACGCACGGCGCCGCGCCGCTGCTGGGCGTGAACGGGCTCGCGCTGATAGCGCACGGCACGTCGGGCCCGCGGGCGATCGCGTCGGCCCTGCGCGTGGGCGCCCAGGCGGTACGCGGCGGGCTCGTCGAGCGCATAACCGAGGCGATGGCGGGCTAGTCACCGGGGATGTACGTCCGTGACCGGTCGTGTACTATGCCTGCCACCGCGAAACGACACCTGCGAGACGAGTGAATCGATGAAGTACGCCGCCGTCATCGGCATAGGCTCATACCTTCCGGAGCGCCGCCTGACCAACACGGACCTCGAGCGCATGGTCGAGACGTCCGATGAGTGGATCTTCTCGCGCACCGGGATCAGGGAGCGCCGCATCGTGGCGGAAGGGGAGGCCACTTCCGACCTCGCGGCACGCGCGGGGGCGGCGGCGCTGGCCGACGCGGACGTCGAGCCCGGGGAAGTCGACCTTCTCGTGGTCGCGACCGCCTCGCCCGACATGTTCTTCCCGTCCACTGCCAGCCTGGCCCAGGCCAAGATGGGCCTCACGTGTCCCGCCTACGACGTCAACGCGGCGTGCACGGGCTTCATCTTCGCCCTGCAGCATGCCACGGCCGCGATCGAGTCCGGCCGGGCGAGGACGGTTCTCGCGATCGGTGCGGACGCGCTGACGCGCTTCGTCGACTTCACCGACCGCTCCACGTGTGTGCTGTTCGGTGACGGAGCGGGCGCGTTCGTGCTCCGGGCGTCCGACGAGCCCGGCGTGCTCGGCATCCACCTCGGTACCGACGGCGGCGGGGCTGGCCTGCTGAGCGTGCCCGCGGGGGGAGCGGCCGTGCCTTCGACGCCGGAGCGTCTGGCGGCCCACGAGCAGTACCTGCAGATGAACGGCAACGAGGTCTTCAAGTTCGCCGTGCGCTCCATCCCGAAGGCGACGCGCCAGGCGCTGAAGGAGTCGAAGCTGGGCGTCGATGACATCGACTGGCTGGTGCCGCACCAGGCCAACCAGAGGATCCTCGACACCATCGCCGATCGCCTGGGCGTTCCGCACGAACACGTCGTGAGCACCATCGAGTACACGGGCAACACGTCCAGCGCCTCGATACCTCTGGCCATGGACGCGTTGTATACTGCCGGGAACCTTCGCCCGGGTGAGATATGCGCACTGGTGGGGTTCGGCGCCGGCCTCACGTGGGGCGCATCGATCGTCCGCTGGACCAAGAAGGAGAGCCGCTAGATGGCGATTCGCACGAGGGTCACCGAGCTGCTCGGGATCGAGCACCCCATCATCCAGGGAGGCATGGCCTGGACCGCGACCTGGGAGCTCGTCGCGGCCGTCAGCAACGCGGGCGGCTTCGGGGTCATCGGTGCGGGCCACATGCCCACCGACCTGCTGCGTGAGCAGATCAGGGGCGCGAAGGCCGCCACCGACAAGCCGTTCGGCGTGAACCTCATGCTGCTCACGCCCCACATCGACGACATCGTCGAGATGGTGCTGGCCGAGGGCGTGCACGCCGTCACGACGGGCGCGGGCAATCCCGGCAAGTACATGCAGGCCCTTCAGGCGAAGGGCATCAAGGTGCTGCCCATCGCTCCGAGCATCCCCCTGGCGAAGCGCCTGGAGGCCGCCGGAGCGGACGCTATCATCGGCGAGGGCATGGAGGCCGGCGGACACATCGGCGATCTCACGACCATGGTGCTGACGCCGCAGCTGGCCGACGCCGTCGACATCCCGGTGATCGCCGCCGGCGGCATCGCCGACGGGCGGGGTCTCGCCGCGGCGTTCGCGCTCGGAGCGGAGGCCGTGCAGATCGGCACCCGGTTCATGTGTGCCACCGAATGTGCGATCCATCCTGCCGTGAAGGAGCGCGTGCTCAAGGCCCGCGACCGCGACACCGTGGTCACCGGCTACTCCACGGGCCATCCCGTCCGCGTCATCAAGAACAAGCTGTCACGGCAGCTCGAGGAGTTGGACCGCACGGGACGCGCCGAAGAGATCGAGGCGCTGGGAGCCGGCAAGCTCGCCCTGTGCATGAAGGACGGCGACGTGGACATGGGCCCCATCATTGCCGGCCCGTGCGCGGCAATGGTCGGCGCAATCCGGCCTGCCGCCGCGATCATCGCCGACATGATGGCCCAGGCCGAATCGATCCTGCGCGCGATGAGCGCGCGGGTGTCGTGAGCGGGGTGTGATGTCTTCCAGGACCGCATTCGTGTTCCCGGGCCAGGGGTCCCAGCGTCACGGGATGCTCGAGGCGTTGCCGGAGCGCGACGGACTGGTGAGGCTCCTGGACGCCGCCGAGGCGCTCTCGGGGCTCGATCTCAGGGACATCGCCGCCGGCGGTACCGTCGAGCAGCTCTCGGACACGAGGGCGTCCCAGCCTCTGCTGTACCTCGCCGACTGGGTCTGGGGCGCGAGCGCGATAGAGGAGGGGCTTCGGCCGGAGGCGGTGGCCGGGCACAGCCTCGGTGAGCTTGCCGCGCTGGCCATCGCGGGAGCGTTCTCGGTGGAGGCCGGTCTCGAGCTGGTAGTGGAGCGGTCGCGCCTCATGGCGCAGTGCGCCGCTGATACTCCCGGGGGCATGGTCGCCGTCATCGGCATGGACGGTCCCGTGGTCGCGGCCCTGACGGAGGGGATCACGGGCGTGTGGATGGCCAACGACAACTCGCCGGGCCAGGTCGTGCTTTCGGGAACGCACCAGGGCCTCGAGGCCGCCACCATCGCACTGAACGAGGCGGGCGCGCGCCGGCTCGTCCCGCTGAACGTCGCGGGCCCGTTCCACAGCCCGCTCATGGAGCCGGCGGCCGTTGCGTTCGCGGAAGTACTGGGGCGCACGACCTTCAGCGACACGGGCGTGCCCGTGTACCAGAACGCGGACCCGACGCCGGCCACGGACGCCGATTCACTGCGGGCGCGGCTGTCGCGCCAGATGACGTCGCCGGTCCGGTGGACCGAGACGATGGCGGCGTTGCGGGCAGCGGGTCTGACGGCCATCGTCGAGGTCGGACCCGGCAGCGTGCTCAAGGGCCTCGCCCGGCGTGTGGAGGGGCTCACGGCCTACTCGGTCGAGGAGAACGGGCTGGACCCCATCATCGAGGAGGTCTCGTAGGTGAACAGGCTCGAGGGCAAGACCGCCCTGATCACGGGTGCGTCGCGCGGCATCGGCGCCGCCATCGCGGTGCGGCTCGCCCAGGAGGGCGCCGCTGTCGCGGTCAACTACGCGGGCAGCCGTGACGCGGCGGAGGCTGTGGCGGCGGCCGTCTCGGCTGCAGGCGGCACGGCCGCCGTCCTTCAGGGCGATGTCTCGGACCCGGCGGCATGTGCGTCACTGGTCGAGGCGTGCGTCGCGCAGCTGGGGTCGCTCGACATCCTCGTCAACAACGCCCGCCTCACGCGAGACGGCCCGATGGTGCGGTTGTCGGACGCAGGCTGGGGAGCCGGCATCTCCCCGAAACTGTCCG
>CAZHMA010000091.1:0-7257 GCA_964533555.1 uncultured Eubacteriales bacterium
GCCTCGACGCCTTGCGGGGCGGCGGCGCCGAGATCTTCTCCGACCGGCTGCGCGCCGCGGCCTGGGAGAAGAAGACGTCCTCGCCGGTGTGGCTGCGCATCCACGGCGAAGCCCACAGCCTCGGCATCTCCACCAACTGCACCATGCTCTACGGCCACATCGAGACGCTCGAGGAGCGGGTCGACCACATGATCCGCCTCCGCGAGCAGCAGGACGCCTCGGGCGGCTTCCTCGCCTTCATCCCGCTGGCCTTCCATCCGGCCAACACCGAGATGTCGGACCTGCCGGCCACCACCGGGTTCGACGACATCAAGACGCTCGCCATCGGGCGCCTCATGCTCGACAACATCCCGCACGTGAAGGCGTTCTGGATCATGCTCGGCCTGAAGGTCGCGCAGCTCTCGACGGCCTTCGGCGTGGACGACCTGGACGGCACGGTCGTCGAGGAGCGCATCACGCACATGGCCGGCGCGACCACGCCGGAGGCGCTCTCGAAGGAGGACCTCGTGGAGATGATCCGCGAGACCGGGCACGTGCCGGTCGAGCGGGACACGCTCTACCGCGTGGTCAAGGTGTACGACGGCACGGACGCGTCCTAGCCATGCGCCCGCGCCTCGGCCACATCCAGTTCCTCAACTGCCTGCCGCTCTACTACGGCCTCGTGAAGAACGACGTGCTCCTGGACGTCGACCTGGTCAAGGCCACCCCGAAGAGCCTGGCGCTCCAGATCATGGGCGGCGAGCTCGACATCGCGCCGATACCGGCCATCGAGTACGCACGGCACGCGGACGACCTCATGCTGCTGCCGGACATCGCCATCTCGTCCGACGGCGAGGTCCAGTCGATCCTGCTCCTGTCGAAGGTCCCGGCCGAGGATCTCGGCGGCAAGACGGTTGCGCTCACCGACAGCTCCCGCACGTCCCAGGTGCTGGCGAGGATCCTGATCGCCAAGCGCTGGGGCGCCGACGCCTCGTTCGTGGAGATGCCCCCGGACCTGCCCGCGATGCTGCGTGACGCCGACGCCGCCCTGCTGATCGGCGACGAGGCCCTGCGCGCCTACTGGCAGAGGCCGGAGGGGCTCTTCGCCTACGACCTGGGCAGCGTCTGGACCGGGTGGACCGGCCTGCCGATGGTGTACGCGGTGTGGGCCGTGCGCCGGGACTACGCCGCCGAGCAGCCCGAGGCGGTACGGACCGTGGCTGACGCGCTCGACGGCTCGCTGACCTACTGCCGCGCGCACCTTGACGACATCTCCGAGTACGCCGCGCGTTGGGAGGCCTTCCCCGCCGCCCATTTCCGCAGCTACTTCGACGCGCTCCAGTTCCGCTTCGAGCCGCGCTATCGCGACGGCCTGCGCCGCTACCTCACGGAGGCGGCGGCCATCGGCCAGCTCGAGCGCGTGCCGGAGCTCGAGATCTTCGGCGAGGACTGAGCCGTGGTCACTCCCGCCAGGCCCGTCGAGGCTGCCGCGGCGCTGGCGAACAGCGCGGCCGCCGGCACGCTTCGGCTCACGCCGGAGATGGCGATGTCGGTCCTTCGTGATGCGGACATGCTCGAGCTCGCCGCGGCCGCCAGCGCCATGCGCGCGCGCCTGCATCCCGAGCGCGAGGTCACGTTCATCGTCGACCGCAACATCAACTACACCAACGTGTGCGTGTCCGGCTGCAGCTTCTGCGCCTTCTACCGCGACGCCGACGACCCGGACGCCTACGTGCTCTCGCCCGAGCAGCTGTACGCGAAGGTCGAGGAGACGATCGCGCTCGAGGGAACGGCGATCCTGCTGCAGGGCGGCATGCATCCCGACCTCCCGCTCGAGTGGTACGAGACGATGCTGCGCGAGCTCAAGGCCCGCTATCCCATCCACGTGCACGGCTTCGGTCCGCCGGAGATCGTGCACCTGTCGAAGCTCTCAGGTCTGCCCGTGCGCACCGTGCTCGCGCGCCTGCGCGACGCCGGGCTGGACTCGCTCCCGGGCGGCGGTGCGGAGATCCTCGTCGACCGCGTGCGCACCCACGTCTCGCCCAAGAAGGCGACGTCCACCGAGTGGCTCGACGTCATGCGCGACGCGCACCGCCTGGACCTCTCGACGACCGCCACCATGATGTTCGGCGGGGTCGAGACCCTCGAGGAGCGGGTGGAGCACATGGCACGCCTGCGCGAGGTGCAGGACGAGGCGGTGGCCGGCGGCCACGTCGGCTTCCGCGCGTTCATCCCGTGGTCGTTCCAGCCCGGCAACACCGCGCTCGAGGACGAGGCGGTCACAGCCGGCGGCGGGATGACGGCCGCTTCCGGCTGGGACTACCTGCGCACGCTGGCGGTGTCCCGCCTGTTCTTCGACAACGTGGCCAGCATCCAGGCCTCATGGGTGACCCAGGGGCCGAAGATCGGCCAGGTCTCGCTGGTTTTCGGGGCGAACGACATGGGATCGACCATGATCGAGGAGAACGTCGTCGCGGCCGCGGGCACGCGCTTCATGCTGGCCCGCGACGAGCTGGTCCGCCTCATCGCCGACGCCGGTTTCACACCGGTCCAGCGCGACACCCTGTATCGTGAGGTGCGCAGGTTCTAGGTAAGGCCGCCCGCCCGGCAGCGGATGGCGAGCGAACGCGACATGCAGCTCGCGGGCATATGTCTCAAGTGGGGAGGATCCGGCCCCCGAGACGTTGCCCGGACCGCCGGAAGGACGACCGTTCATGGAGATCGCAGACCCCCGAAGCGTTTCCGCCACGACAGCCAAGCGCCGCGTCGTCATAGCCGGCGGTGGCTACGCCGGCATGACGCTCGCCGTGACCCTGGCCCATCGCGCCAGGCCGGCCGACGACTTGGAGATCGTGCTCGTGGAGGCGCGCCCGTACCAGCAGGCGCTGTCCGAGCTCGACCTCGTCGCGGCCGGCACCCCGCGGCCCCAGTTCGCCGAGCTGTGGCACCTCGACATCTTCCGCGGCCTGCCGATCAAGTGCGTCTACGAGCGGCTCGAGTGCGTCTACCCGGACCGGCACGCGGTCAGCGTCGGCCCGCGCGGCAACCCCGTGTGCGAGATCCCGTTCTGGCGCCTGGTCGTGGCCACCGGCGCGATCGCCACGACGCCGCCGGTCCCCGGCCTCGCCGAGCACGCGATCACCATGTGGTCGGTGTCCGATGCCCAGAACCTGCAGCGCGCGATCGAGGCCCAGTTCAAGCTCGCCGCCGCCATGCCGGAGCGCGCCGACCGCGAGCGCGCGCTCAGCTTCACGGTGGTCGGCGGCGGCGCGACAGGCATCGAGGTCGTCGGCACCATCGCCGCCGTCCTGCCGAGGATGGTCCGCCGCGCCGGGATGGACCCGGCCGAGATGCGTCTGCGCCTGATCGAGGGCCGCGCCGACGTGCTCTACGACCTGCCCCAGTCCCAGCGGGTCAAGGCCCGCAGGCGCCTCGAGAAGATGGGCGTGGAGGTCATCCTCGGCGAGAAGCTCGTCAAGGTGGCTGACGATACCGCGCATCTGGAGTCGGGACGCGAGGTGTATTCGCCCGTCCTCGTGTGGTGCGGCGGAGCGCATGCCGACCCCGACGCGGTCGAGTGGGGCCTGACCTTCGACAAGTCCGGCAGGCTCGTGTGCGACCAGACCCTGAAGGCCGAAGGTCACGACGACATCTACGTGGTCGGCGACGTCGCGGCGTTCAAGGACCCGAAGGACAACCGGGTGCTGCCGATGCTCGCGCAGTTCGCCATCCGCGAGGCGGAGTGCGCCGCAGACAGCATCCTGGCCGAAGCCCGCGGTGGTGAGCCCGCCGCCTTCGCACCGCACATGCACGGCGAGTTCGTGAGCGTCGGCCCCGGCTGGGGCGTCGGCTGGATGTTCAAGCTCAACGTCTCCGGCAGATTCGCCATCATCATGAAGCGGCTCACCTACATCATGTACTGGCTGCAGGTGGGCAGCTTCCGGCTGGCCTGGAAGCGGACGCGGCAGATGATGCGCCTCCACCGGTGACGCGGAACGCTTCGGGTGCGTGCGGGCCGTCGGGCATCAGGTGGCGCGCAACGCGGCGCTCGGGTAGCCTGATTCACCGGAGGAGGAGACCCTAGATGACACAGCCGGTACCCGGAGCCGAGTTCGGGATATGCGGCGGCAGCGGCACGCTGTCGCGGCCGTTCCCGCACTCGCTCGCCGACGACCGCGTGGAGATCCTGGCCGAAGACCTGGTGTTCGAGACGCCGTTCGGGCGCTCCCCCGCGTTCACGCACTTCCGCGTGACAGGATCGCGCGGTCCGCGTGAGGCGCTGGCCGTGCGCATGCACGGCTGGCGACGCGGCGTGAAGCGCGCGGACGCGAGCCTGCAGACCTTCTGGGTCTTTCATCAGGCGGGCGTGCGCAAGGTGCTCTCCGACGGCGGCGTGGGCAGTCTGAACCACCTGCTCGACCCGCGCGACATCGTCGTGCCCAACGACTTCATCGATCTCACGGTGCGTCAGGACATCTACGTCCGCGGCGACCATCTGCTCATCATGCGCGAGCCGGTCTGCCCGGTCCTCCACGGCATGCTGTACGCCGGCGCGTCGGAGACCTTCCCGCGCGTGTTCCCGCGCGGCGTCTACCTGGTCACCGACGGCCCGCGCTTCGAGTCGGTCGCCGAAGTCGACTACATGCGCCGCCTGGGCGGCGACATCATCGGGCAGTCCTTCGCCCCGGAGGTCGTGCTCGCCCGTGACATCGGCGCGTGCTTCGCCGGGATCTACATGGTCGTCAACTACGGCGAAGGCGTCGTGAAGGAGTGGGAGCACGCCGAGTTGCGGCAGATCTTCGACGAGGAGGCGGGCGCCATCGCCCGCTGCGTCCTCGACGTGATCGCCGATGCGGACCTGGACGCCGCATGCGGCTGCAGCGACCTCCGCAAGCCGAGCCTGCTGTCCATCCCGGACGAGCGCCAAGGTGCGGCTCGCCCCTCTCCGGCGGATCCCGGAGCATGATCCTCACCGCCGACTGGGTGCTCCCGATCACCGGCCGCCCACTGCCCGACGGAGCGGTCCTCACGCACGGCTCGCGCATCGAGATGGTCGGCCGGCTGCAGGACGTCGTCGCCGCCGCGCCCGACGACCTGGTCGAGCGCTTCGAAGGCTGCGTCATCATGCCCGGCCTGGTGAACGCGCACACGCACCTGTCGCTCACGGTGCTGGGCGGTCTCGTCGAATCCATGCCGATGCGTCCGTTCCTCAAGTCCGTGACGAAGGCCATCCTCGCCATGAGCGATGACGACTTCGCTGCCTCGGCCGCCCTTGGCGCGCTGCAGTCGCTGCGCTGCGGGGTCACCTGCGTCGGTGACATCGCCTACGGCCCGGAGTCCTTGGCCGCGTGCGCGGATGTGGGGCTCGGGGGCGTCTTCTACTGGGAGGTGCTCGGGGTCGATCCGGGCGACCTCTCCGGCGAGCTTGCCGAGCGCGAGTTCCCCGCCGAAGTGGGCGCCTGCTCGACCGGGCGTGCCCGCTGCGGCGTCTCTCCCCACACTCCGTACACTTCGGGCCCGGAACTCCTGCGGGCCATGTGGAACGTGGCGCAGCGCCACCACATCTCCTACGCCGTGCACGTCGCGGAGTCGGCGGCCGAGCGCGACCTCATGCACCGGGGCGCCGGCCCGCTCGCGGAGACGGCGGGGCGGCTCGCCCACGGCTTCCGGGCGCCGGGTGTGGGTTCGGTCGCCTACCTTGACGGGCTCGGCGTCCTGCAGGACGCCGTGGCGATCCACTGCACGAACCTCGAGTCCGGCGACGCCAGGCGCCTTAAGAGGTCCGCGCGCGGCGTGGTCCTGTGCCCGCGGTCGAACGCCTACCTGCACAACGGCCGGCCGCCGGTGGCGGAGCTTTCTGCGGCCGGCATCTACCTGGCCGTCGGCACCGACTCGGCCGCCAGCAACCACGATCTCGACCTGTGGGAAGAGGCGCGCGCCCTGCGAGCGCTCGACCCCACGCTCACGTCACGGCGGATCGTCGCGATGCTCACCCATGACGGCGCCCGGACGCTCGGGCTGGACCACATGTTCGGATCCATCGCGCCGGGGATCCAGGCCGACCTGGCGGTCATTCGCACGAGCAAGACGAAGGACCCCGAGTCCGCCGTCGTCGCGGAGGGCGGCGAGCACGCCGTCGAGGCCGTCATGAGCGCGGGGATCTGGCGCGTTCGCGAGGGCAAGTCGGCTCTGCCCTACCACTCGGTCGAGCGCGCGGCAGCTGGCTCGCGGGCCGTGGCCGAGCGCGCGATCACGCGCCCCGACTGAGCACCCTGCACGCACACGTACGAAGGGCGCCGGTCACGGCGCCCTTCGTTTCGATCGTGTCGCACGCGCTGCGGGCCTATGACTCCCCGAGGTAGGTCTTGCGGACCTTCTCGTTGCCGAGCAGCTCCTTGCCTGGACCCTCGAGCGCCACGGTGCCCGTCTCGAGCACGTAGCCGCGGTCCGCGATCTGCAGGGCCATCGCCGCGTTCTGCTCGACGAGCAGGATGGTGATGCCCTCCTCGTTGAGCTTCTTGATGATGTCGAAGATGACCTCGACGATGACCGGAGCCAGACCCATGGACGGCTCGTCGAGCATGAGCAGCTTGGGGTCGGCCATGACGCCGCGCGCGGTGGCCAGCATCTGCTGCTCGCCGCCGGAGAGCGTGCCGCCCTTCTGCAGGCGGCGCTCCTTCAGGCGCGGGAAGAGCTCGTAGGCCCAGGCCATCGACTCCTTGACGCCCGCGGGGTCCTTGATGCGCAGGAACGCGCCCATCTCGAGGTTCTCCTCGACGGTCATGCGCGGGAAGATGTGACGCCCTTCGGGGACCTGGATGATGCCCTTGGCGGTCACGTCGTGGACCGGCATTCCGGAGATGGTCTCGCCCATGAACACGATGGAACCGGTCCGGGGGGCCAGCAGGCCGGAGACCGTCCTGAGCGTCGTGGACTTGCCGGCGCCGTTAGCGCCGATGAGCGTGACGATCTCGCCCTTGTCGACGTGCAGGCTGATGCCCTTCAGCGCCTCGATCTGGCCGTAGAAGGTGTGGATCGCGTCTATCTTCAGCACGTTCTCAGCCATTTGAACCGGCCTCCGACTGTGCCAGCATCGCTTCGGCGCCCTTGCCCAGATAGGCCTCGATGACCTTGGGGTGGCGCTTGACCTCGGCGGGCAGTCCCTCTGCGATCAGCTCGCCGAAGTCGAGCACGTAGATCCGGTCTGCGATGTCCATGACTACCTTCATGTCGTGCTCGATGAGCAGAACGGTCACGCCCGCGTCACGGATGCGCCCG
>CAZHMA010000092.1:0-7236 GCA_964533555.1 uncultured Eubacteriales bacterium
CACCGCCGCGGCCTGGGTCGGTGCACCGGGCCCGGGCAGGCGCTGGACGCGCACCGAGCCCTTGCCGCCGGCCGCGCGCACGGCGGCGACCCCCGCGGCGACAATGGCATCCGACACGTAGGTCTTCGTCCCCACCGCGTAGGTGGTGAACGTCGACCTGCCGCGCGCCAGCGCGATGAGGCGCGTCCGCACGGACGGCTCGAGGGCGCCCGGCTTCGTGAGCAGCAGCGGCACGTCGAGGGCTCCCGCGAGCGCGGCGGCGGCCAGGGCGTCGGCCGGCTTCAGGCCGGTGGCGAGCATCGCACCCCCGGAGCCGCCGGGCCAACCAGCGCCCGCCACCGACGCGGCGACCACGTAGCGGTCCGCGCCCGTGTACGCCGGCCCCGGTGACGGCAGTGCGCCACTCACCCACTGGCCGGGCGCGGCTGTCACCCTCATGGTCCTGCCTGTCGAGGTGAACACCAGGTCACGGGTGGCGACGGCCTCGCCGCCCCGGAAGTGGTCCCAGTAGACGTAGGTGCACCGCGCCGTCCATCGGCCCTTCGCCGGGGTGCCGATGTTGATCACCCAGTCGAGCGTGGAGCTCGACGTCGGCCAGATCGTCATGCTGCCGCGCTGCAGTTCCGTGCTGTAGCGCAGCCGGCCCCGGGGGTCGTAGAGCTTCACGCCCATGCGTCCGCGGAGCTGCACCGTCCCCGCGTTGGCGACCCGGTGCGTCACGCGCACGCGGCCGTTGGCGAACGAACCGCTCAGGTAGAGGCGCGGGTCCTTCAGCACGACGCCGTAGTCCTCGGTGCGCGCGGCCCACGCCACGGAGTTCACGAAGAGCCTGGCCGCCTGCCGCTGGGTCGCCGCCGACGCGTACGCGGTATCCGTGACGCCGTCGCCGCGGACGAGGTCGTGCAGCTGGAAGCCGAAGTACACGACCCGGCCCATGTTGTACTCGGACGTCCACCCGGCGAGCGAGCCGGACACCGCCTGCCGCGTACCGTCGGGAAGGCGGAGCGTCGCGTGGTCGTACATCAGCAGCGGCGTCACGGATGCGGCGGGAGGAAGCGTGCGGACGAGCTCGGAGCAGTCCGAGATCGCCGCGGTCATGTCGATCGAGGCGAGCCCGAGGTCGTCCATCGTCTTCTGCAGGATGGGGTGGGCACCCGCGCCGGGATGGTTCTCGATGTGGAAGCCGGCGATCATCGGCGGGTCGTTGACGAAGCCCACCTGCATGATCTCGGAGAGTTCGCCCCACTCCCACAGGCTCGTGCCGGTGAGGTAGACGAGCGGGTAGTAGCCCCGGCCGCCCGCGTCGTAGTCCCAGCGGCCGGTGCCGAAGCTGCACACCAGCGCGCCGCCGCGGATCACGTACGTCCGAAGGGTCTCGCGCGCCGTGCGCGTGGCCGCGATGTTGCGGGTCAGCACCACGACGTCGTACGCCTCGAGCGTGGCCAAGCTCTCAAGCTCGGCATCCCCGATGCGGGTCACGGCCGCGTCGCCGAATTCGAGCCGCAGCAGGTCCTCCACACCCTGGACGCGCGCGTCGTAGAGCGGGCCCCCGAGCGCTATGGGCTCCGTGGCACCTTCGGAGATCGGCGGCATCGTCGCTTCGTGCGAGATCTGCGAGTAGACCACGGCGATGCGGGGCGCGGCGTCGACTGCGAAGGCCGGAGCGGGCAGCGCCAGCGCGCACGCCGCGACGGACAGGACGATGACTGCGATTCCGCGCGGACGCATGGGCCCCTCCTCGTGCGCCGGGGCCGGCCCCCCGCCGGCCGACGCAGGGGCAATTGTAGCACCGCGACGGAGCGCGGCCGGGACCGTCGGGAGCCTCAGACAGCCGACGCCCGGCTCCCTGGGGCAGGGATCCGGGCGTCGAAAGGGTTCCGGGGTTCTTCGTCGCGCGCTATCTGGCTCTCGTGACCCTGACAGCGGCGTCGCGGTAGCCGGTGACCCAGCCGCCCTTCGCGTAGTCCCAGTACTTGAACGTGGTGCGGACCACCCAGCGGCCGCGCTGCACGCGCCCGACGCCGACCTTCCAGGTCGGGCCCTTGACCGACTGCCCGACCGACATCATCTTCCACGCGCTGTTGGTGCGGCGGTAGCGGACCCTGCCCGACGGGTCGAAGATCGTCAGGCCGAACTGCCCGCGCAGCGGAGCACCCGGGCCGGCGGAGACGGACTGCGTGACCTTCCAGGTACGACCGGTCAGGCGGACGGTCTGCGCGAGCCGCGGCGAGTGTGTGATGGGGCTGTACGTGTCGGCGGTGCCCGCCCAGCGGACCGAGTTGAGGAAGAGCGCCTTGCCCTGGGCCCCCGTGTCGCTCGCGGAGTTCATGCTGATCACGTCGTAGAGCTGGAAGCCGAAGTACACGAACCTGCCGGACTCGTACTGCGAGGACCAGCCGGCCAGCCAGCCGCTCCCGTTGGTCGGGATGCCGCTGCACGGCGCGTTGGCGTAGGTGACGAGCGGCGTCACGGCCGCACCCGGAAGGACGCGCACGTACTCGTTGTAGTCCGCGCGGTTCGGCGCCATGTCGAGCGGGGCGGTGCGGCCAAGCTCGTCGGCGGTCATCTGCAGGATCGGATGCGCCGAGGGGGCGCCGCCGACGACCCGGTGCGACGCGTACGTGAGCGGATCGTTGTAGAAGGACACGCCGTAGAGTTCGGAGGTCTCGCCCCACTCCCAGGCGAGGCTCGGGAACAGGCTGATCGCGGCGATGTACGCGGGGCGGCGGGTCGGGACGTAGTCCCATCGGCCCGTTCCGAACATGGCGACGACACCCCCGCCGCCGGCCACGTAGTCGCGGATCGCCAGACGCTGCGCCGCCGACATCGAGATCTGGCGGACCAGCACGACGACGTCGTAGGTGCGAAGCGCGTTCACGTCGGCGAGCTCGGCGTCACCGATGACGGTGACGTTCTCGGCGCCGAACTCGGTGGTCAGCCAGGTCACGGCCCGGTCGGCGCGGATGAACTGGTTGCCGATCACACGACCGTCAGGCATCCGGGTGGCGTCGGCGATGGCCGAGCGCACGATCGCGATGCGCGGTGTGCCGCTCGCCTCTTCCGCGGCCGCCACGCCCGGCGTTGTGAGCAGGCCGATCAGCAGCACCGCCGCCAGTATGAGGACCCATGTCCTACGCATCGCCGTTCCCGCCTTTCGTCGCCCACCCCGTGCGGGCCTCACGCCCGCTTATGCCGTGCCCCTGTCTTGCTTATCGGCAGGCGCAGACAGGCGGCTGAGTGCGCGGCGTCACGGTTGGGGGGAGCGGTCGGCGAGCGGGCAGGCGCGCGGACCCGCGGGCGGGGCGGGGCGAGGCGGGCAGAGGCCGGCGGGCCGGGCGCTATCGGACCCTGACCGCCACGGTGTTCGGCGACATGCAGGAGAGGCGCGACGCGTCACCGGCGAAGCGCACGCGGAACGTGTAGGTCCCGTGGACTTTCGGAGTGTAGCGATACCACCAGTTTGCGCCGTCGGCACCGGCTGCCGAGTAGCAGAGTCGGGCGGATGAATACGACCAGCGCGCGAGGCCCGGCTTGCGGACCTCCACCACACAGGGATCACCGACCTTGCCGGGCGTCAGCACGCCCGAGAGCACGAACGGGCGGTAGTGCAGCACGCTCGCCGCACTTGTGCGAATGGTGATCGCGGCCGCGACCGGGACTTCCGGCGCCGAGCCGGGCACGACCTCCAGCTGATACGCGGTGCCGGCGTTGCGGAACAGCGATGCCGACCCTCGAAGGTCGCCCGCAGTCGAACCGGGTGACCCCACGCTGTACACCGTGCCGTCGACCCAGTAGCGACCGAGCGCACTGAGCGTCACGGAACCCGAGCCGTTGACCGCGCTCAGCAGCACCCCGGTGTCGCTCCCGTCCTTGATCAGACCGCGAAACTGGCCGGTGATGGGCGGCGACACGCGAAAGGAGGCGGTCGCGGTGCCCCCGCCGAGCGGCATGGTCGCAGAAGTCCACTGGAAGCTTGTCACGTAGAACCAAGTGTCGCCCCAGCCCATCGCGCCGCGGAACGAATCGCCGCTCAATGTCACGGTGCGCGTGGCACCGCGCACTTCAACGCTCATGACACGGCCCGAGACGCCCCGTCGGGCGACCACGATGTCCTGGATCGCTCCCGGGTCGCTCAGCGTCCCGGGGACTATGTCTCCCGATAGTGCCAGCTTCGAGTACACGACAGCAGCGGAGTAGGCCGGCTGCTCATCCCAGATGTGCCCGTGAGCGGTGGTCTGCGCTTCATAGGGATCGTCGACGCCCACGTAGTACGGTTTCGCGCCGCTGCCCCAGACATTCTCGATGTTCTCAGTGTGCCCCCCTGAGGCTGAGAAGAAGTACGTCTTGACCATGACGTCCGAGGACGTGACCGGATCGCGCGCCATCACGACCTCGTGATACGTGGCGGAAGCTGCAGCGTTGCTCGCCGCATGCTCGACATCGAAGCCGCCGTACACCTGGCTGTAGGTGTTGCAGTACAGCGTGCCTCCGCTGGTGAGGGCGTATCCGCGCGCGGCCACCGCCTGCGCCTTGGTCGCCTCGCCCCAGTCCACTCCGGACTCGAGCGGGATGACACCTTGCACGTAGCCGTCGACACCAAGCTGGTTGACGAGCCGCACCAGCCCGCCCGCGGCAGTCAGCTCCAGTTGAGTGCGGTACCGCCGATTGGCGGCGTTCCCCCACCCTGATCCGTCAACGACCTTGATGAGCACGGGCTGACCGCCGCCCGGATCGGACTCGGTGACGGCCACCGTGCCGCTCAGGGTCTGCCACAAGACTCCGCTCGATGCGTCGTAGACCGCGAGGGACGAGCCGCTCCCCTGGAAGCGGTACGCGTTGGCGGTCGGTGCGGTCGTCCCGTTCACGACGAGCCGGGTGAGCGGACCGTGGGCCGGAGCGAGGGTCCATGACGACCTCGAGTACGCCGCGGCGGAGCCCGGCACGTTCGGGTCGAGGTTCACGTGGACCGTCGTCGTGCCCGTCCACGTGGCGACCCACGACCCCTGGAAGTAGTGGCCGAGTATCTGCCGGTAGCTCCAGCCGTTGTCAGCCATCCCCTTGGCGCCCCATTGGCTCATGCCGACGCCGTGGCCGTACCCGCGGCCGGTGAACTGGAAGATGGGCTCGAGCGCGAGGGCCCGCGCGGGTGCGGCAAGGGCCGCCGCGCACAGCACAGCGGCGAGCACCGGCGGGAGGCTACGACGAAGGCTGCGTGTGGGCCGGTGCATGAAGTCCTAGGCTCCTATTGTCGGGGTGAAGCGGCGGCGCCGGCCTTGGCCGCGTCCCAGTCCTTGCCGACGACGATGAGGATGTCGGTCTTGAACGAGTACATGGATCGCGAAGCGACCACGTCACCCAGCCCCAGCGCCTCGCGTACCATTCCCGCCTTGACCGTGTCCGTCTTGTACACGACGAGCGTGGTGCCGTAGACGAACTGGTTCATGTTGCCGGTCTCGATGATCTTGTAGCCCAGCGGCGTCAGCCTGTCGGAGACGCTCTTCGCGATCCCCGAGACACCCGCCCCGTTGCGGATCGTGACGGTCACCTGATCGGGCTTCACGGTCACCGGCTTGTTCGTGTTCGCGGACGTGGTGCCGCTGGGCGAGACCGTCGAAGTCGGCACGATCGACTTGCCGGACAGCGGCTGGCCGGTCTTCATGCGATTGATGACCTTGGCCATGGCCGCATCGTCGGGAACGACGAAGGAAAGCCCGTTGATGAACTTCGCGCTGCCGGGCATGGTGATCGTCTCGAGGTTCGTCTCGGGCATGCCCCGGAAGTCGCGGGCCAGACCGTACAGCTCGGACAGCGACATGTCCGTGTCGACGGCCTCCGACACGGCGTTGATGAGTCCCGCCAGAAGGACCGGGTTCGCGAGCGTCGATGCCTTCTTGACGAGCGCCTTCAGGAAGGACTGCTGGTTGCGGATGCGCGAGAAGTCCTGGTCTGCGAACTGGTGCCGCGCGCGCACGAAGGTCAGCGCATGCTGACCGTCCAGCGTCTGCCAGCCCTTCGCGATGTAGCGCGCCGAGGGGTGGTTGTCCGCTGCCTGGAGGTCATCGATCTTCTCGGGCACGTAGACGGTCACCCCGCCGACGGCGTTGACGATGTCCTTGAAGCCCGTGAAGTTGATGTTCGCGTAGTGGGTGATCGGCAGGCCCGTGAAGTCCTTGACTGTCTTGATGACCAGCGCCGGACCTCCGTGCTGCATGGCGGCGTTGATCTTCTCCATGCCGTAGCCGGGGATCTTGACGCGGGTGTCGCGCGGGATGGACATCATGGCCACGCGCTTCGTCTGGGGGTCGATGCGCGCGACCAGAAGCGTGTCCGACCGGGCCACTTTCTCCTCCGGCCGCGTGTCGGTGCCGAGGATGACCATGTAGAAGGGCTCTCCGGGCTTCCGCGGCGTGTCGGAGCTCAGCGCCTTGACCAGCTCGGAGTCCTGGTTGACCACCTTGTTGAAGCGGCCCTCGACGCGCTTCGCCCACGCGAAGGCGCCCACAGCCGTTCCGACGATGAGCAGCACGAGGACCGTGAGCGTGATCGTCAGGCGGCGCCGACGGCGCCGCTGGCGCACGCGCGGGTCGACCATGCGCGAGGCCTCGCGGCGGCGGCGGACGGCTTCCTGCGGGGACTCGCTCGTGGACGACGCCGGCTGGCGGCGCGTGATGTTGGCAGGCGGCCGGGTGCGCTTCATCGGACGGCGCTCCGGCGGCTTGGCTGAGTGCTTGCCCATCTTCTGATCAGTCCAATGCTTCTCGGCGGCGCGCCTGACGCGTCATCGCCGGGCTGCTTCTACCCTGTCAACGAGGTCCCCGACCTCGCGTCTGGTACGCTCGGCCCCCTCGTGCTTCTTCTCCAGTCGAAGGTCCTCGGCGCGCTCAAGGCGGGCCAGCCGGCCTTCGGCCATCAGGCGGGCGTCCACGGCCCCGAGCACGCCCTGGAACACCGTGTACGCGGGCGTCGAGAGCGCGACCGCCTCACGGTTGAGCGTGCCGCCGCCGCTGACGACCACGTCCGCGTAGTATACAAGGCTCTGCGCGTCGACCACACGGTCGGGGACCCGGATGTTTCCCGAACCGATACCTTCGATGCCCGAGCGCTGGTCCGGCGTGCGCACCAGCGCGACCGCCTGGACGTCGTCGCGCGCCGCGATGGCCCGCAGCACGTCGTCGAAGAGCGGGTTGTCCATGCGGTGGTACGCGGCCATGCTCGGCGGCGGGCGGGCTATGACCC
>CAZHMA010000093.1:0-7168 GCA_964533555.1 uncultured Eubacteriales bacterium
TCAAGGACATCCTGGGCAGGGGAGGGCTCACCCTCTCGGGTGGCCAGCAGCAGCGGCTCTGCATCGCGCGGGCGCTCGCCGTCGAGCCGGAGGTCCTCCTCATGGACGAGCCGTGCTCGGCCATCGACCCGACGTCGGTCCAGAAGGTCGAGGACCTGATGGCGGAGCTCAAGGACCGCATAACCATCGTCATCGTCACCCACAACATGCAGCAGGCCGCGCGCGTCAGCGACTTCACGGCCTTCTTCCTGCAGGAGAAGGTGGGGGAGGCGGCGGAACTCATCGAGTTCGATCGGACCGCGAGCCTGTTCACGTCTCCGAAGGACCGCCGCACGGAGGACTACATCACCGGACGGTTCGGCTAGCGCTCGTCGCCGGGGCGCCGCGGGGCGTGTCCGGCCGTGTGTTACCTGCACGTGAACCACGTCGCCGGGAGCGGCGCGTATAATGGCTCAACCGCCGGCCGGTCCGGCGCCTCGAACAGCGAAGATACGACACGGATAAGGGTGCGGTCGCGATGCGTGAGAACTTCCGGCAGGAACTCAAGGACCTCAAGGCAGAGGTGCTCTCCATCGGCCGTGCCGTCGTGGACCAGACCCAGAGCGGCGTCAAGGCGCTCATCGAAGGGGACCTGGACCTTGCCGAGGTCGTCATCGCGGCGGACGACGACATCGACCGCCGCACGCTGGCCGTCGAGGAACACTCGCTCGAGGTGATCGCGACGCAGTTCCCGGTCGCCCGCGACCTGCGGCTGCTCCACTCGCTGACCTACATCTCCATGCATCTGGAGCGCATGGGCGACCTCGCCCTCAACATCGCCAAGGCCGCAAGGCGAACGGCCGGCCGCCGGGGGCCGCAGACGCTCTACGACCTCATCCAGGCTCAGGGCAACCTCGTTCATCGCGTGCTCGAGGCGACGCTCGAGGCGCTCGACAAGAACGATCTGGAGCTCGCGCGCAAGCTGCCCGAGCTCGACGAGCCGATCGACCACCTGTTCAAGCAGTTCTTCCGCGAGCTGGCTCGCCTGCAGGCCGAGGACGACATCGAGTGGGCTTCCCAGATGGTTCTCGCGGCCCGCTATCTCGAGCGCATCGCCGACAACGCGGTCGACATCGGTGAGCGGCTGCAGTACCTGCTCACCGGCACGTTCGAGCCGATCGAGCACCCCCAGGAGGCGAAGCCGGTCTCCGAGGCGGCCACCGGCGAGCGGTGAGCGCGGTAGCCGAGCGCTACCGGGCCGTCCTTCGCAGGGTGGAGGATGCCGCGGACCTCGCCGGGCGCGATCCGAGGGACGTCACGCTCGTCGCGGTGACCAAGACCGTCGGCGTGGCCGAGATATCCCAGGCCGTCGCGGCCGGCATGACTCACTTCGGCGAGAACCGGGCGCAGGAGTTCGTCGGCAAGCAGGCGCTCTTCCCCGGCATGGACTGGCACTTCATCGGCACGCTGCAGACGAACAAGGCGAAGCAGGTCGTCGGCCGGGCCCACCTCATCCACTCGATAGACTCGATGCACCTGCTCGACGCGGTCCACTCGCGCGCGGTCGAGAGCGGGGTCGTCCAGCCCGTGCTGCTCCAGGTGAATGTCTCGCGGGAGGACAGCAAGCACGGCTTCACGTACGAGGAGGCCGAGGACGCCGTGCTGTCGGCGTGCGAGATGCCGGGTGTGTGCATCCGCGGCCTGATGACGATGGCCCCGTACGCACGTCCCGAGTCGGTGCGCTGGGTCTTCCGTGAGTGCGCGCAGTGGCTGGGACGGCTGCAGTCCCTGCACTGCGACACGGTGGAGCTCACCGAACTTTCGATGGGGATGACGAACGATTTCGAGGTGGCGATCGAAGAAGGCGCTACCATAGTGCGGGTAGGCAGGGCTATATTCGGACGCTAGGGAGCTTGGCGCGTTCGCAGCTGAACCGTGTGTGCCCGTGTTCGCCTCGGGCGCTTTGGACCGAAGGAGATCTCCGACCATGGCTTTCTGGCACCGCGTGAAGGTGATGCTCGGCCTCGCCGACGACTACGACGAGTACGACGACGAGTACTACGAGGAGGACGAGGACACCGAGGAGTACCCGTCGCGTGCCCCGGCCGCCCCGTCCGGCCCGTACGGTGCCGAGCCGTTGTCCGTGCGGCGTGTCAGCCGTGAGCCGGACGTCGCTCGCGCCCGCGAGGCGGCCCCGGTCCTGCGCAGCGTCGCCCCCCAGGCTCCGCAGCAGGCAGCCGCACCCGCGGCAGGCGCCGCCGCTCCGCAGGTCCGGATCCACACGGTCGAGCCTCGATCGTTCTCTGAGGCGCAGTCCATCGCCGACAAGTTCCGCGCCGGCCAGCCCGTGATCCTGAACCTGGTCGCCACCGACCAGGACCTCGCCCGCCGTCTTCTCGACTTCGCCTCGGGCCTGACCTACGGGCTCGGCGGCGGTCTGCAGAAGGTCTCGGAGAAGGTGTTCATGCTCTCGCCGGCCAACGTCGACGTGTCGGCCACCGACAAGTCGCGGCTGCGTGAGTCCGGCCTCTTCTCGATGGAGTAGCGCGCCTGGCGCTTCCGCGGCTGCCGCTTGTCCACCGCCCAGCCATCAAGAGACGAGGCGTGAGATGAACGAACGCGCACCACTGGTAGTCGTCGGCGGCGGCCGCATGGGGGAGGCCCTGATCTCCGGCCTGCTCTCGGCCAAGACGTTCACGACCTCCGGCGTGGTCGTCGTGGAGCCCGATGCCGCACGGCGTGCGACCCTGCTCGCGTCCCACGGCGTCCGCTGCGTCGCGCAGGCGTCGGAGGCGCTCGCCGGGGCGGCGACCGTCCTGCTCGCGGTGAAGCCGCAGCTCATGGACACCGTCGTGTCCGACCTGTCCGCGGACGTGCCCGCGGGCGCGCTCGTGATCTCCATCGCGGCGGGTATCACGTGCGCCCGTCTCGAATCACTGCTTCCCGAGGGCACGGCCGTCGTGCGCGTCATGCCCAACACCCCGGCGCTCGTCGGGCAGGGGATGGCGGTGGTGAGCGGGGGAGCCACGGCGACGGCCGAGCAGGTCGAGGCGGTGCGCGACCTCTTCGGCGCGGTCGGAAAGGCCGTGGTGCTCGACGAGCGGTTCCAGGACGCCGCGACCGCGATCTCCGGCTCCGGGCCGGCGTATGTCGCCATATTCGTGGACGCGCTCGCGCGCGCGGGCGTGCGCCAGGGGCTGCCGCGCGACGTGGCTCAGCAGCTCGCGGTCCAGACGCTGCGCGGCACCGCCGAGCTGCTGGAGCGGACCGGCCAGCATCCCGAGCAGCTCGCCGACGCCGTGGCGAGCCCGGGCGGTACCACCATCGCGGCCATAGAACAGCTTGAAGCCGGCGGCTTCCGCTCGTCGGTCGGCAACGCCGTTGCCGCGGCGGTCAAGCGCGCGAAGGAGCTGGGCTCGTGACCCTCGGCATCGTCAGGTCATGGATAACCACCGCGTTGTGGGTCTACGAGATGTGCATCTTCGCGTACGCGCTGATGTCGTGGTTCACCGGCCTCGGAGGACCGATCGCGCAGGTCTACCGGTTCCTAGCGGTCATCTGCGAGCCGTTCGTGGGCATGATCAGGCGGGTGCTGCCCCGGCAGATCTCCGGGGGAGCGGGCGTCGACCTCTCTCCGCTCGCCGCGATGATCGTCCTCATCGTCGCCCAGAACCTGGTTCGCGCCCTCTAGCGCACGGTCGTTCGCGGGTCCCACAGCGCACCCTATCCGGGTGCGCTGTCGTGGTATCGTGTAGCGTCAGACGGGTTCGGCGGTCTCTGCGTCGGCACGTCCGCGTGTGGGCCCGTCGCTGGTGTACGTACAGGTGCAGGTCAGGTCTCGAAAGGAACGACGGGTCATGAAGCTCACCCCGCTCGATATCCACCACAAGGAGTTCCGCCTCGCGCTGCGCGGCTACAACCAGGAGGAAGTCGACCAGTTCCTCGACGAGGTGGCCGACGAGTTCGAGCGCCTGTTCAAGGAGAACATCGACCTCTCCGAGAAGCTCGAAGCGGCCAACGAGAAGGTCCGTTCCTACTCCGAGATCGAGAAGACCCTGCACAACACCATGCTGGCAGCCCAGCAGTCCTCCGAGGACATCAAGGCCAAGGCCGAGAAGCAGGCCGACCTTCTGATGCGGGACGCCGAGATCAAGGCGAAGGAACTCGTGCAGGCCGCGCTCGCCGAGAAGCAGAAGACCCAGTCGGAGTTCATGCGGATCAAGGCAGCCGAGGACGACTTCCGGATGCGCTTCCGCGACGTACTCGAGACCTACATGCGCAACCTGCACGAGGTGCCCGTCGCCGCGGATGTCGCGGCGCTCGTGGGCATCGCGGAGGAGAAGGTCCTCGATATGGCGGCCCAGCTGGGCCATACGGCGCCGATCGACGAACCCGTCGCGGGTGCCGTGGCAGCCGCTCCCGAGCCGGCACAGGCCGTCGAAGCGCCCGTCGAGGCGCAGGCGCCGGCCGAGCGCGAGGCCGTCGACACGCCGTTCGCGCCGGAGCCGCAGGCGTCCGCTCCCATGCGCCCGCGCGCGCAGGTCGGACGGCGCGGCGAAGGGCCCGAGCCCACCGACCCGCCGCAGGCCGGCTTCGTCCAGTCACTCACTCTCGGTGAGGTCGAAGGCCCCGACGTCCGTCCCGACGCTCCGACGTTCGAGGACCCCTCGGAGTTCTCGATGCCGAGCCGCGGGGCGCACGGCGAGCGCGATGACGACATGGACATCGAGGAGATCGACTAGGGCTTCTCGGGGGAGTCGTCTCTATGCCGCTGGTCCGCATCCCGGTGCGCGTCACGCCCCGTTCAGGGCGCGATGAGATCGTCGGCTGGGAGGGCGAGGAGCTTCACGTCCGCGTCGCCGTGCCGGCCGAGGGCGGCCGCGCCAACGCCGCGGTGTGCCAGTTGGTAGGAAGCGCCACGGGGACGCCGAAAACGTGCGTGACGGTAGTGCGCGGCGCCGCCTCCCGGCATAAGCTGCTGGAGATCGCGGCCGCGGACGGTGTGGATGTCCGGGGCCTGCTCGGGCAGCGCTGAACGGCGCCGGTCCAAGGCAGGCGTATCGGTTCTAGGGGGAGGGGCTGCGAGTGAGCGACAAGGGAGGGTACGAGCGTATCCGCGTGCTCGTCGAGACCGCGGAGCGCGCGTTCAAGGGCTACATACACAAGCCGGTCCGCGAGCCGGACGTTCGGCTGTCGGACCATCTCAACGAGCACGACAAGGACTTCGTGTGCTTGTCGGAGGTCCAGGTGCTTGAGCGCGGCCAGGCCTACCGCGTCGGCGACAAGCGTGACTTCGTCGCCGTCTCGAAGTCGGCGATCACCTACGTGACGCCGCTCAAGGACTCCGAGGTCTGAGCGGCGCGCGCGATTGACCGTGCGCGGCGCACCGCGCTACCCTAGCGCACGACCCGCCGCGTGCGGCGGGAGCAGCATCGACGGCGACGACGAGGACGAGTAGGGGACGGATCCGGACCTGGTAGCGAGCGGGGACAGTGCGAGCCCGCGGACGGACGTCTCTCGAACATCACCTCCGAGCCTCGGACCGAAAGGCGCTCACGGTCGCGCCGACTAGGCTCCGACGGGGAACCGCTCCCCGTTACCGCAAGCGGCCGAGTGGCGCGCAGGCCTTGGTTTCGGGGCCGGGCGCAAGCTGGGTGGTACCGCGGAGTGACGCACATGAGCGCGCTTCGTCCCGGCGTGGAGACGAGGCGCGTTTTCGTTTGCCCGGCAACGGGCGGCCGAGGCGCACCAGCCACAGAGAGGTGCAGGATCCCGACATGGCCGACAAGACCGACTACAAATCGACGATGAATCTGCCTCAGACCGACTTCCCGATGCGGGCGAACCTGTCGCAGCGGGAGCCGGAGTGGCTCGAGTTCTGGAACCGGATGGACGTCTACCGGCGTTCGCTCGAGGCCAACGCGGGCGGCGAGCTCTTCATCCTCCACGACGGGCCTCCGTACGCCAACGGGCACATCCACATGGGCACGGCGTTCAACAAGGTCTTCAAGGACCTCATCGTCAAGTACAAGACCATGCGCGGCTACCTGTCGCCGTACGTTCCCGGGTGGGACTGCCACGGCCAGCCCATCGAACACCAGGTCGAGAAGAGCCTCGGCCCCGAGAAGATGAAGACCACCTCTCAGGCGGAGCTCCGCGCGATGTGTCGCGACTACGCGATGAAGTTCGTGGGAGTCCAGAGCGCGGAGTTCGAGCGGCTGGGTGTCCGCGGCGACTTCTCCGACCCCTACCTGACGCTCAACCACGCGTACGAGGCCGGCAACGTGCGGATCTTCAAGGCCATGTACGATCGCGGCATGATCTACAAGGGCGCGAAGCCGATCCATTGGTGCGTCCGCTGCAAGACCGCGCTCGCCGAGGCGGAGATCGAATATGCGGATGAGACTTCGGACTCCATATATGTGAAGTTCGAGTTCACGTCGAGGCCTGTGCAGTTCGCGCAGTACAGCGAGCCCGTGTCGATCGTGATCTGGACCACGACGCCGTGGACGCTTCCGGCGAACGTCGCCGTGACGCTGGCCGACAAGGCCGACTACGTCGGCGTTCGCGTGGGCGGCGAGGTGCTCGTGATGGCCGAGGCGCTCGTATCGTCGGTGGCCGCGGCCGCCGGCTGGACCGACCACGAGGTCCTCCCGCAGCGCGTGAAGGGCGCCGAGCTGGCGGGCCTTCGCTACAAGCAGCCCGTGCACGACGGCGTCGAGGGCGTCATCATCACGGGCGACCATGTCGAGCTCACCACGGGCTCCGGCGCCGTGCACACGGCTCCCGGCCACGGCGAGGACGACTACCTGGTCGGCCAGCGGTTCGGGCTGCCCATGCCCATGCCGGTGGACGACGACGGCGTGTTCGACGCCGGCGGCGGTCCGTTCGCCGGGATGAACGTGAACGACGCGAACCCGCGCATCGTGGAGTGGCTGCGTGAGCGGGGTTCCCTGATCGCGGCCGGCAAGATCAGCCACAGCTACCCCCACTGCTGGCGCTGCAAGCGGCCGGTCATCTTCCGCGCGACCGAGCAGTGGTTCGTCAGCATGGACTCGTCGGCGGAGGGTGTGAGAACACTTCGCGAGGGCGCCATGGACGCGATCTCGAAGGTGGAGTGGATCCCCGGCTGGTCGGTCAACCGCATGTCGGCGATGGTCGCCGACCGGCCCGACTGGTGCATCTCCCG
>CAZHMA010000094.1:0-7105 GCA_964533555.1 uncultured Eubacteriales bacterium
GCCGCGCCGGTCGGGGCCACGGCCATGCCCGCCAACACGGTGACGATCGACCTGGACATCGCGGGCCATACGCTCGACGCGAAGAACCGCGCGTTCGGTATTTCGGCCACCGCGTCCGCGGGCGCCCGCGTGCAGTCGGTGTGGCGGGCGGCGGTCCTCGCCGCAGGTGAGGTCCAGTACCGGCAGGACCAGGCGCTCGACGGGATGCTCGCGACCTCCGAGGTATCGGGGGCCCGCGAACTGCAGGCCGCGCTCCGCGCCGCTCTGACCTCGTCGGCCGGATCCCCGCTCGTGACCCTGTCGCGGATCCGTGAATGGGACCACGTCGTCAGGTCGGTCCAGACCCGCCAGGCGTCTGCGGTGCTCGGAGCGGTCGCCGAGACCGCGGCGGCGGTCCGTGACTCGAGGGTCAAGGCGGGCCCGCTCTCAGATGCGCTCCTCGCGTCGGCCGACGCCTTCGACGCCCCGTCGTCGGCGCTGTCTGTGGCGGCCTTCCGGCGTGACGCGGGCAAGGACCTGTCCGGTCCGGCCGGCGGGCTCGTGGTGGGCGACGCGCTCGGCCCGGCACCGAGGGGCGACAACGGGCGCGCCCTGGTCACGTGGACCGGGTCGGCGGGAACGCTGCGCGCCGAGCCCGACACGTGGCTCGGCTACGCGCGGGCCGACTCGACACTCTACTGGCTGGCCGGGCCCGACGGCGCGGTCGCGCTCACCGACGGCACGCTCGAGGGCTGGGGCTTCTCGGCCCGCCGTGCGTACCTGGTCGACGCCTCCCGGGTGGGCCGCCTGCTCGCCATCCTGCCCGCGCCGCCGGCGAAGCAGTAGCGCGGACCGTGACCGCGCCGGACATCAGGTCGCAGCTGGCCAAGGTCCCGGACTCGCCGGGCGTCTACCTGTGGAAGGACGCCGCCGGCGAGATCCTCTACGTCGGCAAGGCGAAGTCCCTGCGCTCGCGCATGCGCCAGTATGTCGGCGGTCACGACGAGCGCGCCATGGTGCCGCTGATGATGGCGCGGGTCACGTCGTTCGACTACTACGTCACCAAGACCGAGGTCGACAGCCTCGTGCTGGAAGCGAACCTCATCAAGGAGGCGCGGCCGCCGTACAACGTCGACTACCGCGACGACAAGACGTTCCCCTACATCGCCCTGACCCTGGCCGACCCCTTCCCGGCGATCAAGTACACCCGCGAGAAGCACCGCCCCGGCACCCGCTACTTCGGCCCGTACACCGACTCCAAGGCCGCCCGCGCGACCATCGAGGTCGTGCGACGGGTCTACCCGATCTGCCGGACCGACTGCCTGGAGTGGAAGCGCCTCACGGCGAAGGGCGGCGAACCGACCGGCAAGCCGTGCTTCGACTACCACGTGGGCAAGGGCCCGGGTCCGTGCGTGGGCGCGATCTCGCGCGAGGAGTACGCGGCGACCGTGCGGAAGGTGGCCGCGTTCCTGGACGGTCGGCGCGGCGGCGTCATCGAGGACCTGGAGCGCGGCATGCGCGAGGCCGCGGCGGACCTGGACTACGAACGCGCGGCCCGATTCCGCAACCGGCTCGAGGCGGTCCGCTCGGTCCTGGACCGGCAGTCCATCGTGAGCGAGCGCAAGCTGGACGCCGACGTGGTCGGCATCTACCGCGAGGAGACCATCGCCGCGGCGCACGTGTTCATGGTCCGCGAGGGGCGCGTGCTCGCCGGCTCGGAGTTCGTGCTCGACCAGGGCCTGGACATCTCGGACGCCGAGCTGATGGAGGGCTTCCTCCTGCGTTACTACACGCAGGTGAGCCGCCTGCCGAAGGAGGTCCTGGTCTCGGTGCTGCCCGACGGCCCCGAGGCGATGGCCGAATGGCTGAGCGGCCTGCGCGGCTCCAAGGTCCGCGTCGCCGTGCCCGAGCGGGGCGAGAAGCGCGGCCTGCTGGAGCTGGCGGCCACGAACGCGCGCCACGCGCTGGCGCGCTACGCGTTCCGCACGCGCTACGACGAGGCCCGCACCAACTCCGCGCTGCTGGAGCTGGAGAGCGCGCTCGCGCTGCCGGCGCCGCCGCTGCGCATCGAGGCGTTCGACATCTCGACGCTGCACGGGCGCTTCTCGGTCGGCTCCATGGTCGTGTTCGAGGCCGGCCGGTCCGACCCGTCGGGCTACCGCCGGTTCCGCGTGCGCCTCGACGAGGGCGAGAGCAACGACGTCGCCATGATGCGCGAGGTCCTGGCGAGGCGATTCCTGCGCGAGTCCAAGGAGGGCGTGCGCTTCGCCCGGCGCCCTGACCTGCTGCTCATCGATGGGGGCAGGCCGCAGCTCTCGGCGGCGCTCGCGGTCCTCGAGGAGCTGGGCCTGAAGGACGTGCCGGTCGCCGCGCTGGCGAAGCGCGAGGAGGAGCTCTTCGTGCCGGGCTGGGACGATCCGGTGGTCCTGCCCGCCGGCTCGCCGTCGCTGTACCTGGTCAAGCGCGTGCGCGACGAGGCGCACCGCTTCGCGATCACCTACCACCGCGAGCTTCGGGGCAAGGCGATGACCGCGTCGGTGCTCGACGAGGTCCCCGGGGTGGGGCCGACGCGCAAGAAGGCACTCATGAAGGCGTTCGGCTCGGTCCGGCGGCTCCGGGCGGCGAGCGTCGACGAGATCGCCGCCGTCAAGGGCGTCGGGCGTGAGGTCGCCGCCGACATCGCGGCGTTCCTGGCCGCGGATCCCGTGCCTGACGCCGCGCCCCCGGGGACCGACGAGGCCTAGAGCCCCTGTTCGCGCCACACACGGAGCCGGGCGTTGCTATACTGGGAGCCGTCCGGGGAACACAACCATCTCGGGCAACGTCGTGCTCGATGTCCAGGGGGTGTGGCGCATGCTCAGGTTCATCATCCGTATGCTCATCACGGGAGTCGCGGTGCTCGCCGTCGCGAACCTGTCGGGCGGGACGCTGCTCCAGGTCGACGGTTTCGGCTGGGCGGTCCTGTTCGCGGTCGTCCTGGGCTTCCTCAACGGCGCCATCCGGCCGTTCGTGAAGGTGCTCGCCCTGCCGCTCACCATCGTGACGCTCGGGATCTTCTCCCTGCTCATCAACCTCGGGTTCTTCTACCTGGCCGCGGCGCTCACCCCGGGCGTCCATACCGTCGGCTTCTGGCAGAGCGCGGCGGCCGCGATCATCATCGCCATCTTCAGCGGCCTGGCCAGCTGGGCCACGTCGCGCGACGAGCAGGAGTAGCGAGCAGGCATGGCAGACGACACGCCCATACCGGAAGAGCCCCTCGCCCCGACCGAGACGCTCGCGGGGGACCCCGAGCTCGTGGTCATCACGGGGCTGGCCGGCGCAGGCCGCTCCGAGGCGATCCACACCTTCGAGGACCTGGGCTACTTCTGCATCGACAACCTGCCGCCCGCGTTCCTGAGCCAGCTCGTGGACCTGGCGGAGCTTCCGGGCAGCCGCATCGGCAAGGTGGCGGTCGTCTGCGACATGCGGGCGATGTCGTTCTTCGACACGCTGCTGGACGAGCTGGACCGGCTCGACGAGTCGGGGCACGCGTATCGCGTGCTCTACCTCGAGGCCGCCGAGAAGGTGCTCGTCAACCGCTTCAAGGAGACGCGCCGCCGCCATCCGCTGGCGGAGTCCGGCTCCATCATCGACGGCATCCTTCGCGAACAGGAGGGGCTGCGCCGCATCCGCGAGCGCGCCGACCTCATCGTCGACACGAGCGACCTCCTTCCGCAGCAGCTGCGGACGGTCATCCGGCACAAGTTCCTGGCCGAGGACCTGAAGGACGTGCTCGCCGTGACGGTGTCGTCGTTCGGCTTCAAGTACGGCTCGCCGATCGACGCCGACATCGTCATGGACGTGCGTTTCCTCCCGAACCCCTACTACATCCCGAAGCTGCGTCACCGCACCGGGCAGGACAAGGCCGTGCGCGAGTTCGTGCTGGAGCGGCCCGAGACGGTCGCGTTCATGGAGCGCTGGAAGCCGCTTTTGGAGGTCCTCACCCCCAGCTACCTGGCCGAGGGCAAGCACCACCTCGCCGTGGCGATGGGCTGCACGGGCGGCATGCACCGCAGCGTCGTGCTCGCCGAGGAGACCGCGGCGTACCTGCGCACCCTCGGCTACCACGTGTCCGTGCGGCATCGCGACATCTCGAAGGACCAGGAGTGGATGTGATGCACTCCGCCCGCCGCGCGGTCGCCATCGGCGGCGGCACCGGCCTCCCCAATGTACTTCGCTGCCTGCTGCAGCTGGGCTGCGAGACGTCGGCGGTCGTCACGGTCGCCGACGACGGAGGCTCGTCCGGCCACCTTCGCCGTGAGCTCGGCATGCTCCCGCCCGGCGACGCGCGCAACTGTCTCGTCGCGATGGCCGATCCCGACAGCCCCATCGCGCGGCTGTTCCAGTACCGGTTCCCCCACGGCGAAGGGCTCGCCGGTCACGCCCTGGGCAACCTGATCATCGCCGCGCTCGCCGACATCGAGGGCTCGTTCGTGAGCGCCCTCGACGATGCCGCGACGCTGCTGGGCTCGCGCGGGCGCGTGCTGCCCTCCACGCTCGACGACGTCGTTCTGGCCGCCCGCGACGTGCACGGCAACCAGATCGTCGGGCAGGTCGCCGTGGCCGAGAACATCTCGCCGATCGCGAACGTCTGCTATGTCGGCACCCAGCCGGACGTGTACCCGCCCGTCGTCGAGGCGCTCGAGCAGGCCGACCTCGTGGTCATCGGCCCCGGCAGCCTCTACACCTCGATCCTGCCGAACTTCCTCGTGCACGGGGTCACCGACGCCCTGCGGCGCTGCAGGGGGCGCGTCGTCTACGTGTGCAACGTCGCCAACCAGCGCGGCGAGACGGGCGGCATGGACGCGGCCGACCACGTGCTGGCGCTCCTGGCGCACGGGCTGGACGACGTGATCGACCTCGCGATCGTCCACGACACGGACGCCCACCCGCTCGGCGGCGGGGGCATCCAGCCGGTCGCCGGCGGCAGGCAGGAGGTGGAGCGGATCCGCGCGCTGGGCATCGACGTGATGGCCGCCGACCTCGTGGAGGTCTCGGACCCGCGACACCACTCGCTCGCGCGGCTGCTCGCCGCCCTCGAAGAGGAGCTGTAGCCGTGTCGTTCACCTCCGAGGTCAAAGACGAGCTGTCGCGGGTCGTCCCGCCCAAGGCCTGCTGCCCGAAGGCGGAGCTGGCCGCGCTCGTGCGCGTCGAGGGCACGCTGCACATCACCGGGAACGAGCGGTTCCGCCTCGAGGTCGCGACGGAGACGGCGCCCGTCGCCCGCAAGGTCATCAAGCTGCTCCACGAGCTGTACGGCCTCAAGACCGAGCTGACCGTACGGCGAAGCGTCCTGCACAAGACGAACAACTACCTCATCACCCTGCCGTCCCAGCCGCCGCTCACGCCGGCGCTGCAGGACCTGGGCGTCCTGGACGACTCGCTGGGCATCGCCTACGGCGTGCCCGCCCGGCTCACCCGCCGCGACTGCTGCGCGGTCGCGTACCTGCGCGGCGCCTTCCTCGGCGGCGGTTTCGTGGCCGACCCGCACGGCGACTTCCACTTCGAGCTGACCGCTGAGACCGAGCAGCTCGCCCGCGACCTCGTGAAGCTCATGCACCGCTTCGGCATCGACGCCCGGATCACGCGGCGGCGCGGGCTCTTCGCCGTGTATCTGAAGGGCGCGGACCCCATCGTCACGTTCCTGGCGCTCGTCGGCGCGCACCGCGCGCTCCTGCGCACGGAGGACGTCCGCATCATCAAGTCGATGCGCAACGACGTGAACCGCCTGGTCAACGCCGAGACCGCCAACCTGCAGAAGTCCGCCGAGGCGGCCATGTCGCAGGTGGAGGACATCCGCCGGCTCGCCGAGGGCCGCGGCCTCGACCTGTTGCCGAAGGGCCTGCGCGAACTCGCGGAGCTGCGGTTGGAGCACCCGGACGTGAGCCTGCGGGAACTGGGCGAGCTGGCCGCTCCGCCGCTGTCCAAGTCGGCCGTCTACCACCGCATCCGGCGCATCGAATCGCTGGCAGCAGAGCTCGCGGACGACGACTCCCCGTCGCCGCGCGCAGACCTTGACGACGAAGCCGGTCACAGGGAAGGTACTTAGGGGCACCCCGAGGGGATACCACCGCGGCCCGACGCCATCGGGCGGGGACGCGGCACCAGACAGGTCCGATCGTACGCGGGCGCGGGGCTCATGAGCGCGCGTCCGGAAGACAGCGGAAAGGGGATTCGCGCATGGCGATCAGAGTCGGGATCAACGGGTTCGGGCGTATCGGTCGGCTCGTGTTCCGGGCGGCCTACGGCGACCCGGCCATCGAGATCGTGGCGGTCAACGACCTCACCGACGCGGGCACGCTCGCACACCTGCTCAAGTACGACTCGGTGCACAAGAAGTTCGCCGGGCAGGTCGAGGCCGGCGAGAGCTCGTTCTTCGTCGATGGCCGCGAGATCAAGGTCACCGCGGAGAAGGACCCGGCGGCGCTGCCGTGGAAGGCGCTGGGCGTCGACGTCGTTATCGAGGCCACCGGCCGCTTCACCGACGGCACGAAGGCGGCCGCGCACCTGGCGGCAGGCGCCAAGAAGGTCATCATCTCCGCGCCCGCCAAGAACGAGGACTTCACCGTGGTCATCGGGGTCAACGACCAGGACTACGACCCGGACAAGCACCACATCATCAGCAATGCCTCGTGCACCACGAACTGCCTCGCCCCGTTCGCGAAGGTCCTGCGCGACAGCTTCGGCCTCGAGCAGGGCTTCATGAACACGATCCACAGCTACACCAACGACCAGGTCATCCTGGACTTCCCGCACAAGGACCTCCGGCGCGCCCGCGCGGCCGCCATGTCCATGATCCCGACCTCGACCGGCGCCGCGAAGGCGATCGGGCTGGTCATGCCGGACATGAAGGGCTGCCTCGACGGCATGTCCATGCGCGTGCCGACGCCGGACGGATCAGCTGTCGACCTGGTCGCCATCCTCAAGACCCCGGTCACCCGCGACGACATCAACGCCGCGATGGAAGCGGCCGCGGAAGGCCCCATGAAGGGCATCCTCGAGTACTGCACGGACCCGATCGTCTCGATCGACGTCGTCGGCAACCCCGCGAGCTCGGTATTCGACTCGCTGCAGACGATGGTCATGG
>CAZHMA010000095.1:0-7060 GCA_964533555.1 uncultured Eubacteriales bacterium
GCCGAAGCGCAGCATGGCCAGCGAACGCGACACGAGCCCCCATGCCTTCGCGAACATGTTGCGCCCGCGGTGGCGGCCGATGAGCGTGTACGGGATGCCGAAGCGTTCCAGGAGCGGCAGGGTCTGCGCGAACTCGCGCGCGGTGACCTCGACATCCCAGCCGCGGCGGCGGAACTCGTCGATGAGCGGCCGCAGGACCAGCACGTGCGGCGAGTTGGTCATGTCGATCCAGAGGCGCGGCGCGCCACCGGCCCGGCCGGGCCTGACAGTGGGGGCCACGCTAGTCCCCAAGGCGCTTCTCGATGGCGGCGACGACGGCCTCGGCGGCGTGGCCGTCACCGTAGACGGGCGGGCGGGCGGCAGGGCGGTCCATGCTGGCGACGGCGGCGACGATGCGGTCCTCGTCGGCACCGGCGAGGCGGTTCCAGCCCAGCTCGACGGTCTCCACCCACTCGGTCTCCTCGCGCAGGGTCACGCACGGCACGCCGAAGAAGTACGCCTCCTTCTGCATGCCTCCGGAGTCCGTGAGCAGGCCCGCCGCGTTGCTCAGCAGGGCGACGGTCTCGCCATACGAGGCGGGCTCGACGGCGCGGATCATCCCGCTCGACGCGACGAGGTCCGCCAGGCCGAAGGCCTCGAGGTTCTTCGCTGTGCGGGGGTGGACCGGCCAGACGACCGGCTTCCCCACCCGGCCGAAGGCCCGCACGATGGCGGCGAGGCGCTCGGGATCGTCGCTGTTGCCGGCGCGATGGACCGTGGCCAGAAAGTAGCCGCCCGGCTCGACGCCGAACCGGGCGAGCGTGTCCGCGTGCGACGCGGTCTCGGCGTAGTGGCGGGCGGTATCGAGCATGACGTCACCGACGAGCTCGACGCCGATGGTGATGCCCTCGGCGGCGAGGTTGGTGATCGACGCCGCGGTCGGACACAGCAGCAGCGCCGAGAGGTGGTCGGTGACGACCCGGTTGACCTCCTCCGGCATGCCGCGATCGAAGCTGCGAAGCCCGGCCTCCACGTGCGCGACCGGGATCTCGAGCTTGGCGGCCGCGAGCGCGCCGGCGAGCGTCGTGTTGGTGTCGCCGTAGACGAGCACACAGTCGGGCGCCTGCTCCACCAGCAGCTCCTCGATGAGACCGAGCATCTCGCCGGTCTGGCGCCCGTGCGAGCCCGATCCCACCGCGAGGTTGAAGTCGGGCGCGGGGATGCCGAGTTCCTCGAAGAAGACCTCGCTCATGGCGCGGTCGTAGTGCTGGCCCGTGTGGACCAGCACCTCCTCGTGGTCGACGCGCAGCGCGCGGCAGACCGGCGCTGCCTTGATGAACTGGGGGCGGGCCCCGACTATCGAGACGACCTTCATGGGCTGCCCGCTAGCGGGCGAGTGCCTCCTTGACCACGCGGACGACCTCGTCCTGCTGCTCGCGGGTGATGCCCGGGAACGCCGGCAGGGCGAACGTCCGCGAGTTGCAGCTCTCGGCCTCCGGCAGCGACGGCTTCACGTAGCCCGGCAGGGTGGCGAGCGCCTCCTGCTCGTGCAGGCACAGCGGATAGTAGAGGGCGGTGCCGATGCCGGCCTCGCCGAGCGCGGCCATGACCTTCGTGGCCTGATCGGCGTCAGCGGCCTTGACGATGTAGAGGTGGTACACCGCGTCGCCGAAGTCGCGTGCCACCGGCAGCGCGAGCCCGGTACCGGCCAGGGCCTCGTCGTAGTAGGCGGCCGCCGCGCGGCGCTCGCCGTTCCAGTCGTCCAGGTGCGGCAGCTTCACGCTCAGGATCGCAGCCTGCAGGCTGTCGAGGCGGCTGTTGGTGCCGAAGGCGTCGTGGTAGTACTTCTTGCTGGTGCCGTGCTGGGCGAGCTTGCGGCACTTGGCGGCCAGCTCGGCATCGTCGGTGGTGATGATGCCGCCGTCGCCGGCACAGCCGAGGTTCTTGCTCGGGAAGAACGAGAACGCGGCCGCGCGCGCGAGCGAGCCCGCGCGCTTGCCCTTGTACGTGGCGCCGATGGCCTGGCAGGCGTCCTCGACCACGACGAGCCCGTGGCGCTCCGCGATCTCGAGCAGCGGTTCCATGTCCACGCACTGGCCGAAGATGTGGACCGGCATGATCGCCTTGGTCTTCGGCGTGATGGCGGCCTCGAGCTTGGCGACGTCCATGTTGTAGGTACCGGGCTCTATGTCCACGAACACGGGCGTGGCGCCCACGTGCACGATGGCCTCGACGGTGGCGAAGAACGTGAACGGCGTGGTGATGACCTCGTCGCCCTTGCCGACGCCCAGGCTCGCCATGATGAGGAACAGCGCGTCGGTGCCGTTGGCGCAGGCGACCGCGTACCCGGTCCCGCAGTACGCCGCGATCTGCTCCTCGAGCGCTTTGACCTTCGGCCCGCCGATGAATCCGGCGTTGCCCATCACGTCATGCCAGACGGCGTCCAGTTCGTCCTTGAGACCGACGTACTGCGCCTTCAGATCGAGCAGGGGGATTCCCATGGATACGGTTCGCTCCTTTTCCTTACTGGTTGTCGAGCAGCTGGTCTTCGGGCACGTCGCGCACGACCTTGGCCGGCGCGCCCATCACGAGCTTGCCGGCAGGCACGTCGCGCGTGACGACGGAGCCCGTGGCGACGAACGCTTCCTCGCCGATCTCGATGCCGGGCAGGATGTGGACGCCGCCGCCCACGCGAGCGCCGCGGCGGACCGTGCAGCCCTTGAGGTGCTTGAACCTCTCCTGCGTGCGGCCCATGTAGTTGTCGTTGGTGGTGACGACCATGGGGGCGATGAAGCAGTCCTCCTCGATGACGACGTAGGCCGTCACGTACGCGCCGGACTGGATCTTCGTGCGTGAGCCGATCTCCGTGTCGTTCTCGACGGTGACGGAGCGGCCGACCACGACGTTGTCGCCGATGCGGCAGCGCTCGCGCACGCCGGCGTTGTCACCCACGACGCAGCCACGGCCGAACGTGGAGCCGGCCATGAGCACGGTGTGGCTTCCGACCGAGCAGCCTTCGCCCAGGACGAGGCCCTTGAGCTCGCCGGCCTTCGCCGTGGAGGTCGGCGACAGCTTCGGCCGCTTGCCGATCACCGCGAAGTCCGAGATGACGACGCCGTCGCCGAGCTTGGCGTCGGCGCAGATGGTGACGTGGTCGCCGATGACGACGCCCGCGCCCAGGACCGCGCCCGCGCAGATGTGCACGAACGAGCCCACGTGGACGTCGTCGCCGATCACCACGTTCTCATCGATGACCGCGAACGGGGCGGGGACGAAGCGCTCGCCCAGCTTGGCGGTGGGATGTACGTAGACGCCGGTGGACATGTCTCGCCTACACCTCCACGACGGTGCTGACGGGCGCGCCGCCGGCCGCCATCGACTCGTCTACCGCTTCGAGTATCCGCACGACGCGCAGACCGTCACGGCCGTCGCTGCGCGGCGTCTCACCGTCGGCGCAGCAGTCCAGGAAGTGCTGCACCTCGATCGACAGCGGCTCCTTCATGGGCACCCACGGCACGCGGATGTCGCCGAACCTGAGCGTCAGGTCCTCGCCGTAGGCCATGGCCTCGGCCGGCTCGACGCCCTTGTCGTAGATCCAGATCTTCTCGGTCGACTCCATGTCGTCGAACACGAGCATCTTCTTCGTGCCCACGATGGTGAACTTGCGGACCTTGTGCGGGTCGAGCCAGCTCACGTGGATGTTGGCCATCTTGCCGCTCGGGAAGTGCAGGTTGGCGAAGACGGTGTCCTGCACGCCGTCGTGCAGGTACGCAGCGCCGCTCGCCGACACGTAGTCGGGGGCCTCGCCGAGCAGGTACAGCACGATCGACACGTCGTGGGGCGCGAGCGACCAGAACGCGTTCTCCTCCGTGCGCACCTTGCCCAGGTTCAGGCGCTGGGCGTACAGGTAGAGCACGTCGCCCAGTTCTCCGGACGCGATGCAGTCGCGGATCCAGTTGATGGCCGAGTGGTACTCCATGAGGTGGCCGACCATGAGCGTGACGCCGGCCTCGTCGGCCATGCGCACGAGCTCCTCCGCATCCGCGGACTTGAGCGTGAGGGGCTTCTCGACGTAGCAGTGCTTGCCGGCGGCGATGACCTGCTTCGCGATGGCGTGGTGCGACGGCGCGGACGTGGCCACGACCACGGCGTCCAGGTCGAAGTCGGCCAGGAACGCCGCCAGGTCGGTGGTGGTCTCCACCGACGGGTACAGGCCCTTCATCTTCGCGAGGTTCTTCTCGGAGAGGTCGCACGCGGCCACCAGCACCGCGTCGCCGAGCCTGTCGAGGTTGCGCACCAGGTTCGGTCCCCAGTAGCCGAAGCCCACCACGCCGACGCGGATCGGCTTCGTCGAGGTCACGCTGGTCACAGGCGCACCACCTTGTTGTCGTCGAACGCCTTCAGCGCGTTGCGGGTGTCGAGGATGAGTTCCGCGTTGCGGACCACCATGTGGTAGTCGACGTTGCTGTGGTCAGTCACGACCAGCACGATGTCGGCGCTCTTGATGAGCTTCGCGGTCAGCGCCGAGCTCTTGAGCGTCGTGCCGCCGGCCTTGAACGACGGCACGTACGGGTCGTGGTAGACGAGGTCGGCCGACTTGTCCATGAGCAGCTCGGCGATCTTGATGGCCGGCGACTCGCGCACGTCGTCGATGTTGCCCTTGTACGCCACGCCGAGCATGAGCACGGTGCTGCCGGCCAGCGACTTGCGATGCGTGTTGAGCGCGTCCATGAGCCGTTGGACGACGTAGTACGGCATCGCCTCGTTCGTCTTGCCCGCGAGCTCGATGAACTCGGTGTGCAGGTCGAACTGGCGCGCCTTCCACGACAGGTAGAACGGGTCGATCGGGATGCAGTGCCCGCCCAGGCCGGGGCCCGGGTAGAACGGCATGAAGCCGAAAGGCTTGGTCTTGGCGGCCTCGACGACCTCCCAGATGTTGATGCCCATGCGCTCGGAGACGACGAGGAGCTCGTTCATGAGCGCGATGTTCACGCAGCGGAAGATGTTCTCCAGCAGCTTCGTCATCTCGGCTGCGCGGGTCGACGAGACCGGGACCACCGTGTCGATGAAGCCCTCGTACATGGCGACCGCGTTCTCGGTGCACTCGGCGGTCACGCCGCCCACGACCTTCGGCGTGTTGCGCGTCTGGTACACCGGGTTGCCGGGGTCCACGCGCTCGGGGCTGAACGCCAGGAACAGGTCCTTGCCCACCTTGCGGCCGTGTGACTCCAGGATCGGCTGGACGACCTCCTCCGTGGTACCGGGGTAGGTGGTCGACTCGAGCGTGACGAGGGTGTCGGCCATGAGGTGCGGCGCGATCGAGCGGGCCGCCGCTTCCATGAACGAGGTGTCGGGCTCCTTCATCTCGTCGAGCGGCGTCGGGACGCAGATCGCGACCGCATGGCACTCGGCCGCGCGCGCGAAGTCCGTGGTCGCGACGATGAGCCCCTTCTTCACCAGCGGTGCGAGTTCGGCGGAGGGCACGTCCGGGATGTAGCTCTCGCCCGTGTTCACCAGGGCGGCCTTCTCGTCCGACACGTCGAAGCCGACGACCTTGAAACCGGCCTTCGCCATCTCGACGGCAAGCGGCAGTCCCACGTAGCCCAGGCCGACGACGCCGAGCACGGCGCTCTTGTCAGCCAAACGATCCTTGAGTCCCATGTCATCTTCCTTCAGCGGCCCGGGGTGGCATGCCCGCGCCATTGTATAAGAAAGCGGCCCTGCCGGACCGCCCGCCCGAGCCGGCTACTGGATGGCGAACATCAGCTCGCCCGAGCACGCGAGCTCGTCTCCGACGTAGGCCTTCGCCTCGCCGAAGCCGATGGGGCCGCGCCGCTTCGTGATGGTGCATTCCATCCTCAGCGTGTCACCGGGCCGGACCTGGCGCTTGAAGCGCACCTTGTCGATCCCGGCGAAGAACGCGATGCGGCCCTTGTTCTCCTCGAGCGACAGCAGGGCGACCGCCCCGACCTGCGCGCAGGCCTCGACGATGAGCACGCCGGGCATCACCGCGTAGTCGGGGAAGTGGCCCGGGACCCAGAACATGTCCGCGCCGACGTCCAGATACCCGACTGCCGAGACTCCCGGTGTGAACTCCTCGATGCGGTCGATGAGAAGGAACGGTTCGCGGTGCGGGATGACGGCCTTGATGCCGTCGCGGTCGAGTGCCATGTGGTCGCTTCCCCCTCGGGCCGTCAGAACAGCTCGTCCATGATCTGGACGTTCGCGCCGAGCGCGCGCAGCCGCGGTACGAAGGCCTCGTAGCCGCGCTCGATATGGTGGATGTCGGTCACGACGGTGTCGCCCTCGGCGACGAGGCCGGCCAGGACGAGCGCCGCCCCACCGCGCAGGTCGGGGCTGCGCACGGGCGCCCCCGACAGGCCCTTCACGCCGCGGACGAGCGCGTGGTGTCCCTCTATGCGGATGTCCGCACCCATGCGGCCGATCTCGTCGGCGAACATGAAGCGGTTCTCGAAGACGTTCTCCGTGATGACGCAGTCTCCGTCGGCGATGGACATGAGCGTCATGAACTGCGCCTGCATGTCCGTCGGGAAGCCGGGATACGGCAGGGTCGCGACGTCCACCGGGCGCAGCGGTCCTTCGCGGCGAACGGTCACGCGGTCCTCGCCCACCTCGAGCTCCGCGCCCGCGTCGCGCAGCTTCGCGAGCACCATCTCGAGGTGCGTGGGATCGAATCCGGAGACCGTCACCGGTCCGCCGCACAGCGCGCCGGCGACCAGGAACGTGCCCGCTTCGACGCGGTCCCCGATGACGGCGTGGTCGGTCGGGTGGAGCTCCGCGACGCCCTCGACCGTGATCATCGACGTGCCGGCGCCGGTGATGCGGGCGCCCATCGAGTTCAGGAACGCGGCCAGGTCGGCGATCTCGGGCTCGCGTGCGGCGTTGTCGATCACCGTGGTGCCCTCGCCTGTCGCGGCGGCCATCAGCAGGTTCTCGGTGGCGCCGACGCTCGGGAACTCCAGGGCCACCGTGGCGCCCGTGGCGCGGCCGGTAGCGTCGATGAATCCGTGTTCGGTCGTGATCTCGATGCCGAGCTGCGACAGCCCGTGGATGTGGATGT
>CAZHMA010000096.1:0-6995 GCA_964533555.1 uncultured Eubacteriales bacterium
GGAGAACAGTTCGGTGTATGCGCGCCTTTGTCCAGAAGAACGACCTGCTCACGAGCATCATCAAGCAGCACCGTCTCGAGCGCGTGCTCGTCTTCACCCGCACGAAGCACCGCGCCGACCGCGTCGCGCACACGCTCGACCGCGCCGGCGTGCGCAGCGCCGCCATCCACGGCAACCGCAGCCAGTCGCAGCGCGTGAAGGCGCTCGACGAATTCAAGCGCGGCCACTGCCGCGTGCTGGTCGCCACGGACATCGTCGCTCGCGGTATCGATGTCGACGGCATCAGCCACGTCATCAACTACGACCTGCCGAACGTGCCGGAGGACTACGTCCACCGCATCGGACGGACCGCGCGCGCGGGCAAGAGCGGCATCGCGATGACGCTCATGTCGCCGGAGGAGCACGACCAGCTCCGGGACATCGAGAAGACCATCGGCGCGGTCATCGCGTGCGAGGACCTCGAGGGCTTCCGCTACACCGAGCGCCTGGTGCCCGACCCCGAGCGCCCGGCCGTCGCCGTCAAGCAGGGCGCACAGCGGCCCATGGCCGGCTCCGGACAGCGCAAGAAGCGCCGCGGTGGTGGCGGTCGCGCGGGCGGCCAGCGCTAGGGACCGCATCCACAACGGACACGCAAGGGGCCCCGGGAACGATTCCCGGGGCCCCTTCTTCGTGGTGTCGCGATGCCGGGGCCGCTACTCCCCGTTGCCGCCCTTCGCCTTCGAGATCGCGGCGAGGAACTCGCGGTTGCTGCCGGTCTTGCGCAGCCTGTCGATGAGCAGCTCGATGGCGGGCGCGGCCTCGAGCGAGTGCAGCACGCGGCGCAGCTTCCAGATGTAGGGCGCCTCCACCGGGTCGAGCAGCAGCTCTTCCTTGCGGGTGCCGGACTGGATGACGTCGATGGCCGGGAAGATGCGCTTGTCGGCCAGGCGGCGGTCCAGGCGCAGCTCCATGTTGCCGGTGCCCTTGAACTCTTCGAAGATGACCTCGTCCATCTTGGAGCCGGTATCCACGAGCGCGGTCGCCATGATGGTGAGCGACCCGCCGAACTCGATGTTGCGCGCCGCGCCGAAGAACTTCTTCGGGGGATAGAGCGCCGTCGAGTCCACACCGCCGGAGAGGATGCGCCCTGACGCCGGCGACGCCAGGTTGTAGGCGCGGCCCAGGCGGGTGATGGAGTCGAGCAGGATCACGACGTCGTAGCCGCTCTCCACGAGGCGCTTCGCGCGCTCGATGCACAGCTCGGCCACGGCGATGTGGTTGTCGGACGGCATGTCGAACGTCGAGGACAGCACCTCGCCGTGGATGGAGCGCTCCATGTCCGTGACTTCCTCGGGGCGCTCGTCCACGAGCAGGCACATGAGGTAGACCTCGGGGTTGTTCGCGTGGATCGCGGCCGCGATGTCCTTCAGGATGGTCGTCTTGCCGGCCTTCGGCGGGGAGACGATGAGGCCGCGCTGGCCCTTGCCGATCGGCGCCACCAGGTCGATGATGCGCGTCGTGATGGCGTCGGGCTTCCACTCCATCTTGAACTTCTCGTCCGGGTAGATCGGCGTGAGGTCCTTGAAGTCCTTGCGGCCGATGATCTCCTCGGGCGGCTTGCCGTTGATGGAGTGGACGTTCAGCAGCGCCGCGTACTTCTCGGTCTCCTTGGGCGGGCGCACCTGGCCGCGTACCATATCGCCGCGGCGCAGCTGGTAGCGGCGCACCTGCGTCATCGAGCAGTAGACGTCCCGGTCACCCGGGAGATAGCCGCTCGTGCGGATGAAGCCGTAGCCCTCCGGCAGGATGTCGAGGATGCCGACGATGTCGACGAACCCCTCCTTCTTCACCTTGGCGTCGAGGACGGCCGCGATGAAGTCGTCCTTCTTCTTGAGCGCCTTGGTGTCGATGGTGAGCTCCTCGGCCATGGCCTTGAGCTCGGCTACGGTCTTGCCTTCGAGGTCGGCACGGGTGACCGACGGGGCGACTTCCTGCTGCCCGGCGCCGCCGCGGCGACCTCTCTTGCGGGGTCGTGCACTCATGAGTTCTTCACTTTCTCCCAGTCCGCGAGGAAGGATTCCAGCCCGCGGTCCGTCAGGGGGTGCTTGACGATGTTCTTCAGCACTGCGAAGGGCACCGTCGCGATGTCGGCGCCGATCAGCGCCGCTTGCGTCACGTGGTTGGCACTGCGGACAGACGCCGCGATGACCTCCACGGAATGGCCGAAGTCGTAGTTGTTGAGGGCGGCCACCATGTTGGCCAGCTGCTCGATGCCGTCCTCGGAGATATCGTCGAACCTGCCCACGAAGGGGCTCACGTAGTAGGCGCCGGCGCGGGCGGCCATGATGGCCTGCGGGACCGTGAAGCACAGCGTCATGTTGACCTTGATGCCCTTGTCGTACAGGCACTTCGTGGCGGCCAGGCCCTCAGGCATGACCGGGACCTTCACGATGAGGTTCGGGGCCAGCGCCGCCAGCTCCTCGCCCTCGCGCACGATCTCGTCACGCGTGAGGCCGACCGTCTCACCGCTGACCGGGCCGTCACAGATCTCGCAGATGCGCTTCAGGTGGTCGTGGAAGCCTGAGAGCTTCCCGCCGATGCGGGAGTAGAGCGTCGGGTTCGTCGTGACGCCGGCCAGCACGCCCCAACTCGCGGCCTCTTCGATCTCAGCCAGGTCCGCGGTGTCCAGGAAGAACTTCACTTCGTATCTCGCTTCCCTCGTGTCTTGGCGGCCGCGTGCGCTGTGGCCGCTCCCTCTTCCTCCATGACGGTGCTCAGGATGTACTCCAGGGTCTCGGCCACGGTCTCGTCGAGCTGGTGGCTGTGGATGATCGGCGTGTGGTGCTCCGCCGCGAGGCCCTCGATGTAGTGGCCCAGCGCGCGTATGTCGCCGAAGTCCTCCCGGTACTTCTCGAACGGCCTGTTGCCGTCCGTCTGCACCTCGCGGATGTAGAAGTGGCTCCTGTGAGCCTCCTCGTCGTCCACTGCGATGACCAGCTGGACGACTACCGCGTCTTTGAACTGGGACGGTTCGATGTAGCCGGGAACGATGTGGACACCCTCGACGACGAGGCTCACACGCTCGACCACGGAACGGTCGACCAGGGCCTTCACCCCCGTCGTCACCACGGCGGTCTGCTCGCGGAAGCCCACGATCACAGGATCGGCGCCTTGAGGGACGGGGATTCGGAGGCTTCGCCAGGCGTTGAACGACGATTCGTAGATCGCCGGCATGAGCTCCCGAGAGAAGATACCACGCATGACCTCCCGGATGCTATCGGTACTCGCGATGCGGGTGATGCCGAGCCGGTGGGCGATCTCGGCCGCTACCGTCGACTTGCCCACGCCGGTGGTACCGCCGATGAGCACGATGAGCGGCCGGTCGAGGCGACCGATCTCGTCGAGGCGGCGATAGCGGCTGGCGTACGGCGTCCCCGCGAGCTTCGACAGGGTCCCCGCCGCCAGGTCGCGCAGGCGCTCCACCGTCACCGTGAGCTCGCCGCGCTCACGCATCTCGGTCTCCATCGTCTTCGCGGCCTCGTAGGACTTCGCCGGCGAGAGCCCCGTGGCCATGAACGACTGCGCCATCAGGCCCTTGCTGTACGGCAGCCCGAACCGACGGTCGCTGATGACGATCGGCTTGCGCTCCTCAGCTGCCATTGCCGCTCCCCCTCTCGCCGTTTCGGTGCAGGGCCCTGGCCGCCATGGCGCGCACGACCGCGTCGAGGTCCTCGCCGCCCACGGAGACCGGCACGTTGTCGGCGAGCACCGTGGGCACGCCGGCCACGTCGCCGGCCTCGGCCACGACATCCACCGCGGCGGCCTTCAGCTCGGTCAGCAGCACGTCGAAGCTCCCGGCGGCACCGGCCAGGTCCTCCCGGAGCCGCGCGCGATCGGAGAGGTGGGTGCTCGAAGCCACCACCGTGCAGCCGTGCTCCCGCTCCAGGTGTCCGACGAGCGTGCGCACCATGGCCGCCGGCGCCGTGGTGGCGAAGAAGACCCGAGCGCCTTGCACGGACTCGATCGGCCGCGGACGGAAGGTCACCCGCGCGACCGGCAGGTCCGGCCTCAGCGAAGCGATTGCACTCAGCATCGCCGCGACGTGGTCTTCGGACACGAACGGGGACTCGGCGCCCGCGAGCACGACCGCATCCGCCGACCCGATCCGCAGCGGCCCGAAGTAGCCGCTCACGTACTCCAGCCCCTGCCCGGCGCCGATCACGAGGATGCTCGCGTCGGCGCGCACCGGTGGCACGGCCGAGCCGGAGCCTTCGAGGATGACGAGGTCCTTCCCCAGCGAATCGGCCAGCAGAGCACCCTCGGGGACGTTGCTGGAGTAGACGGCACCCGCGAGCCCGCCCCCGCAGCGGCGGCAGCCCACGGTGGCCACGCGCGCCATGACCGCGTCCTCGTAGTTGTCGGAAGCGGCGTGGGCGCCCGCGCGCGCGAGCGCGAGCAGGTCCGCGGTGGTGAGCGCGACCTGGTCGCCGCGGATGAGCTCAGGCGTCTCCGGTCCGCCGCGCCCCATGGCCAGCACGGCGACACCGAGTCCGTCGGCGGTCAGGATGCGCGCGACGTGCGCGGAGACCGCTGTCTTGCCGACCCGCTTGCCCGTCCCAACAACGGCCAGCGTGGGCGTGCGGATACCGATGGCCGACGTGGGCGGTCTGAAGGCGAAATCCGCGCCCAGATACTCGATGCCGAGCCCGAGGGCCACGGACGCCAGCCGGAACCGGTCGGCGGCGGAGAGCACAGGCTCGTCCGACAGGTCGATCACCGCCTGCGGCGCGTGGAGCGCGATGGCATCGGCGAGCGCGGCCTCCGCGGAGACGCCGCGTACGACGGGGACGCCATAGACGTCGCCGGCGTCGACCTTCTCCGTGCCGCCCGCGAAGACGGCAGCGAGGACGTCATGCTCCCGCGCGAGCTCGACCAGAGCGCCGCGCACGACCGGCGGATAGTGCTCGCCGTCTATGAGGACGACGACACGGCTCACGCGATGCCCTCGCCGTCGAACTCGGTGGCCGGGCGCCAGCGGCACAGGTGCTGGTGCGCCTTGCGGAAGTCGGCCACGACCTCCTGCATGCCGAACGGGAAGCACTGCGAGATCTTGACCCGGTTCGGGAAGACCTCGATCACGTTGTAGCAAGGCTGGACGCGCCCGCGCAGGCGCATGCAGCACGCCGTGCCGGCGTTCACGATGAACATGTCCTCGAGCCGCCACACGTTCGGCACGTGCTTGTGGCCGGACAGGACCAGGTCGCATCCCTCACTGGCCAGCACCTGCAGCAAGTCCCCCGCGTCGTAGACGATGTTGCGCTCGCGGCCCGTGCCGGGGATCGGCATGAGGTGGTGGTGCAGGGCGAAGATCTTGAACTCCGCGGGATCGGCGAAGCTGTTCTCCAGATGGCGGTAGCGCTCGCGGCCCACCCTGCCGTTGTCGAGGTCCGGCTCGGACGAGTCGATCCCGACGATGCGCACCCCGTCCAGGGCGAGCTCGCTGTCGCGCGGGCCGAACAGCTCTTCGAAGTGCACTTCGCCCACGTTGCGGGCGTCGTGGTTGCCGGGCACGACCAGCATCCGCTCGCACTGGATCCCGTCGAGCACCGCCCGCGCCGTCTCGAACTCGGCCCGGAAGCCCATGTCGGTGAGGTCACCGGTCACGATCACCACGTCGGGCGCGAGCTCGTTGACCTCGTCGACGACCCTGCGCGCCAGGTCTTCGCGGTAGTAGACGGACCCGCAGTGCAGGTCCGATATCTGGGCTATGACGACGGGCTCTGTGTCGGTCATCTTCGTCAGGACCCCTCTTCCGGGCTGTCTCTGCCTCGCCGAGTGCTACCTGAGCGTCGGCCGCGTCTGCCGCACGTCCGGCGCGACCGCGCCGAGCGCGCCGAGGCGCTCCACCGCGGACGTGAGGTCTTGCAGCAGCGTCCCGATGGACTCGCTGCGGTAGGTCACGATCCGCGGCTCGCCGTCGATCTTGCCGAGCTTGCCGGCACGCGCGACCGCATCGGAGTAGTTGCCGATCGCGTCCACCAGCCCGAGCTCCTTCGCGCGGATCCCCGGCCACGCCCACCCGGTCGCGAGCTTGCGGACATCGGCCTCGGGCATCTTGCGGCCCTTCGCCACCACGGCGATGAAGTCGTCGTACACGAGCTTGATATCCGATTCGAGCATTGCCGTCTCGGTGGCGGTCAGGCTGCGCCACGGAGCTCCGGCGTCCTTGAACTCACCCTCGTGGATGGAGATGAACTTCACGCCGAGCTTGTCCAGGAGCGCCGAGTAGTCCCCTACCTGCATGATCACGCCGATCGAGCCGACGTCGGACGAGCCGGTGGAGATGATCTCGTCGCACTGGGAAGCCACCATGTAGGCGCCGGAAGCGCCGACGTCGCCGATGCTGGCGATGATCGGCTTCTTGACGCGCTGGACCTCCATCGCGATCTCGGAGGAAGCCGACGCCGTTCCGCCCGGCGAGTCGATGCGCAGGATGATCGCGCGGACGTCCTCGTCCTTCTCGGCACGCTTGAGTTCGGAGATCACGCGCTCCGGGGTCACCGCGCCCCCGCCCGTGAGGCCGCCCCCGTCGACGCCCGCGATCTCGCCGTCGAGGTAGATGACGGCCACCGCGTCGCCACTCGGGATGGACCCGCCGGAGGTCAGCGCCCACGTCGACAGGCCGCACGAGGCGGCGATCAGCACGATCGTGACCGTGACCGCGATGGTGATCCACATGCCGGTGCGTGAGCGGCGCGGGACGGGAGTCGGCAGTGTCGGCGGAGCGGGCATGTCGCTCATGAGGCGGTCCCCTTCACTCACGTTCGGGCCGGCGCGTGCGGCCCCGGTCAGGCTGTGACGGTGGCTCCGGCGCGGTCCACGGGCACGGCCAGCGCGCGCCGGTCCTCCCCGGTCCCGGTCAGCAGTTCGGCAGTGCGCGCAGCGACGGCGCGGGCGCGGGCAAGCGCGGCGGCGTCGTCCGTCCCGCACACGCAGCCGATGCCGGTCGGCCCGGG
>CAZHMA010000097.1:0-6958 GCA_964533555.1 uncultured Eubacteriales bacterium
AGGTCGGCTACCAGCCCACGCTGTTCACCGAGGTGGGCACCCTCGAGGAGCGGATCGCCTCGACCGACGACGGCGCGATCACGTCGGTGCAGGCGGTGTACGTGCCGGCCGACGACCTCGCCGACCCGGGGCCGGCGTCCATCTTCTCGCACCTCGACGCGACCGTCGTCCTCTCGCGCCGCGTCGCGGAACAGGGGTTGTACCCGGCCGTCGACCCGCTGCAGTCCTCGTCGCAGATCCTCGAACCGTGGGCGGTCGGCGAGGAGCACGTCGAGACCGCGGCGCGCACCAAGGCCTACCTCCAGCGCTACGGCGCACTTCAGGACCTGATCGCGATCCTGGGAGTCGAGGAGCTGTCGGAGGAGGACAAGACCGTCGTCGTGCGGGCCAGGCGCCTGCAGAAGTTCCTGTCGCAGCCGTTCTTCGTGGCCACGCAGTACACCGGCATCGAGGGCCGCTACGTGCCCATCGCCGAGACGATCCGCGGCTTCAAGGAGATCTGCGACGGCCTCCACGACGACGTCCCCGAGCAGGCGTTCTACATGGTCGGGACGATCGACGAGGCGCTGGAGCGGGCGGCCGAGAAACAGGGCACGATGCTCTCCGAGGCGGCCGAGTCGGCCGAGGACGCGGCCGAGCAGGAGCTCGTGGTCCAGGGGGTGTGACGGACGTGGGCACGATCCGGCTGCGGGTGGTCACGCCGAAAGGCGTCGCGCTCGAGGAGACCGGCCTCGACGAGGTCGTCGTCCGCCGTCGCGAGGCGGGCGCCGAGGGTGAAGCGGGCAGCGAGGTCGCGGTGCTGCGGCGCCACGGGCCGCTGCTGATGGCCACGGCCGCCGCGGTGGTGCGCTACCGCCGCGGGACTGACGTGCAGCACGTCGCGGTCGAGCAGGGCGTCACCGAGGTGCTCGACGAGGTCGTCACCGTCCTGGTCCCATCGGCCTCGAAGACCTGAGTCACCTGCGCCTGTGCGGCCGCCGGCGCTCCTTCGTCGCCGTGCGCATCCGCCGTTCATGCACGACCTCGAACACGGCATGGCCTGCGATGACGATCGCAGCTCCGACCAGCAGTGCCCACGCGCCTAGGTGAGCGGTCCGAAGCCAGGGCAGCGCCGCGGTCACAAGGCCCGAGCCCGCATAGCCGATCACACACACGACCGTCGCCCACGTGACGGCCCCGAGCGCGTTGAACACCAGGAACGTGCGCCACGGGATGGCCGACGCGCCGGCGACGAGCGCCGCGACCACGCGCAGCGCGGGAACGAAGCGGGCCAGGAACACGGCCAAGGGGCCGCGCTTCCTGAAGAACGCGTCCATCGCGTCCAGCCGCTCCGGCGTCACGAGCACCCAACGGCCGAACCGCACGAGGAACGGGCGCCCGCCCGCTCTCCCGATCGCGAACCCTATGTTGTCGCCCGTTACCGCCGCCGCGGCGGCCACGATCCCCACGAGCACGATCGAGAGTCTCCCGCGTGCCGCGAGCGCGGCCGCGGTGAGCAGCATCGTCTCCCCCGGGACCGGCACGCCGGCGTTCTCCAGAAGCACGCCGGCGGCCAGCGCGACGTAGCCGTAGCGCGCCACATCGAGCAGCAGAAGGGCGCCGAGCGCCTGCAGGCCGGGCGGTTTCATGTCCCGAGCGTACCCCAGTCGGGAGCCCCTGACGCGCGGGACGCCGGACCGGTGACCTCAATCCCGCGCACGGCGGGTGCGGGTGAAGGGGTATCCTCCATAGCGCGAGCACGCAGCGTCGCCGAAGCCCGGAGGAGGCCCGTGAACACGCCCCACGAAGTACCCAGCGCAGCCGAGGTCAGCGAGCGGCATCCCGAGATCCGCGACGCGCTCGCACGGGGGAGGCAGACAGCATGATGTCCGGGCGGACTTTCGCTAGCGACAACAACTCCGGCGCTCATCCGGCGATGCTCGTCGCGGTGGCCGAGGCGAACGAGGGCCACGTGCACGCGTACGGGGCCGACCCGTGGACCGAACGCGGGCTCCGGGCGGTGCGCGCGCACGTCGGTGAGAACGCGGCGGTCTACTTCACCTTCAACGGGACCGGTGCGAACGTGACGTCGCTCTCGGCGCTCATGCATGCGGGCGAGGCGGTCCTGTGCCCGGTCGGCGCCCACATCAACTCGGACGAATGCGGGGCTCCCGAGCGGTTCACCGGCGGCAAGCTGCTCGGCATGGCCACGCCGGACGGCAAGCTCACGGTCGAGATGGTCGAGCCGACGGTGCGGCTGCTCACCGGAGTCGAGCATCACGTCCAGCCCCGGGTGGTCTCGATCAGCCAGGTGGCCGAGACCGGCGTCGTCTACACGGTCGCCGAGGTCCGCGCGCTGGCGGAGTTCTGCCACGCGCACGGCATGTACCTGCACATGGACGGCGCGCGGGTCGCGAACGCCGCGGCCGCGCTCGGCGTGCCCGTCTCGGCGTTCACCACCGACGCCGGCGTGGACGTGCTGTCGTTCGGCGGGACGAAGAACGGCATGCTCTTCGGCGAGGCGGTGTGCTTCCTGACGCCGGGACTCGCGGAAGGTTTCGAGTACGTGCGGAAGTCGTCGGCGCAGCTCGCGAGCAAGATGCGGTTCGTGGGCGCCCAGTTCGCCGCGATGTACGGGTCGTCGCTGTGGCTCGAGCTCGCGACGCACGCCAACGCCATGGCGAAGCGCCTCGCGGACGGCGCCCGTGCGGCCGGCGTGGAGATGGCCTACGCCGTCGACGCGAACGAGCTGTTCCCGGTGCTGCCGACTCGCGCGATCACGCCCCTGCAAGATGTGTGCGACTTCTACGAATGGGACGTCCGCGACGACGGGACGACGGTCGCGCGTTGGGTATGTTCGTGGGACACGACAGAAGAGGACGTGGACCGCATGGCGGCGGCGCTGCCCGGAGCGCTGCGGGCCTGAGGCGCGGGCGTGAATCGACACCCCCGGAGCGCTGGCCTATACTTGCGCCGCCCGTTCCCGGCCGCGCCGCCATGGCGCGCCGATCTCGTCTTGAAGGACCAGACAAGCCTATGCCGTTCGACACCCTCGGCCTGAGCGCCGACCTCTCCGCCGCCGTGGCCGACCTCGGCTACACCGAGCCCACGCCGATCCAGGCGCAGGCCATCCCGTTCGTGCTCGACGGGCGCGACGTCGTCGGCTGCGCGCAGACCGGCACGGGCAAGACCGCGGCGTTCGTGCTCCCTGCGCTGCAGCGCGTGCCCGCCGAGGGCGTGCTTCGGGTACTCATCGTCTCGCCGACCCGCGAGCTCGCCCAGCAGATCGAGGTGTTCGCGACCGCCGTGGCCGCGCACACGGGGCACAAGGTCGTCGCCGCGCTGGGCGGCGTGCCGCTGGACCCCCAGATCAAGGCCCTGAAGCACGGCGTGGACATGCTCGTCGCCACACCCGGGCGTCTGCTCGACCTCGTCAACCGCAACGCAGCCGACCTCTCTACGGTGCAGATCGTCGTGCTCGACGAGGCCGACCGCATGCTCGACATGGGCTTCTGGCCCGACGTCCGCCGCATCCTCGCGCAGCTCCCCGCCAAGCGCCAGACGCTCCTCTTCTCGGCGACCATGGCGCCCGAGGTCCTGCGTATCGTGAACAAGAACCTCGTCGATCCCGAGCGGATCGACATCGCGCCGCCCGCCACGCCCATCGAGGCGATCCACCAGGCGCTCTACCCGGTCGACGAGTCGCAGAAGGTCGACCTGATGGTCGCGCTCATGGAGGCCCACGGTGACTTCGACCGGACGCTCGTGTTCACGCGCACCAAGCAGCGCGCGGACGCGGTCGTGCGCGCGCTCGAGCGCGTGAACGTGCCCGCGACCGCGATGCACTCCGACCGCACGCAGGAGCAGCGCACGAAGGCTCTGGAGCGGTTCCGTGACGGGCGCATCCGCGTGCTCGTGGCCACCGACGTGATGAGCCGGGGCATCGATGTCGACGACATCAGCCACGTCGTGAACTACGACGTGCCGAACAGCCCGGAGGACTACGTGCACCGCATCGGCCGCACCGCGCGCGCCGGCGCCAGCGGCACGGCGTTCACCTTCGTCTCCATCATGGAGTTCCCGGACCTGGACGCGATCGAGATGCTCATCGACGCCGAGATCCCCGTCGAGAACCTCGAGGGCTTCCCCTATAGGGAGCGCGCGATCCCGATGCCCGGGCGCCTGGCGATCCGCAAGAAGCGCAAGGCCTTCGGCGGGCGTCGTCCCGGACGGCGCAGGCGCTAGCCGCGCGCCAGCCGCGCCGCCGCTTCGAGCGCCTTGCCCGCGTGTTCGGGCGCGAAGTCCGATATCGCCCAGAACTGCCTCAGCGCGTCTTCCGCGAACTCCCGGTACTCCTGCTCGCCCGTGGCCTCGGCCAGGCGAACGGCGTTCTCGACGGCGGTCGCAGCCCCTGACGGCACCGGCTGGTCGCTTTGCTCGCGCGGCCGGACCGGCAGCTCGGTGTTCGCCGGCGTCATGTACAGCACGCCTTCGTCGGCGAAGGTGCCGGTCACATCCGCCTGCAGGTGCACCGCCCGCTCGAGCCAGACCGTCTCGCCGGTGAGCTCGAACGCGGTCAGGCAGGCCGCGCCCATGTGGGCCGCGTCCTCGATGAGCCGGACGTCGGACACCGACGGGTCCCCGGGCACGTGGACGAGCCCGTCGGGCCGCAGGGCGTTCTCCAGGACGGTGACGAGGGCCTCGAGGCCCAGCGCCGAGATACTGCCCTGCCCGAAGGCCTTGCCGGCCTCCATGAGCCCGCGCGCCGCCAGCGCGTTCCAGGACGTGACGACCTTCCCGTCTGGCTCCGGCTGAGGGCGCCGGTCCCGCTCGGCCAGGAGCTCCGCCAGCACCGCATCGACGACGTCGGGGTCCACCACGCGTCCCGCCGGTCGCGCGAGCGTGAACGGTTCCTCGTCGGCGTCGGCGCCCAGCGCGGAGGTCGCGATCTCGTAGCCGGGCCCAGTGAGCGCGGCGCGCAGCTGGTCGCAGGACCACGTATAGGTGGCACCCTCGATCCCGCCGGTCTCGGCCGACAGCGCCGCGACGAAGCCGCCGCCGTCCGCGGCCATCTCGCGCGCGAGGAACGCGGCCGTCCGCAGGGCGACATGGGCGTACTCGGCGCGGACGGCGTCGTCGCTCGCCAGCGGGGCCGCGGCCGCCAGGGCCGAAAGCAGAAGGCCCTGGTCGTAGAGCATCTTCTCGAAGTGCGGCGTGCGCCACGCGGCGTCGACGGCGTAGCGGTGCACGCCGCCACCCGCCTGGTCGTAGATGCCGCCGCGGATGATGTTGGTGAGCGTGTGCTCGACGACCCACTCGACCTCGGAATCGGCGTTCAGCGTGTGGTACGCGCAGAGGAACAGGATGGTGGCAAGCTGCGGGAACTTCGGCGCCGCGCCGAGCCCGCCGTGAGCGGCATCGGTCAGGCGCAGCAGGTACTCGGCCGCGTGGTCGAGGACGCCGGCGTCGAGCGCCCCGGCGGGCTTCGGCGCGGCCTGCTCGCGCAGGAAGCGCAGCGTCCCCTCGGCCGCCACCGCCACGTCGTCTCCTCCACCTCGATAGGCGGCGTCGACCACCTCGAGCACCTCGCCGAAGGAGGGCATCGACCCGCGGGAGTCCTTCGGGAAGTACGTCCCGCCAAGCAGGGGGATGAGCTGGGGGGTCAGAAAGACCGACATCGGCCAACCGCCGGCACCGGTGGTGGCCACGACGTAGTCCATGTAGAGCGCGTCGACGTCGGGGCGCAGCTCGCGGTCGACCTTCACCGGGACGAACCGCTCGTTCAGCAGCGCGGCGGTCCCGGCGTCGCGGAACGATTCGCGCTGCATGACGTGGCACCAGTGGCATGCCGAGTAGCCGACGGACAGGAAGATCGGCCGGTCGAGCGCCCGGGCGGCGTCGAAGGCCTCGGTGCCCCAGGTGTACCAGCCGACGGGGTCGTCGGCGTGCTGGCGAAGGTAGGGCGAGGCCGCGCCGGTCAACCTGGGGTTCGACATCGTGGGGCTCCTCGCCGACATGGGTTCAGCGTGCGCTCGGGGTCTGCGCGCTCAGATAGGATACCCGCGTTCGTGGGTATCCACCGACCGTTGCCCGGTTCGGCGGGCAGCGTGACCATGGAGGTGTCGGGAATGAGGAAGTCGATCGTGGCCGCGCTCGGTGTGACCCTGCTTGCACTCGTGCTGGTCGGGTGCGCGACGTCCGCGCCGTCCGGCGGATCCACCGGAGGCACCGCTGCGCCGGGAGCCGCGAAGGCCGTGGCCGTCGAGATCAAGGAGTTCTCGTTCCAGCCGGCCACCGTGGAAGTCCCCGTCGGCGGGACCGTCACGTGGACGAACGCCGATGCGGCCACCCACACCGTCAAGGGCTCCGGCTGGACGAGCGGTGACCTGGCGCAGGGCGCCACCTTCTCCAACACGTTCGACACCGCGGGCACGTTCCCGTACTCGTGCGGGATACACCCGTCCATGACGGGCGAGGTCGTCGTCAAGTAGCCCCTCTGGTCGAGGGAGGCCCGGAAGCGTCGGCTCCGGGCCTCCCTCGAACGCTCTTGAGCCAGTGATCTCTACGCCGCAGCCAGCTCCCTGATCGCCGCGACGACCTCGTCGCCGTGACCTTCGACGTGCACCCTGTCCCACACGCGGGCGATGCGGCCGTCGGGGCCCACGAGGAACGTCGTGCGCTTCGCGGTCACACCCAGTACCTCGCGCGCGCCGTACGCGGTGATCACCCGCTTCGAGGTGTCGGCGATCATCGGGAAGGTCAGGCCGAACTTGTCGATGAAGCGCTTCTGCACCTCGGGCTTGTCCGCACTCACGCCCACGACCAGGGCGTTCAACGACTCCAGGTCCGCTTTGTGCTCCTGGAAGTCGTTGGCCTCATGCGTTCAACCCGGCGTGTTCGCCCGGGGGTAGAAGTACACGACCACCCACTTCCCGAGGTTCTCGGACAGCGCGAAGCGGCCGCCCTGGGTGACCGGCTC
>CAZHMA010000098.1:0-6926 GCA_964533555.1 uncultured Eubacteriales bacterium
GCCGTAGTGCGCGCCCAGCCCGACGGTGAACAGGCCTTAGCCGTAGGTCACCTGCACGACGTCGTCGGCCGTGGCTCCTGCGCACGCGTACGTGCACGCCATCAGATCGGCCCATCGGTCGATGTCGCCCTTGGTGTAGCCGACCACCGTGATCTGCCCGGTGGTCCCGGACGACGAGTGCACGCGGACGATCTCCCGCAGCGGCACGGCGAACATGCCGTACGGGTACGCGGAGCGCATGTCGTCCTTGACGGTGAAGGGCACGCGCCGGACGTCGTCCAGAGTCGCGACCTGGTCCGGGCGGAATCCCGCCTCGTCGAACTTGCGCCGGTAGAGCGGCACGTTCTCGTAGACGCGCGTCAGCTGCGTGCGCAGGCGCGCAAGCTGCAGCTGCTCCAGCGCCCCGCGCTCCATTGCCTCGTACTCGGGCTGGAACACCGGCACCTCGCCCCCTCTCCCCTCGTGCTCGCCGCGCGCTCGCGCGCGCGGCGTGACCGCCCTAAGGCGTGGGAGTGGAGGTCGGTACCGTGCTCTTCGGCTTCGTCCCCACGCGGACGGTCTCTTCCTTGGGTTTGTAATATGACACGAAGGTGTCGGTGCGCACCACCTGGCCGCCCTTCGTGACGGTGCGGACCACCGTGACCGTCGAGCCGTCTACTCCCGCGTCCTCGACGATCCGGACGCCGACCGGCTTCGTCGGGTCCTTGATCTCGAGCACGGGATGGGGCCTGATGTTCATGAAGTCGCTCGTGGTGTAGGAGACGCTGTAGCCGGGATCGGTGCCGTAGAGGCTGATGGTCACCGACGAGTTCGTGTACGACGCCTTGATGAGGATCCACGAGCTCGTCTCGTTCTTCCACCGCAGGTTCGGTCCGCCCCACGTCACCGTGCAGTCGCGGCCCTTCGGGTAGTGGCTGATGTAGAACGAGTGGTTGCGCCGCTCCACCACCGGCAGGCCCGAGAAGAACACCGTGTTGAAGAACGTCGTGCCGATCTGGCAGATGCCGCCACCCAGCTGCGGGACGAGCTTGCCGTTCACGATCGCGGGGGCCTCGCGGTAGCCCTTCGCCGCCGTGCGCTCACCGACCGTCGCGTTGAAGTCGAACGTGCCGCCCGGCGGCACGAGCTTGTCGTTCAGGGCGTTGGCGAGCGTGTGGATGTTGTTCACGCGGTCCTTGGCGCTCGCGACGTAGGTGGTGGTGTACGTGGAGATCCGCTCGACGATGCCCATCGACTTCGCCTTCTCGGCGGTCAGGGGCGGTTCGAGCGTGGCGAGGCGCAGCGTCGCGCGGCGCTCGGTCGTCGAGCGCAGGGCCGTCTCGAGGTCGTTCGCGAGGGTCTTGATGTCCGGACCAAGGCCGACCTGGCCGCCCGAGACGGTGACCTTGCCTCCCACGATCACGAACTTCGCGTCGATCGGCGGGCGCCCGATCCCGCCCGCGAGCGGCAGGATCGTGGAGGACAACTCGCTCGTCTCCACGTAGGCCTGGAGCACCATCCGGTCCGGCACCGGAGCGCCGGTCGCAGTCTGCGAAGCGCCCGCCGTCACCGTCGACGTCTCGGAGCCGAAGGGTACGTTGCGGAAGCTCAGCCAGCCCGCGATCTGCTCGGGCTTGATGGTCCAGGACTGCTTCTCCCACTCGATGAGCACGGGCGCGGAGATCATCGTCTTCGCGTCGTTCAGCGCGGTCTGCGCGTCGGCGTCGCTCACGTGGGCCGGGACGAAATCCACGTGCAGCGTGACGGAGCGGTCCTTCGCGGCGAACGCCGCAAGCAGGTCGCTGGTGACCTGGGGACGGTCGAGCGCGAGTCCGAGGACAGCGGGGACCAGTGTCACGTCCAGCCCGTCGACCGCGACCTTCGCGTCGCTGGCGGGCTTGGCGACCGCGCCGTCGATCTCGTCGAGCAGCGCGGAGACCTTCGACAGGTCGGCGTCGACCTTCGCGTCGATGTCCTTCCCGCCGAACAGGGCCGAGGCGCGCTCTCCCACCAGCTTCAGGAACGGGCCCTCGTTGCCGAGCGCCATCGCGCGCTCCACGCTCAGGCGGGAGTCGACCTTCACGCCCAGCCGGTCGCCGGCGATCTCCCACGTCTTGTCCTCAAGCCGCGCGGTGACCGGCGCGGCAAGGCGCGGACCCAGCTCGGCGGCGAGCTTCTTCTCGGCGTCGGCGCGCGTCATCATGCCGACCGGCACGCCGGACACGGACACCCCGGGGTGGATCCTGCCGAAGGACACGGCCACGTCGAACGCGACCACGAGCAGTCCCGCCGCGATCAGCGCGACCGGAACGCCGGTGGCCCAGCGGCCCCAGACCGGAAGTCCCATGAACCATCCGGCCGGCCCCGTTCGAACCGGTGCGGGGCGCTTCAAGCGCTCACTGCGGCGAAGCGACGCGTTCGCGGCCCATGCCTCGGCGTCCTCGACGGAGACCGACGACGAGCGCAGCGGCGGCTCCGGCGCGGCGACCGCAGTGGGTCCGCCGTCGTCCGCGGCCGCGACTCCGTCGCCGGCGGGCGTGACAGACTCCGCGACCGTCTCGGGCATCCGCAGCGGTGCCGTGTCGCCGAGGTGGGACTCCGGCTCACCGGACGTCATCTCGATGGGCGGCACCGAGGCGGCGGCCGGGACGTCGAAGCCCGCCGAAGCGCTCCTCGAAGCGTCGTCGCCGGTGGGGATGCTCATGTCTTGCGCGTCGGTCATGATCTCGCTCTCGCCTTCGTGCCGGATCCTCGAGGACGTGTCCCCTACCAGCGGGCCGGCTTCCCATACTTGTACGTCGCCGACACACCCGGGGGCACGTCCAGCGCTTCCTTCTTCTCCACCGTCACGCGCACGCCGGGAAACGCCCTCAGCGTCGCGCCGAGCCCGCCCGGCAGCTCGATGGCCTGCTGAAGGTTGCCCGCGTCGCCTATCGCGACGAACTCGAAGGGCGCGCTCAGCTCCTTGCCACCGGCCACGACCCGGTCCCCGCGAAGCGCGAAGCCCGTGGTGGCTTCCAGCCGGACCCCGTTCACGGCGAGCGCCTCGGCGCCTGCCGCCCGCAGTTCCTGCACGACGTTCACCATGTCCTGCGGCAGAAGCGTGCCGTCAGGGTCGCGCACCGTGACCACGACGCCCGGCCCGCGCGCACCCTCGAAGCCGGCCAGGACCTTGAGGCTCTCGATCTCGCGCGCCGCCTGGTTCAAGACGTCCGTGCGGCCCTGCTCGTCCCGGTTCGCCTGCAGCAACTGCGTCTCGAGCCGGAGGATCTCGTCGCGCATCGGGCTGTTCTCCGCGGTCATCTCGCTGATGATGATGGCCAGGTTCTGGTCGGACTGCCCTTCGAGCGACGACGCGCTCGTTCGCACGGCCCGCCACTGTGCTACCAGCAGGAACCCTACCAGAACGAGCCCGATGGCGAGCGACGCACGCAGGCGGGCCTGCAGGAAGGTGCGGCGGGCCGCCTCCTCGGAGGCCTTCACCGCCCGAAGCGACTCGTCACGGATGACGTGCATCGCGCGGCGGGACCCGTCGCGCAGCTGGTGCATCGTCTCCTTGGGTTCGGGCCTCATGAGGCTCACTCCCACCCGCGCCGCTTGAACACGAGCTGGCGCACGGTCGCGAGGTTGCCGAACATCCGGACGCCGAAGGCCACCACGGCCGCCAGGTACAGCTCGCGCACGCCGATCCGGTCGCCGACGAACACGATGAACGCCGCCATGAGCACGTTCGAGACGAACCCGAACAGGAACTGCCGGTCGTCGAAGGTGCCCTCGAGCGACGCCTTCACGCCGCCCAGGCATGCGTCGATTCCTGCGAGCACGGCCACGCCCAGATACGTGAGGTACATGACGGGGATGGCGATGTTGGTCAGCAGGCCGACGGCCACGCCGAGCGCCAGGGCGAGCGCGAGAACGGTCACAGCGCACCGCCGTCCTTGGCCGAGCGGGCGTAGTCGGGGCGCAGGCTGCCGCCGAATCCGGGGACCGTCAGCGAGCCGGCGCGACTCAGCCTGGTCGTCAGGCCGTAGCGCGTGGTGTACGTGCTGAAGATCGAGGACGCCTCGTCGTCGGACAGAACGCCGTCCTCGAGCTTCGCCGGGTCCCCGATCGCGCGGATGGTGTAGGGGTTGCCGAGCCTGGTGGAGTTCACGAGGATCGTGTTGCCCGCGCACCGGATCGCGGTCGTGGCGACGACCCGCTCGCCGTTGATGCTCACGGCCTCGGCACCCGAGTTCATGAGCGCGTTCACGACCGTGGAGACGTCGTAGTCATGGATGACGCTGTCGTTGGGGTCACTGCCCGCAGGGACCTGCGCGGCGTCCGCGAGGACCACCTCGACCCCGGGCCCCATCACCGATGTCAGCCCCGCGGCCGCGCGCGCCTGCTGGAGCTCCAGCGAGAAGGACTCCCGCATGCCCGCCTCCTCGGCGGCCTTCCCCTCGAGCTCGGACATCGACGCCCTGAGTTCCGCCAACCGCTTCTGCAGCGACGCCCGCTGCCGCTCCATGTCACGGACCGCTCCGGTCAGCGACGACGAGCGGACCGGGCGCGCGCCAAGGCCCACGGCATTCGTGTTGAAGGCCATGGCGAGCATGAAGCCGAGGACGGCGACGATCACGGCCAGCACGGGCCGGTAATGCATTCGTTCCATGGACACCTAACGGATGAGCTGCCTGAACGGGCGTATCATAGCAGGTCAGACGGGGTGCCGGGTAAACGGGACGGCAACGCGGCGGGCGGCTGCGGTCACGCCTGACCTCCCGCCACCACCCCCTCGACGAGCGCGGTGTACTCGGCCAGGAGCGCATGGGACGAGTCGCACTCGGCGCCTTCGGCAAAGACGTGCACGAGCGGCTCCGCCGGGTCCGGCAGCACCAGGGCCCATCCCTCATCACGCTCGACACGGATGCCTTCGGTCATCTCGACCTCCCGGCCCGCGACCGCCGCGGCCATCTCGCGCATCACGGCGCCCTTCATCCCCGACGGGCACGCGACGCTCGCCTCCACGAGGTGGTGTTCGGGCAGCCCGGCGATCACGTCGTCCAGCCGCCGGCCCGTGTCGCTCAGCAGGCGCGCGATGGCGCCCGTGGTCATGACGCCGTCGAAGGCCGCCAGGAACTGCGGGAATATGTAGCCGCCCGAGCGGTCGCCGGCGAAGCCGACGTGGTCCCGCATCGCCGCGAGCGACAGGGCGCGCTTCGACACACCGCAGCGCTGGACCCCGCACCCGTGCAGGGCGGCGATCCGCTCGACCACGCGGGACGCGGTGATGGGCACGGCGACCCCTCCCGGTGAGTCGTGCGAGCACCAGAGGTCGATGAGCGCGTGCAGGGCCGTGTCACCGTCGAGGGTGGTGCCGTCCGGCGACATGATGACCACCCGCTCGGCCGCCGCGTCGATGCGGACACCGAAGTCGGCCTGGAACGTCGCCACGGCGAGTGTGGCCTCCTCGTCGGCCCGGGCCTCCTGGAACGCCTGGGCAAGCGTGCGCTCGGCGTCGAGGAAGGGCCGCAGCGATATGAGGTCGATCCCCCACCCGGCCGCCACCTGCGGCAGGACCACGGACGCCATGCCGAAGGCCATCTCCGCCACGACCTTCATCCGCGTCTCCGCCGGCTGCGGCACGCGGACGCGCTCGCGCGAGTCGGTGATGCCCAGCGCGTCGAGCAGGCCCGCGGTGTAGTACTCCAGCGCACGCGGCGGGTAGATGATCTCGCCCATCTGGTCGAAGAACGAGCGGCGGAACTCCTGCCTGAAGTACAGGCGCTCGACCTTCTTCTCCTCGCCGGGGGCCAGGTCCAGGCCGGTCTTGTCGTAGAAGTGGATCTCGAGCGTCTGCGGGTCGCGGGACGATGCGTTGATGTGCACCCCGCCCACCGCCCGCGAGTCACGTGTGGTGAACCGGTTGACGGCGGACGACGCCACGCGCAGGTCGCGCACGTTGATCCCCGCTGAGTTGAGGCCGGCCACCATCGCGCGCTTCACCATGCGGGCCGCCCGGCTCTGGTCGCGGCTGACGACCACGTGGCCGCTCGCCCGCTGGGTGGTGGCGTAGGCCTGCGCCAGGCGCAGCGCGAGCTCCGGCGTGATGTCGACGCCGGTGAGTCCGGCGACGCCGTCGGCGCCGAACAGGGCCCGGGCGCCGCGGCTCTCCCAAATGAGCGACGACGTGACGACCGCGCCCGGCTCGATGCGCTTGTACGGGAACACGGCCACGTCCGCGCCCACGACCGCGCCGTGGCCCACCATGGTCTCGTCGCCCACGACGGAGCCGGTCTCGACCGTGGCGCGGGCGCGTATGTCCGCGCGTCGGCACACGACCGAGCCGCGCACGGCGGAACCGCTGCCCAGGAAGGAGTCGGACCAGATGACCGAATGGTCGACCTTGGCTTCCACGCCGATGAGGCACGAGTCGCCGATCACCGAGTAGTCGCCGATCTCGGCGCCGGCCCGGATCTTCACGTTCGCGCCGATGACCACGTGGTCTCCGATGCGCGCGTCGGGATCGATGTCCGCGCCTTCGCCCACCCAGACCGAGTTGCGGGCCTTCACCCCGGGGATGTAGGCGCCGACCTTGCCGTCGAGGATGTCCATATGGGCCTGCATGTAGCCTTCGAGACTTCCGATGTCGGCCCAGTAGCGGTCGGTGATGTAGCCGTACAGCTCATGTCCCTGCTCCATGAGCAGCGGGAAGAGGTCGGCGGAGAAGTCGAACTGGCCTTCGGCCGGGATGAGGTCGAACACGCACGGATCCATCACGTAGATGCCGGTGTTGATGGTGTCGGAGAAGACCTGTCCCCACGTCGGCTTCTCCAGGAATCGCTCGATGCGGCCGTCCTCGGCGGTGATGACCACGCCGAACTCGAGCGGATCGGGCACGTGCTTCAAGACGATGGTGACCGTGCCGCCCTTGGCCTTGTGGAACGCGATGACGTCCGTCAGGT
>CAZHMA010000099.1:0-6883 GCA_964533555.1 uncultured Eubacteriales bacterium
TGCCCGAAACGTTCGTAGTGCGCGCCCACCGCGAAGAACCCGTGCGGGACCTCGAGAGCGACCATCTCGTCGACCTCCGGTGTGAGTATCCCGACCGCGGACGGCGCGATGACAGGCACGGCCAGGACCACGCGCTTCGCGCCCTTGCCGAGCAGCCATCTGATCGCGGCCAGCGCAGTCAGTCCTGTGGCTATCCCGTCGTCGACGACGATCGCGTCGCGTCCCTTCAGCGCGGGCTCCGGCCGCCCGCCGCGGTACTCCGCGATCCGCCGAAGCGCCTCGCGGTGCTCCACCTCGCCCTGTGCCCGCAGGTAGACGGGGTCGGCGGGTGCCTCGGGGTTGGCGATCACGTGCCCGGCCGGGTCCACCGCACCCACCGCGAACTCGGGGTTGCGCGCCGCGCCGATCTTGCGCACCACGACGACGTCGAGCGGCGCTCCGAGCTCGCGCGCGACCACGGCGGCAACCTCGACACCGCCCCGTGGGATTCCGAGCACGATCGCATCCGGACCGTAGCCCATCGCCTTCAGCTCGGCGGCCACCTGTACACCGGCGTCCGTCCGGTCGCGAAACATGGTGCCACCCCCTCCAGACGCGGGGCGCAGCGCCCTACCGGGAGTGGTTACCCCGTCGGAACGCCGGTGCTACGCTTCGCTCGAAAGCACGTGCGTGTGCGGCGCCTCCACCGGTGATGGGCGGCGCGTGTGCCCGGTACCCTGACCATCGAGGAGTTCGGCCTCGGCGACCCGCGGATCCGCGAGTTCGCCCGCCTCCCGTGGCGCCTCTATCGCGGCGACCCGAACTGGACGCCGCCACTGATGGCGGACCTTCTCGGCAACCACCTGATCGGCGCGAAGGGCCTCCTCACCGCCGAACACCCGTACCACGCCGATGCCGAGGTCACGCACTTCCTCGCCCGCCGCGACGGACGCGCGGTCGGGCGCGTGTCGGCTTCGATCAACCGCCGGTTCAACGCGCACCACGGCCTCCGGCTCGGGTCCTTCGGCTTCTTCGAGGCCGAGGAGGACTTCGAGGCGGCGTCCGCTCTGCTCGATGCGGCGAAGGCCTGGATCGCGGGGCACGGCATGACCGCCATGCGGGGACCGGGTGAGTACGGCAACGCCACGCATGAACGGCAGGGCGTACTCGTCGAGGGCTTCGAACATCCCCCGACCGTGGAGCTCACCCACAATCCGCCCTACTACGGCGGACTACTGGAGCGCTACGGCCTTGCGAAGGTCAAGGACTACATCGCGTACACGATCCGGTTCGATGACGTGCCGCGCGAGCGCGTCGCGAGGCTGGCGACGGCCATACGAAGGCGCGAGCACATCGAGACGCGTGTCGCGGACCTGAAGCACTTCACGGAAGAGGTGCGGCTCATCGTTCGCCTCTACAACGAGGCGTGGTCGGCCAACTGGGGGTTCCTGCCCCTCACTGGCGGTGAGGCCGACGCGCTGGCCGACTCACTGCGTCCGATCGTGGACGCCGGGCTCGTGCGCTTCGCCTACGTGGACGGAGAGCCGGTGGCAGTGTTCGGCGGCATTCCGGACCCGAACTGGGCCCTTCGACCGCGGTGGAGATGGTACGGCGACTCGGATCTGGTGCGCCTGGCCCGCGTCCTGCGCATGCGGCGCCACATCCCGCGTGTGCGGGTGATGTTCTTCGGCATCAGGCCGGCCTGGAGGCGCATCGGAGTCGACGCGGTGCTGTTCGATGAGCTCTGCCGCTACGCCGGGCCGCACGGCTACCGCGAAGCGGAACCGTCGATGCTGCTCGAGGACAACGTGATGGTCATCCGGCCGTCGGCGGCGATGGGCGGGCACGAGTACAAGCGCTGGCGCATCTACGAGATGGCGGTCGCGCCCGACGCAGCGCCGAACGCCTAGAGCGACTCAAGTTCGCGCGCCACGCCGACGAGCGCCTCCCGGTCGATCTTGTAGTAGACCCACAGGCCCTTCTTGCGGGCCGAGACCAGCCCGGCGCGGACGAGCACGCCCATGTGGTGGGAGATCGTGGAGGGCGCCAGGACCAGCGCGTCGGCCAGCTCGCACGCGCATACCTCGTCGTCACCCGAACAGCAGGCGGCCCCCGCGGTCCGAGACGCGACGATCTTCAGGAGGGCGCGCCGTTGGGACGATGCGAGCGCCTTGAAGGCCTCGTCGATGCGCGCGTCCCGGGCGATCTCGCTCATGTCCTGCCCTCGTCAGTGACCTTCGGCCTCCTGCGCCCTTGCGGTCGCCGCAGCCATTATGGTTCGATGCTCATCGAACTAGCAAGGCGGGGCCAGGGGGCTGACCGTGCGGCGGATCGCGCTCTTCTCGGACGTCCACGGCAATCTGCCGGCGCTCGACGCCGTGCTCGCCGGCATCCAGGCGGCCCGCGTGCGTGAGGTCTACTGCCTGGGCGACATCGTCGGCTACGGGCCCGATCCGGCCGGGACGATCGACCGCATGCTGGCGCTCGGGATCCCGACGGTCCAGGGCAACTACGATGAGGGCGTGGGCAACCGCCGAGGCGATTGCGGATGTTACTACGCGACCGAGGCCGCCAAGCGCGACGGGGCCGCCTCGTATGCGTTCACCTCACGCACCGTCGACGACGAGCACGCGGCGTGGCTGGCGGGCCTGCCGCCCGCGATGCGCTTCGAGTACCGGGGCGTGCGTGTCCTGCTGGCGCACGGCAGTCCGCGCAAGAACAACGAGTACCTGCTCCCGGACCGGTCCGACGAGCAGCTCGCGCGGCTGGCCGAGGCCGCGGCAGCCGACGTCGTGTGCGTGGGGCACGTGCACGTCCCCTACCATCGCGCGCTCGCGGGAGCCCACGGGACCGTGCACTACGTGTCCGCGGGCTCGGTGGGCAAGCCCAAGGACGGCGATCCGCGCGCATGCTGGATCGAGCTGACGATCGGCCCGTACGACGAGGTGCATGAGGCGACCTTCGGCGACGCGAACGTCACGACCGCCGGAGACACCGACACGTGCGTGGGCGTGACCGTCCACCGTGCGGAGTACGACGTCGAGTCGGTCGCACGCGCCATGGCCCGGGCCGGTCTTCCGGCCACCCTCGCGGCCGCACTGCGGTCCGCCTCCTGACGGGAGTCAGTCGTGAGCGAACAGTCCGTCGTCCGCAAGCTGTCGTTCCTGGACCGCTACCTCACGCTGTGGATCTTCCTGGCCATGGCGGTGGGCGTCGGCGTGGGCTGGGCGTTCCCGTCGGTCTCGGGCTTCATCAACACGCTGAGCTCCGGCACGACCAACATCCCGATCGCCATCGGGCTGATCGTCATGATGTTCCCGCCGCTGGCGAAGGTCCGCTACGAGGAGCTGCCCGACGTCTTTCGCGACTGGAAGGTCTTCGCGCTCGCCATCCTGCTCAACTGGATCGTCGCACCGGCGGTCATGTTCGGACTCGCGGTCACGTTCATGCGCGGGTACCCGGAGCACTTTGCGGGCCTCGTCCTCATCGGCATCGCGCCGTGCATCGCCATGGTCATCGTCTGGAACGACCTGGCGAAAGGAGACACGGAATACGCCGCCGGGCTCGTTGCGTTCAACGCGGTCATGCAGGTGCTCTTCTACAGCGTGTACGCGTGGTTCCTGCTGACGGTCCTGCCGCCCCTGATCGGGATGCGGAGCACGGTCGTGAACGTCACCATCGGTCAGATCGCCGTCAGCGTCGCGATCTACCTGGGGATCCCGTTCCTCGCCGGCTTCACGTTCCGGAGCGTCATGGTGCGGCTGAAGAGCGTCGAGTGGTACCACCGGGTCGTCGTGCCGAAGATCTCGCCGGTCACGCTCGTGGCGCTCCTCTTCACGATCCTCGTGATGTTCTCGCTCAAGGGCCAGATGATCGTGAGGATCCCGCTCGACGTGGCGCGGATCGCCGTGCCGCTCCTGTGCTACTTCGGGATCATGTTCTTCGCGACGTTCTGGGTGCTCAAGCGCATGGGCGTCAACTACCGCAAGACCGTGACCATCTCGCTGACGGCGTCGAGCAACAACTTCGAGCTCGCCATCGCCGTGGCCATCGCGGTCTTCGGCATCTCGAGCGGAGCGGCGTTCGCAGCGGTCATCGGACCTCTCATCGAGGTCCCGGTGCTGATCGGCCTGGTGAACGTGGCGCTGTACTTCGGACGCAAGTACTTCCCCGCGGACCAGGTCGAGCAGCCGCTGGCTATCTGCCCCGAGGACGGCGTCGACGGAGCGTGCGACTAGGCCGTAGGGTCCGGACCGCCTGAGCGGTCACACGGGTCCGTGGAAGTCGCGGCGCGCGACTACCGCGGCGACTTGCCGAGGACCTCGCGCAGGCTGTGGGGGTCGAAGTTCACGACGCAGGTGTCGCCGATCTCGAAGGTCGGCGTGACGACCTTGCCCGCGAGCTCGACGCAGCGCGCCCGCGCGACCTGGTCCTCGTCGATGTCGATCTCGGTGTAGTCGTAGCCCTGGTCGTCGAGCCACTGCAGCGCGCGGTGGCAGTCGCCGCACCAGGAGCGGCAGTAGACGATGCACTTCGGGTTCTCGGACATCAGGGCCCCGTTCCATCAGGTCTCGACGTGCGTGCTGCAGGGGATATTCCCGGCGGCCGCGTCGCCGACACCACCCGGGTGTCGGATCGGCCGATATGTCCACCGGTTTGACGCGCTATACCCATGCGGGTACGCTGATGCCGAATCGATGATACCCCTGTGGGTATTTTGCCGCATCCGTGCCGACACGTGAGTGAGGCCACCATGGAACTCGACTACACCGTCCAGACCGCGAAGTCGTACGACGACGCCATCGCCGCCGTCATCGCGGGTACCGAAGCCCACGGCTTCAAGGTCCAGTTCGTCCACGACGTCGCCGCCACGCTCGCCGCGAAGGGCTTCGATCGCGAGCCGCTGACGATCGTCGAGATGTGCAACGCCCGCTTCGCGAGCCAGGTGCTCGAGAAGGACGTGAAGATCGGCCTCATGCTGCCGTGCCCGATCATGGTGTACGTGGAGAACGGGACCGTGAGCATCTCGACCATGCGGCCCTCCCTGATCGGCGGGTTCTTCCCCGAGGCCGGGATCGGCGACGTCGCCGCGCAGGTGGAAGCCGTGCTCGTGGACATCATCGACGAGGCGGCCGGCTCCGGACGGCCTCTCCGCATCGCCGTTCCGACCGAGGGCCCGGGCGGTGCGGAAGCCGTGCGCTCGATGCACTTCGGCCGCTCCGAGTCCTTCACCCTGCTGGATGTCGCCGACGGCGTGATCGTGGCGACCGCGGTGCTCGAGAACGGCCCGCACGAGCACGGCGCGTGCGGCTCGATAGTCGAGCGGCTCGTCGGCGAGGGAGTCGCGACGGTGATCGCCGGAGGCATGGGCGGAGGGCCGCGAGCGGCCTTCGCGGCGGCCGGTATCCCCGTCTACTTCGACGCGGAGTCGCCGACACCGCGCGCGGCGGTCGACGCGTATCTGGCGGGAGCGCAGGAGGCGTTCGGCGAAGCCCACCAGTGCCGAGGTCACTGAGAGTTCACGCGAGTCGCGCCGCACGTTCACAGGTCCTTCAAACGTCCGCGGGATACTCCATCACAGACGGCGCGAGAAGTCCGCGCCGCAGGCAACAGACAAGTGGAGGTATCTCGATGAACAGAAGCAAGGTAGCCATCCTCGTGGCCGCGGCGCTCGTCGCCGGGCTCGCTCTTGGTAGTGTCGGCATCGCGTCGGCGGCAACATCGACCACCGCGACGGGCACGGTCGGTGCGGGTCTCGGCGGCATCATGCGCCAGGCCGGCGGGACCATCGCCGACATCGTCGCCAAGCTGACCGGCAAGACGACGACCGAGGTCTACGCGGAGCGCACGGCCGGCAAGTCGTTCGCGACCATCGCGAGCGAGAAGGGCGTCTCGGCCGACAAGGTCGTGTCCGCTGCCCTCGCGGCCCGCAAGACGGCGCTCGACGCCGCGGTCAAGGCCGGCACGATCACCCAGGCCCAGGCCGATGCGATGTACGACCGCATGGACGACCGCATCCCGACCCGCGTGAACAGCGCGGCTCCGGCCAACTGTGACGGCACCGGCAGCGGCTCGGGCCGCGGCCAGGGTGGCGGCATGATGGGCGGCGGCCGTGGCGCCGGCCGTGGCATGATGGGCGGCAACGGCGGCGCCTGCATCGCGCAGTAGCGGCCAAGCGACCCACCCGGGGCGGGCCCGCACTCGCGGGCCCGCCCTCGTTTGCGCTCTCGTGCACGAGGGCACACGATAGCCATCGAGGAGGTGCCCGGCATGGCCCGCACGGTGCTCATAGCGGACGACAACCCGAAGATCGTCGAGGTCCTGTCCGCGTACCTCGTCGCGGAGGGCTTCGACGTGGTCACGGCGTCCGACGGTCCGTCCGCCGTCGCGGCGGTCGCGGGGCACGTGCCCGATCTGGCACTGCTGGACATCATGATGCCCGGCATCGACGGCATCGAGCTCACGAAGCGCTTCCAGCGTGACCACGGGCTGCCCGTCATCCTCGTGACCGCCCGGACCGACGAGATCGATCGCCTCATCGGGCTGGAGGTCGGCGCCGACGACTACATCTCGAAGCCGTTCAGCCCGCGCGAAGTGGTGGCCAGGGTCAAGGCGGTCCTGCGCCGTATCGACGCGGCGGGCACCCGGGGCGAGGGGGGCACGCTGCGCATCGGCGGTCAGCAGCATCGGCCCGGTGTAGCCCAGGGTCTTGAGCACTGCGAGTTCCGGGATGCGCTCGCGCACCGACTGCATCATGGTGTTGCCGGTGAGGAACAGCAGGGTGAAGAACACCGCGCCGATGATCGAGCCGATGATCAGGCCGATGTCGCCGAGCTGCTTGACGAAGGACTGGTTGAACGCCTTCTCGGTATTGGTGCGCGTCTCGTAGGGTGAATTGGCGAAG
>CAZHMA010000100.1:0-6715 GCA_964533555.1 uncultured Eubacteriales bacterium
GGCCGCGTGGCGCAGCTTCTCGACCTCCTCGTTGATCGAGGAGTCCTTCTCGATGAACGTGTCCGTGGATGGGACGTACGCTTCCGGCTGGTAGTAGTCGTAGTAGCTCACGAAGTAGACGACCGCGTTGTCCGGCATGAGATCGCGAAGCTCACTCGCCAGCTGCGCCGCCAGCGTCTTGTTCGGCGCCATGACGAGTGTCGGCTTCTGGACCGCCTCGATGACCTTCGCCATGGTGAAGGTCTTGCCCGACCCGGTGACTCCGAGCAGCGTCTGGTTGCGCACGCCGTCCAGCACGCCCCGGGCCAGGTCCGTGATGGCCTTCGGCTGGTCGCCGGCCGGCTCGTAGGGCGCGTCGACGCGCAGCGGCAGGCCGCTGGAGCCGGCCCGCTGCGTCTGCGGCAGGGTCAGTCGCTTCTCCTCGCTCACCAGCGTCTCCTCGCTACTTGAACGCGTCCGGATACAGCTCGGCGTAGACCTCCCGCTGGGCGAGGACCTCGTCGATGTAGTGCCGCGTCGCCGGAAAGTCCACCACGTCGCGGAACGGGCGCCCGTCGCGCTTCGCGGTGGCGAGCCAGCGATCGACGGCTACCGAACCGGCATTGTACGCCGCGAGTGCGACACCGGTCTCGCCGTACTGATCGATGAGTCCTCGCAGGTACCGCGTGCCCACACGAAGGTTCGTTCCCGGGCGGACGAGCGTCTCGGCGGTCACGCGTTCGGCAAGGCCCGCGTCGTGCGCGACCTCCGCCGCGGTCGCCGGCAGGAGCTGCATGAGCCCCACGGCGCCCGCGTCCGACACCGCGTCGGCCCTGAACCCCGACTCGACGTTGATCACGGCCGCGACGAGATAGGGGTCGAGCCGCTGCGCGCGGGCGTTCTCCGCGATCGCGGCCTCCTCGGCCAGCGGGTGGTACATGCGCTGGTACCACTCGGGTCCGCGCACAGCCAGCAGCGCGACCACCGCCAGCGCGAAGACGATGACGACCGGCACGAGCCGGTGCAGCGCAAGCGGGTGCTCACGAGACACGCGGTGCGACCTCCCGCTCCCAGAACCGGTCCAGTGCGTGACGGAAGTCCTCGAGAGTGCAGTCGTTGTCGATCACCCAGTCGGCGATCTCGCGTCGCTCGGCGTCGCTGGCCTGCGCGACCATACGGGCGCGCGCATCGGCGTCAGACATCCCGCGCGCCGCCAGGCGCTCCAGGCGCGCGTCCTCGTCGGCGGAGACCGCGAGCACGGCGTCGACCATGTCGAAGAAGCCCGGCGCCTCGACCAGCAGCGGGATGTCGATGACGACGACCGCCGGGGGGCGGGCCTGCGCGGCGAGCATGTCGAGCGCTCCGCCGGTGGCGGCGATCACGCCGGGGTGCACGATGGCGTCGAGGCGGCGCGCGTCCTCGGGGGACGCGAATGCGCGCTTCGCGAGCTCCGCGTGATCGATCCCGCCGCCGTCCGGCAGCCGCAGGTCCTCGCCGAAGGCCTCGGCCACAGCGTCTACCAGCGGACCGCTCGGCCCCGTGAGGCCCTTCGCCAGGTCGTCGAGGTCGATGACCACGGCTCCCCGCTCGCCGAACAGCCGCGCGGCGGTGGACTTTCCGGAACCGATCCCGCCGGTAACTGCCAGAACGTACATGGACCCCACCCTTTCGATGCCCGGGGCCGGAAGCCGCGCTCGCGCACGACTCCCGGCCCCGGGGTTTCCTATCAGTGTCCGGCCCCAGGGGGCCGGCGTTGCGGCAAGGCTACTCGGACTTCTCCTCGGACTCCTCAGCCTCAGCCGCTTCCGCTTCGACCTCGGCTTCCTCGATCTCCTCGACAGCCTCGACGACCGCCTCGACCGCCTCTTCGGCGGCCTCTTCAGCCTCGACCTCGGCCTCGACGGCTTCGATCACGGCCTCCTCGGCGACGGCCTCGGCCACCTCGGCCTCGACGACGGCTTCGATGGCGGCCTCGACGACATCCGCATCGGCGCTCTCGACGGCGGCCTCTTCGGCTGCTTCGGCTGCGACCTCGGCCTCGACGGCCTCGACGACGGCTTCGTCGGCGATCTCAGCGGCGACCTCGGCCTCGACGGCCTCTTCCTCGGCGACCTCGACGGCGGCGACTGCCTCGTCGACCGCTTCGGTGACCTCTTCGTCGCTGTCCTCGGCGCCCTCACGGCCCTCCATGGCGTCCGGAAGACCGAGCTCCTGGTTCGCGGCGCGGATGGAAAGCGAGATGCGGCGGCGGTCGACATCCACGTCCATGACCTTCACGTGCACCTGCAGGCCGACCGACACGACATCCTCGGGCTTCTCGACGTGGCCCTTGGCCATCTCGGAGATGTGCACGAGGCCCTCGATGCCGTCACCGATCTCCACGAAGGAGCCGAAGGGCACGAGCTTGGTGACCTTGCCGTCGATGATGGTGCCGACGGGGAACTGCTTGACGAGTTGCTTCCAGGGATCGTCCTGGGTCTGCTTGAGGCCGAGCGAGATGCGCTCGCGGCTCATGTCGACGTCCAGGACCATGACCTCGACCTTGTCGCCGACCTGCACGACCTCGGACGGGTGGTTGACGTGGCTCCAGCTGAGTTCCGAGATGTGGACCAGGCCGTCGATGCCGCCGAGGTCCACGAACGCGCCGAAGTCGACGATGCTCGAGACGGCGCCCGGCAGGATCTGGCCCTTGACCAGCTTGCCGAGGATGTCCTGGCGCTCGTGCTTGCGGCCCTCTTCGAGGACGACGCGGCGGGAAAGGACCACGTTGTTGCGGTTGCGGTCCATCTCGATGACACGGCACTCGAGGCGCGTGCCGAGGAAGGTCGCAAGGTCCTTCACGCGGCGAAGATCGACAAGCGACGCCGGCAGGAAGCCGCGCAGGCCGATGTCCAGGATCAGACCGCCCTTGACGACCTCGATGACCTCGCCGTCGACGTTCTCGCCCGAGGCGAACTTCTCTTCGACCTGGACCCAGGCGCGCTCGTACTCGGCGCGCTTCTTGGACAGGATCAGGCGGCCGTCCTTGTCCTCCTTCTGGAGAACGAGTGCCTCGATGACCTCGCCAACGGTGACGATCTCGTTGGGGTCGGCGTCCTTGCGGATGGACAGCTCGCGAGACGGGATGACGCCTTCGGACTTGTAGCCGATGTCGAGCAGGACCTCGTCCCGCTCGACGCGAACGACGGTACCCGTGACAAGGTCGCCGTCGTCGAAGTCGGTGATGGTGCCGTCGATGAGGGCATGCATCTCCTCATCGGTGTAGGTCTTGTCGTCGACTACGCTCGGTTCGTTCAGTTCTTCCATGTCGGACATTGGTGGGCCCCTTCTCATTCGGGCCCCGATGGCGCATGTAGTCTGGTCGCTTGGCTTTCCGGGCGGTGCTCGATCTCGGTCGGCGGCTTTCCTTACATGTGTCTGATCGGGGACTGACAATACGAGCGCGACAGGTGCAGACATGTGCCTGAAGCGCCAGCGAGAAACTATACACGCTGGTAGACGGGCGCGCCACCCTCACACGGCACCGGGCGTGGCCTGACGGCCGACGACGGGAGGTCGGCGGGGGGAGCCTGCGCTACAGCCCGTCCCGCTCGATCGGACAGGTCATGCAGTGGCAGCCTCCGCGACCCTTGCCGAGTTCCGAGCCCTCGATCTCGATGACCTCTATGCCCGCGGCGCGCAGCGCAGCGTTGGTCGCCGCGTTCTTGGAGTAGGCGAACACCACGCCGGGCTCCACGCACACGACGTTGTTGCCGTCGTCCCACTGCTCGCGCGACGAACGGAAGGTATCGCCGCCCGTGGGGATCACGCGCAGCCGGTCCACCTGCAAGGCGTCGGTGAGCGCCTCCACCAGGCCGCGCTCCTCACGGATGTCGAAGGCCTCGTGGCCGTCGTCGGGCCGGATGCTGTAAACGCGCATGGACTCGATGACCGGCGGGTAGAGCGTGATCGCGTCGCGGTCCAGGAAGCCGAGGACCGTGTCGAGGTGCATGCAGGACCGGGCCTGCTCCATACGGCACGCGATGATGCGGTCGGCCGCGCCGCCCTCGAACAGCGACCTCGCGAGGTGCTCCACCATCCGTCCGGTGGAGCGCTCCCCCATCCCCACGAGCACGGTCCGGTTGCCGATCGGCATGATGTCGCCCCCCTCGAGCGAGGCGCCCTGCCCGAAGTCCTCGAAGGCGAATCTCTCGGCGTCGCCCGCCGGCGGGTACCAGAACTCGAACTCGGCCTCGGCGAACATGGGGTGGTCGCGGTAGATGTCCGAGACGTTGGCGACCTCGAGCCGCCGGGCGTTCCAGAATAGCGGCGGCAGAACGACGCCGCCGTAGAGCCAGGCGCTCGAGTCGCGGGTGAACACGGTGTTGGGCAGAGGCGGCAGCACGAACGAGTCGGGCTCGCTGAGCACCGCGCCAAGCGAGTGGCGGCTCAGATCGGCCATGTCGATGCCCTCGAGCTCCGAGACGATGAGTCCGCCCAGCAGCACGCGGGCGAGGTGCGCCGCATCCATCTCGAGCAGGTAGGCGCGCAGGTCGTCCACGAGCGAGAGGCCGACGGTGTAGGACGACACGACCCGCTCCACGGCGCGTCGGCGCGACTCCGGCGAGAGGCCGAGGGTGGTCTCGAGCAGGTCCTGCAGGTAGAGGACTTCGACCCCGCGCTCGCGCAGGGCGGCGGTGAACGCATCGTGCTCGCGCTGAGCGCGCTCGACCCACACCACGTCATCGAAGAGGAACTCCCCCATGTTGCCTGGGGTCAGCCGCTCCATGCAGACGCCCGGACGGTGCATGAGCACCTTCCTGAGCCTGCCGACCTCCGAGTGGACTCCCGGACCTGCCATGTGACCCCTTCTTCGATGTGTCCGTGCGCGCCGTACGCCCGCTCGGCGGATGCGCGTGCTACTTGCCGATGACCAGCGCCGCGACGAGCCACAGCGCCACCGCCACGATCATGATCCCGTAGGTAGTGAGGTTGGCCTGCCAGGACCATCGCCTGGCGATGTCCTTGTCGCACTTGGTGACCAGCCGGAAGATCGGCCGCTCAGCGAAGACCGAGACGATCCCGAAGAACGGCAGCATGAACAGCAGGGCCGCCGGCACCATCCAGTAGAGGTCCGTCTCCCACGGGATGAGCCAAGGCGCTTGGACGGTCACAGCGAACAGCTTCCCGAGGACCGTGTCGATGCTGATCGCGGCACCGCCGCCGTTGGGGACGACGATCTGGACCAGCAGCAGCGCGGCCCACGTGAGCGGGATGCCCAGAAACGTGGAGACGGCGTTGGCGGCCGCGGCCGCCAGCAGCGCGCGCCCCCACGACACCGCCGCGATCTTCCGTCCGATGATGCCCTCGACCCCCACGATGGGAATGAGCGCCGCCCAAGACAGCGGCCACGCCACCGCGAGCATCGGCACCCCGGCGTTCGCGCACGCGATCGCCGGCACCGCCGCGACCAGCGCCGCTCCGCTCAGGACGAGCCATGGCCTCTTCGTCAGTCTCACATCGCCCCCCGGCTCACTTCGCGCTCGCCCAGTCGCTGCCCCAGGACACATGCGCATCGACAGGCACGCGGAGCTGCACCACGCTCTCCATCGCATCGTGCACCATCGCGGACAGCCGCTCGACCTCGTCCGGCGACGCCTCGAAGACCAGTTCGTCGTGGACCTGCAGCACCATTCGCGACTCGAAGCCGTCGGACCGCAGGCGGCGGTCCACCTCGATCATCGCCAGCTTCATGATGTCGGCGGCACTTCCCTGCATCGGGTGGTTCATCGCCGTGCGTTCGCCGAACGAGCGCAGGTTGAAGTTCGAACTGCGCAGCTCCGGGATCCAGCGCCGACGCCCGAACATGGTGACCGCGTATCCGTTCATGTGCGCGTCGCTCACGGTGCGATCCAGATACTCGCGGACCTTCGGGTACGCCGCGAAGTAGCGGTCGATCATCGCCTGCGCCTCCGGCCGCCCGATCTTGAGCGACTCGGACAGCCCGTGCGCGGATATGCCGTACACGATGCCGAAGTTCACGGCCTTCGCCCGGCGCCGGTGCTCCGGCGTCACTTCGTCGTGCGGCACGCCGAAGACCCGCGCGGCGGTCTCATGGTGGAAGTCCTCCCCGGACGTGAACGCCTCGATCAGGCCCTCGTCCTCGGAGAGATGCGCCAGGATCCTGAGCTCGATCTGGCTGTAGTCGGCGCTCACGATCAGGTCGCCCTCGCGTGCCGGGATGAACGCCGCGCGGATACGCATGCCCAGCGGTGTGCGCACCGGGATGTTCTGCAGGTTCGGGTTGCTCGACGAGAGCCTCCCCGTGGCCGCGACCGTCTGGTTGAACGTGGTGTGCAGGCGTCCATCGGCCGCGACCAGCCGCGGCAACGCGTCCACGTAGGTGGACTTGAGCTTCGTCATCTCGCGGTACTCGGTCACCTTGGCGGCGATCGGGAAGCTCGGCGCCAGCGAACTCAGCACCTTGGCGTCCGTCGACCAGCCGGTCTTGGTGCGGTGCCCGGTCGGCAGGTTCAGCTTGTCGAAGAGCACCTCGCCCAGCTGCTTGGGCGAGTCGATGGTGAACTGCGTTCCGGCGAGTTCGAAGATCTCGGCGCGCAGGCGCTCGATGCCGGCGGTCAGCTCTTCGGCGAGCCCGGCGAGCACGGTGGTGTCCACGCGCAGTCCGGCGTCCTCCATGCGGGCGAGCACCGGGACGATCGGCGCCCCGATGCGCTCCAGGCACTCCAGGTCCCCC
>CAZHMA010000101.1:0-6613 GCA_964533555.1 uncultured Eubacteriales bacterium
GGCACCGCGGCCGCCATCGGCGCCGTGACCCGCGGCGGACCGGTCACGCTCATCATCGGCCCGTGCTCGATCGAGAGCCGCGACCAGATCATGGAGGTCGCGGCCGCATGCGCGGAGGCCGGCGTGCGCGTCCTGCGCGGCGGGGCGTACAAGCCGCGCACGTCCCCGTACTCCTTCCAGGGGATGGAGGAGGAGGGGCTGAAGCTGCTCAAGGAGGCAGGGGAGCGCTACGGCCTGCTGACCTGCACCGAGGTTACCGACTCCGCGCACGCGGAGGTCGTCGACGCCTATACGGACATCCTCCAGGTCGGCACCCGCAACATGGCGAACTTCTCCCTGCTGAAGAAGCTCGGGGCCGTGACGGCGGACTCCGGCAAGCCCGTCCTCTTCAAGCGCGGCATGGCGGCGACGATCGAGGAGTGGCTCGCCGCGAGCGAGTACATCACGTGCACCGGCAACCCCAACGTCATCCTCTGCGAGCGCGGCATCCGCACCTTCGAGACGTCGACGCGCTTCACGCTGGACATCACCGCGGTCCCCGTCGTGCACAAGCTCTCGAACCTGCCGATAATCGTCGACGCGTCGCACCCGGCCGGCCAGGCCGACCTGGTCCCGGCAGTGTGTCGCGCCGCGGTCGCGATCGGTGCGGACGGGCTGATGGTCGAAGTGCACCCGAACCCCCGCAAGGCGCTGTCCGACGAGCCGCAGCAACTCGACATAGCAGGATTGCACGCTCTCGTTGCAGAATTGGCACCAGTGGCGGCCGCTGTCGGTCGCAGCCTCGACTGAGCGGTACCACCGAGGCCTCGTTGTCAGCCGGACCCCAGCGCCCCGGGAGGCGTGCGTGCCCGACTTCCACCCCGGCATAGAGAACATGTGCAGGCACTGCGGTGCCATGCAATCCGTCAGGCTGGGCCACTGCTCGGTCTGCGGCCTCTCGGTATGCGAGAAGTGCGGCAACGTCCAGCACGTCCGCGGCGAGAAGCGCGTGACGCACAACAGCTGCCTCAAGGACGACGAGGGCGGCTTCTCCATGATCAAGTTCGTGAGATAGCCTCCTTTCGGGAATCCTCTCTTCGAGAGAGCGTTCTTCGCATGAAGGAGGACCCCATGAGATTCGTCAACGCCGAAGGCATGCCGCACCCGCTCGTCACGCGTCTGGAGCCGGGAACCTACAGCTTCTGCATGTGCGGGCAGACCAAGACACCGCCGTTCTGCGACGGTTCGCACGTGGGCAGCGAGTACTCGCCGATGCGGTTCGAGATCAAGGAGTCGAAGGAGGTCGCGCTCTGCAGCTGCGGCCTGACCAAGACACCGCCGTTCTGCGACGGTTCGCACGCGGACTACTGAGCGCACGCCGTTCGTGTGCGCTACACTGAGCGTCCCATGATCCTAGACCTCAGCGTCCTCAACCCCGCGCAGCGCGATGCCGTCACCACCACGGAGGGGCCCCTGCTCGTCCTGGCGGGGGCCGGCTCCGGTAAGACGCGCGTGCTCACCTACCGGGTCGCCCATCTCGTGGGTGACAAGGGGGTGCCGCCGCACGCCGTGCTCGCGATCACCTTCACCAACAAGGCCGCCGAAGAGATGCGCGGCCGTCTCGCGGACCTGATCGGCCCGTCGTCGCGTTCGATGTGGGTCATGACCTTCCATGCCTTCTGCGTGCGCGTCCTGCGCCGCGAGGCCGAGGCGCTGGGCTACAGCAAGACGTTCACGATCTACGACGAAGAAGACCGCAAGCGCATGCTCGCCATGGTCATCGTGTCGCTCGACATCGACCCCAAGCGCTTCCCTGTCTCGACCTTCGTCGGCCGCATCTCGTCCGCCAAGAACGAGCTGCTCGGTCCCAAGGAGTACGCGAGGCAGGCGTCCACGCCGCCCGAGAAGATGACCGCGAAGGTGTTCGCCGAATACGAACGGCGGATGCGGGACGCCAACGCGATGGACTTCGACGACCTGCTGGTCAACGCGGTGCGCGTGCTCGAGCAGGACCCTGCCGCACTCGAGCGGTGGCGGGCGCGGTTCTCGCACATCCTGGTGGACGAGTACCAGGACACCAACCGGGCGCAATACGTGATCGTCACCATGCTGGCAGCCACGCACCGCAACCTGATGGTGGTCGGCGACGACGACCAGTCCGTGTACTCATGGCGCGGGGCCGACATCCGCAACATCCTGGACTTCGAGAAGGACTACCCCGAGGCGTTCGTGGTGAAGCTCGAGCAGAACTACCGCTCGACGGCCACCATCCTGGCCGCCGCCAACGCCGTCGTCGCCAACAACGCGGACCGCAAGCCCAAGACGCTGTGGACCGCCAACGTCGAGGGCGAGGCGATCACGCGCTACCTCGCCGGCGACGAGCGGGACGAGGCCCGGTTCGTGGTCGACGAGATCGAGCGTCTCCTTTCGGCCGAGCGGCGGTCGTATGCCGACTTCGCCGTCTTCTACCGCACCAACGCGCAGTCGCGCGTACTTGAGGACCAGTTCCTGCGGGCGGGCGTTCCCTACCAGCTCGTCGGGGGCACGCGCTTCTTCGACCGCGCGGAGATCCGCGACGTCATCGCCTACCTGCGCGCCGTCGCCAACCCCGCCGACCCGGTCCCGCTCAAGCGGATCATCAACCAGCCGAAGCGCGGGATCGGCCTGACGTCGGTGGCGGCGCTCGAAGAGGTCGCGAACCGCGAGCGGGTGCTGCTGTCGGAGATCGTGGATCGCTCCGCGTCCGAGAACTGGCTTTCCAGCGGGCCGCGGGCGAAGGTCACGGCCTTCTCGGAGCTGCTGCGAGCCATGCGCGAGATCGAAGCGGACTCCATGCGCGAGCACGTGGAGCGCATCGTCGAGCTGTCCGGGCTCATCCCCGCCCTCGAGGCCGAGCACACCGATGAGGCCCGTGGACGGATCGAGAACATCCGGGAGTTCTTCGGCGTCGTCGACGAGTTCGACGCCGCGCACCCCGACGCCGAGTTCGGCGACCTGCTCGAGTGGGTCGCGCTGCGCAGCGACCTCGACTCGCTCGAGACCGGCGAGCGAGCGGTCACCCTGATGACGCTGCACACCGCCAAGGGCCTGGAGTTCCCCGTGGTCTTCGTGATCGGCATGGAGGACGGGCTGTTCCCGCACGCGAACTCCATGTTCGAGCCGAAGAGCCTGGAAGAGGAGCGGCGGCTGGCGTACGTCGGCATCACCCGCGCCCGCGAACGTCTGTACCTCACACACGCCTACCAGCGCACGATCTACGGCGCGAGCCAGTACTACCAGCCGAGCATGTTCCTGGGCGAGATCCCGGACGAGCACATGCGCACCGAGGGCATCGGCTCGCAGGGAAGCGAGCGGGCCGGCCGCTCGCGCGGGGACCGCTACGGTCGCCCTGCGTGGCGCGAGCCCGGTTCGGCGCCCTCGGGTGGCCGCGTGTTCGGCTCCGGTGCCCCCAAGCGGACCGCGTCCACCGAGCCCGCGGAGGTCCTGGCCGTCGGCGACCTCGTGGAACACAAGACCTTCGGCCGCGGCCGGGTCGTCGCGGTCAAGGTCGACAAGGTTACAATCGCGTTCACGGGCGACGTGGGCGAGAAGACGCTCCTCACCGGCTTCGCCCCCTTGCGCAAGATCGACGGCTGAGCTCAGCTTGTCGTAGAGGAGAGCGCGGGATGGGACCGATCCTCGTCTTCGGACACCGCAACCCGGACAACGACTCGATCTGCTCCGCGGTCGCCTACGCACACCTGAAGAACCTCACCGATCCTGCCAACGTCTACGTCCCCGTGCGGCTCGGACCGCTCCCGACCGAGACGTCATGGGTCCTCGCGCGCTTCGGCGTGAGCGCGCCCGAAGAGGTCGCGCACGTGCGCACGCGAGTGCGCGACGTCATGACGACCGACGTGGTCTGCGTCGGCCCCGACGACACCCTGCTCACGGTCGGCCGCCTGCTCGCCGAGCGCGGGGTCCGCGGCCTGCCCGTGGTCTTGGACGGCGCCGTCCTCGGGCTCGTGACCATGCAGGCGCTCGCGAGCCGGTATGTGGAAGACCTGTCGGTCTCGGGCTTCGCGGGGCGGCCGGTGTCCGTCGCCCGTCTCGTCGAGGTGCTCGAAGGAACCCTGCTGGCGGGCGATCCTGACGCCGTGCTCACCGGCAACGTGCTGATCGGCGCGATGGAGCCGAGAACCATGCTTGGCTGGGTGCACCCCGGCGACACCCTGATCCTCGGCGACCGGCTGCGCACCCAGCCGATGGCTGTGGAGGCCGGGGTCGCCTGTCTGGTCGTCACCGGCGGGACCGCGCCCGAGTCGTCGCTGCTGGACCTCGCACGGGCGAAGGGCTGCGCGGTCGTCTCCACCGCGAAGGACACCTACGGCGCGGCCCGCCTCGTGAACCTGTCCCACACGGTCCGCGAGATGATGGAGACCGACGCGCTGTTCGTCGAGCCCGACAGCCTGCTCGCCGAGGCCGCGGAAGACCTCTTCACGTCGCCGCAGCGGGAAGCCATCGTCACCGACGCGGACGGGGCGCTCGTCGGCCTGCTGACGAGAACGAACGTAGCGCGCGCGCCGCGCAGGCAGGTCATCCTCGTCGATCACAACGAGACCGCGCAGTCGGCCGACGGGGTGGACGAGGCGGCCGTGGTCGAGATCGTCGACCATCATCGCGTGGGCGACGTCGAGACCGCCTACCCGATCACCTTCCTCGGGATGCCCGTGGGCTCGACCGCGACCATCGTCGCCATGCAGTACCGCCGGCTCGAGGTCGACCCGCCCGCAGCGATGGCGGGACTCATGCTCTCGGCGGTCCTCACCGACACGGTCATGCTCAAGTCGCCGACGACCACGGACGCCGACCGCGAGGTCGTCGAGTGGCTCGCGGGACTCGTCGACGTCGACGCCATGGAGTTCGGTATGGAGATGTTCCGCGCCCGGAGCAGCGGGCACGGCTTCTCGGCCGAGAGCGTCGTGAAGTCGGACTTGAAGGACTACCGCGTCGGGGACGCGCTCGTCGCGATCTCGCAGGTGGAGACGGTCGACGTCGACGAGGTGCTCGCGCACCGCGCCGATATCGTCGCCTTCATGGAGAAGATGGCGTCCGACCGCGGCTACGGGCTCGCGCTGCTCATGGTCACCGATGTCGTGCGCGAGGGCAGCGAGGTCATCGCGGTCGGCAAGCGCCGGCTCGCGGAGCGTGCGTTCGGCGTGTCGTTCGAGTCCGGTTCGGCGTGGTTCGACGGCATGCTCTCGCGCAAGAAGCAGGTCGCGCCGAGGCTCGTCGAGTCCGCGGGCCGGTAGGCGAGGGCGTGGACTTCTCCGCGCTTGCCGCCTTCGACACGGCGGTGGCGTCCGCGCTCCGCTTCGTCCAATCGCCGGCAGTCACCCGCGTCATGTGGGTGGCGACGGTGTCCGGAGAGACCGCCGTCATGGTGATCTGGACCGCGCTCGCGGCCGTGATGCTGTGGTCATGGGGCAAGCGGAGGTCGGCAACGGTGCTGGCCGGCCTCATGCTGCTGGATCCGCTGCTGGTGGACCTGCTCAAAGGGCTGTTCGCCCGGCCGCGTCCGCCGGCGTCGGGCATGCTGATCGCGCTGCCGTCGGGGCTGAGCCTACCGTCCGGGCACGCGGTCGCGACGATGGTGTTCTACGGGCTGCTGGCGGTGACGGCGGTGCGCGGGCAGGGTCCGGCGTGGCGCAAGACGCTTGCCGCGGCCGGAGCCCTGGTGGCAGCCGGGCTCGTCGGAGTGTCGAGGGTATACCTCGGCGTGCACTTCGCGAGCGACGTGGTGGCCGGGTGGGCGGTGGCGGCGGTGCTCGTGGGGGCCGGTTGGGGCGCGTTGGCACTCTGGGACCGGATCGGTGGCCCCGAGGCCGCCTCCGACGCTTCAGCGCAGCGGAGCGGCCGGCTGGCGGCGCTGGCGGTGACGTGCGCCTTCGTGGCCGCGGAGGTGCTGTTCGTCCAGGCCGGCCTGGAGCCGCTGCTCTAGCGTCGTCCCGCGCGGGGGAGCCGCAGCGTCACCGTGGTTCCTGTGCCAAGCTCGGACGAGATGCCGATCGAGCCGCCGGCGCGCTCCGTGACGTGCTTGGCGAGCGACAGTCCGAGCCCGGTGCCGCCGCTGTCGCGCGAGCGCGCGCCATCGACCCGATAGAAGCGCTCGAAGAGCCGCGGCAGGTGCTCCGCGGCGACCCCGACGCCCGTGTCGCAGACCCGGATGGTGACGGTGTCCTCGTCCGCGTCGATCTCGACCTTCGCGCCCCCGCTCTCGGTGTAGGCGATCGCGTTCGCGAGCAGGTTGTCCAGCGCGACCGCCACATCCGCCGGCTCGGCGTCGGCGTACACGTCCTGGCCGGCGACGGCGGTGTCGTCCGTGCGCAGGGTGAGCCCCTTTGCCGAGGCCGACGCGCCGTGCGCGGCGAGCGTGTTGGCCACCGCCGTGCGGATGTCGGTGATGGTTCCGGCCGCGGGCGTCGTTTCCAGGCGCGCCAGGTCGAGCAGGTCGAGTACCAGCCGCCTCAGGCGATCGGCCTCCTCCTTCATCTTGCCGGCGAACAGCAGCGCAGAGTCGACGGCGCCATCCTGTGCCGCGAGCGCCGCGGACGCCGCGAGCAGCTGGATGGACGAAGCAGGCGGCCTCCGTTCG
>CAZHMA010000102.1:0-6513 GCA_964533555.1 uncultured Eubacteriales bacterium
ACATCGTTGGTGCCGCCCATGATGTGAACGACCGCCGGCTTCAGCGCGACCACGACGGGCTCCGGCCGCCTCTTGGGCCACGACGCGAGCCCGGCGCCGAGGATCGTGAGCACGAAGCCGGCCCACGTCCACGAGATCATCGGGTTGATCTTCACGTTGAAGGACAGCTGGTCGCCCTGCGAGCTCTGGAGCGCCACGAAGATGTCACGCAGGACCTCGGTGTGCACCGCGGCCTCGAGCCGGGTCTGGCCCTGCACCGCGTACTGCAGCGTACCGGGAGCCAGGCTGCCGATCTTGGCCCCGTTGCGCATGATGTCGAGGTTCACGAGGTTCTCGACGTCCCCGTTGGCGCGGGTGTTGGTGCTGGTGCCCTGGACCACGAACTCGTAGCCGCCGGCCGTGAACTTGGAGCCCTTGGCCGCGGCGCTCTGGACCTGGACGTCCTTCACGTACATCGCCGAGCCGATGAGGCCCACGAGGATGATGCCGATGCCGAGGTGGGTGATGTAGCCGCCGGACTGCGTGCGCGCCTTCGTGAGGATCGCGAGGAGCGAGGAGACGAACGACTCGCCCTTGGACGCCGCGCGCTTGCGGGCGCCGTCGACGAACAGGTACAGCGGCAACGCGATGGCGAAGCCCGCCACGATGAGGCCGATGATCGCCTCGGTGTGGTCGAGTATCGGCAGGGCGCCCGCGATGGCCTTGAGCGACGCGGCGCGCTTCCCGTCGATCATGTAGTTCGGCAGCATGACGGTGGCCCAGATGGTGATGAAGCCGGCGGACAGCACAGCTCCGATGCCGAGCGGCCACTTCACGCGGCCCCAGAACGCAGGCCCCTCGGTCTTCTTCCACGACAGCACGGGGCACACGGCCATGATGGCCACGTACAGGATGCCGAACGGACGCGCGAGCAAGTCATAGGACGCCGGGCCGAACTGCAGCCCCTTGAAGAGCGCCGGCGACATGGTCATGACGGTCACGACCAGCGCCGAGAACAGCATGATCACGTTGTTGAAGTAGTACGAGGACTCCTTGCTGGTGAGCGACTCGAAGTCGTCATTGCTCGTGAACTGCTCCTTGCGGATGTAGAGGAAGTAGGCGGGGACCGCGATGGAGGCGACCATCATCGACAGGAAGAGCCACAGGGACCATGGGTCGGCCGCGAACGTGTGGACCGACGCGCCCTCACCCAGAACACCCGAGCGGGTGATCCAGGTGCCGAGCAGGACCATCACGAACGAGACGGCCGACATCATGACGGCCCACTTCTTGAAGCCCTCGCGCTTGCGATAGACCGTGAAGCTGTGGAGCATGCCGACTCCGGTCAGCCACGGCAGGAGGCTCGCGTTCTCGACCGGGTCCCACGCCCAGTAGCCGCCCCAGCCGAGCACGACGTAGGCCCATATGGCACCGAGACCGATGCCGATACCGAGCAGGAGCCACGAGAAGACCGTGATGCGGTCGACGAGCTCGACCCAGCGCTTGCTGCCGTCGTTGACGAAGAGCGCGGCGAGCGCGAAGGCGAACGGGATCGTGAGGCCCGCGTAGCCGATGAACAGCGTCGGCGGGTGCAGGATCATCGCCCAGTGCTGGAGGAGCGGGTTCATGGCCGCGTTCGTGATCAGCTTGCCGGTGGCGTCCACCCAGTCGGCGGGAGTGACCTGGAACGGGTTGTTCGTCGGGATGAAGAGGGCGGTCAGGAAGAACAGCTGTATGAAGTTCGTGACCGCCAGCGCGACGTTGGAGAGCTTGTCGGTGACACCCATGCGCTTCCACGCGACGAAGGCCGCGAACATCGCGAGCACCCACGCCCAGAACAGCAGCGAGCCCTCGCGCCCGGCCCACCAGCCCGACAGCTTGAACAGCCAGGCGATGCTCGAGACGTCGGTCGAGTGGTTCTCGACCACGTACTTGAACGCCCAGTCCTGCTTGAAGAAGGCGGTGACCAGCACGAGGCTCGACAGCGACGTCGTGGCCGCGATCACGAACGTGGAGATGTATCCGGCGTTCGTGGCGACCTCGCCGTCCTTGGAGCCCATCCGGTGCCCGATGACGAGCGCGGCGATCGAAAAGATCGCGGCGCACGCCGACAGCGCGAGCAGAAGGTTGCCGAGCGTGGTCATAGCCGCTCCCCTTGCATCGACGAGAACGGGGCGGCCCGGCGGACCGCCCCGATGCGCACTATTTGGTTGCCGCCAGGCGGGCGACGTCGGTGGCGACGACCTCGCCCTTGGCGATGTACTCGCCGCCGACCACGAGCTGGACACCGTCCTGGGTGCCCGCGGGCATCGAACCGGCGAACTGGATCCTGATCTCATCTCCGCCGGCAGCGGCCGAGACCAGGATGAAGCGCTCCGCGCCCTGGCCGTCGGCCTTGAGCGATGCGGCCTTGAGGAAGCCGACCACCTTCACGGGCTGCCCCTTGGCCTCGGCCTTGAGCAGCTCGGTGGTCGTGAGGGCGCCCGAGTTCGACGAGTACTTCGAAGGGCACTTGGTGATCATGTCATCGGCCTTCATGGCGCCGCCGGGCTCCAGCGTGCCGGTCACGATGGCCACGGTGTCGTTGCCGAAGGTGTTCGGCGCGGCGCCGGTGTAGGTGACGGCCAGCTCGGGTCCGCCCGTCTTGCCTTCAGCGCGGATGCGGAACTTCATGGGGTTCGTCTTCTTGTCCCAGGAGCCCGCGATGACGCTGCCGCTGACCTTGATGCGCGTGCCGACCAGCGAAGCGTCGTTGACCGCCTCGTCGACCGACCTGGAGTAGGCCCCCTGGCCCGCGCCCGATCCGAAGAAGACCGCGGCGGCGACGGCAAGGATGATGACGGTGACCCCGATGAGCCGGTTCCTGGCGCGTGTGTTCATGAAGTGCTGCACGACTCCTTCACGTATGGAGGCGTCCTTCGTGCGCCCACGCGTGCACGCACGCGAGGGCATCATACGAGGACGGGGTGTGACTCGGAAAGCACCGCTTCACGCCCGCTTGCCTGAACGCTGGTGAGTGTAGCACCCGCCGTGCCGCTCTCACAACGCGCGGGAGGGTGTTCACGGGCATGCATCCGAGCGAGAGTCGTGCCTGTTCGGCTAGCCGCGCTGCAGCCACATCACATCGGGCTTGAAGCCGACGCTGCGCAGCAGTTCGAGGTAGCGGTCGCCGGACAGCCTGCCCTTCGCCCCGTCGAGCGCCACCATCGTCGCCTCGATGACGTTGGTGCCGAAGGAGCGGCCCTCGAGCCGCGGCGTGGACGTGATGAGCAGCTCCACGCCGCGCGAGCGCAGGAACTCGACGTCTTCGGCGGTGGTCGTGTTGCTGATGATCCACTTGCCGGACATGTCCTCGGGCATCCACTTGCGGACCCACTTGTAGTCGCCCGCGATGATGTCGTTGTCGTGGTAGAGGTGCGCGTGCTTGGTCGCGCCCTTCACCTCTGTGGTGTGGTCGGCCTCGGCGTCGTAGAGCCACGAGATCGGCAGCTGGACGGCGATCGGCGCGATGGTGCGGATGACGCGGTGCAGTGTGGCGCGGTCGTGCAGCATGATGTCGATCCCGAGCGCGTAGAGCAGGTCCCCGGCCGTCACCTTGCAGCCCGCGTCGTAGAAGGCCTCGGTCATGCCGAACCTGTCGAGCGCCGACGTCGACAGCACGCGCTTGCCGGCGAGGTCGAGGCCCAGGTCCTCGCGCATGAAGCGCACGACGTCGCCTTCGACGGCGCCCTTCAGCCCGGTGCCGTCGAGGATCGGCGTGAGCTTGGCCGCGTCCCGGAAGCGCTTCGCGTCGCGGAGGTAGTAGTCGCGGCCCGTGGCCGACAGGAACAGGTCGATGCCGCCCAGGCCGAACGCCGCCACCTTGCCGTCGAGTTCCTTGAACCGCTCGACCGCCTTCGCCATGTCGCCGTCGGTGCCCTCGCGCCGGATCTTGAACGTCTCGCCGAAGAGGTCGATCTCGACCTCGTGGTCGCGCTTCGACGAGCCTATCGAGACGCTGACTACTTCTTTGATCGCGTCCACCTCCCGGTGGTGCGCAGCAGCTCCCCGGCTTTCGCCCTGGCGGACGCGGCCGCGCTCTTGTCGGTGACTGAGTCGGTGTCGAGCGCGGTGACGCCCTCCAGGATGTGGTCGAGCTCTTCGAGGTCCACCACGACGTCGTGTCGTAGCGGCGACGGGCCGAGCGTGACCGCCACGACCTCGCGGCCGAGGATCTTCTCGATGGTGCCGACCCGCCAGTCCGAGGCCAGCAGGACGAGGACGTCGAAGTCCTTGAGGACGGCGAGCGTGTCGAGCACGCGGTTGAATACGGCGTCTCCCGGGGAGCCCTCGAGCGACTCGCGCTCGGCCTGCGACATGATCAGCAGGAACTCGACCCCGTGTCTCTCCGCGAGCGCGCGGACCTCGGCGCCGTTCGCGACGGGGAACGCGATCAGCCCCACCCGGCGGCCGCGCCGGACTTCACCGAGTGTCTCGAGCCAGGAGACGAAGGACCGCTCGACGCCGTGCGACTTCGCGGCGTCGGCCTGCGTGGCGCCGCGCTCGCGGTCGCGCAGGATGTCCGTGATCTGCTCCACGAGCTTCTCGCGGGAGACGATCTTGTCGCCGATGCGGAAGAAGCGCATCTTCTTGTGGCCCTCCGGTCCGCCGAGACGTACACAGGTGTGTACACAAGCGGAGTCTAGCGCAAACCCCGGGCGGGCGAGGGCGCGTCGAGGCGCGGGCGCGGGCCACCGCGAGAGGGCGTCGCGCGGAATGCGTCCCTACGCGTTGCGACGGTGGACGAGCATGAGCCCCTTGAGCGTCAGGTCGGCGTCGACGTCGCTGATCGTGTCGCACAGCGGCGCCATGCGCTCGGCCAGCCCGCCCGTCGCGACCACCGGCGTCTCGTAGCCGAGTTCCGACCAGGCCCGGCGCACGAGCCCGTCGACCATGGCGGCCTCGCCGAGGATGAGCCCCGCCTGCACGCTCGCCCGCGTGTTGCGGCCGATGACGGTGCCGGGGTCCTCCAGGTCGACCTTGGACAGGCGCGCCGCGCGGCTGAAGAGCGCTTCGGCCGAGGTCTCGACGCCCGGCGCGATCGCTCCGCCCAGGTACGCGCCTTCGGAGTCGATCACGTCGATGGTGGTGGCGGTCCCGAAGTCGACCACGATCACCGGTGCGCCGAACGCGGCCACGGCCGCGACGCCGTTCACGATGCGGTCCGCCCCGACCTCATGCGGGTTGTCGTAGCGGATCGGCAGTCCGGTCTTCAGGCCCGGCCCCACGGTCATGGGCGGCGCGCCGGTGGCCTTTCGGGCGGCGCCGTCGTAGGCGTCGGTGAGGCGCGGCACGACTGAGGACACGATGACCCGCTCGACCCCGGCCCACGTCAGCCCCTCGCTCTCGAGCAGCCCGCCGATCTTGACCCGCAGCTCATCGGCGGTGGCCTGCGAATCGGTCGCGATCCGCCAATGCCCCCCGAGCACGTCGCCTTGGAACAGCCCCAAGACGGTCTGCGTGTTCCCGACATCTACGGCGAGGATCATGCGAAGACTCCTTCGGTGCGGGGTCGGGCCCCGGTGGGGTCCGGCGCTCAGACAGGCTTCGGCCGGGAAGACCTCGCCGCTTCGCGGCTTTCCCGGCCTGCAGAACTCGCGGCGGACCCCACCGGGGCCCGACGTTCCGAAGCCGTCAACTCGGCGTAAGCGCCAGGACATTGGGCGCCATCGGAGCGGTGCTATCATCGGTCGTGGACCACCACACAAGCAAGGGGGCCTTGGTGCCGACAACCTCCCGACTCCTCGTCGTGGACGATGAAGATGCGATTCTCGAGTTCGTCTCGTACAACCTTCGCAAGGAGGGCTACGAGGTCGTGACCGCCAAGGACGGCGACACCGCGCTGCAGCTTGCCGAGGCGGAGCCCTTCGACCTCGTGATCCTCGACATCATGCTGCCCAGCACGGACGGGTTCGAGGTCTGCCGCCGCCTGCGCGTCAAGGGCGACGTGCCCGTGCTGTTCCTCTCGGCCCGCGACACCGAGCTCGACAAGGTGGTCGGGCTGGAGCTGGGCGGGGACGACTACCTCGCCAAGCCCTTCGGCATCCGCGAGCTGCAGGCACGGGTCAAGGCGCTGCTGCGCCGCAGCGTCGCCTCGAAGCCGGCGGCGGCCGGCACGTCCGGCGAGCGCTTCGAGTCCGGCGGGATCGCGCTCGATGAGTCGACCCACGAGGTCACCCACGGCGGCGATCCGATCGACCTCACGCCGCGCGAGTTCGAGCTGCTGGCGTGCCTGATGCGGCACCGCGGCAAGGTGCTCCCGCGCGATCAGCTCCTTCGCCAGGTCCGTCTCGGGGCGCTGGGGGTTCAGGTTCACCGGCACGGTGCCCTTGAACTTGTCCGCGTGCTGCTGGGCGTCGTTGAAGTTCTTGGGGATGACGAGGTGGACCTCGACGTTCGTCGGCCGAGGCACCTCCATCGGCCTCAGCACGGCCGCCCGGGCCCCCGGCCCGACCGGCGAGTCGTCCGCGAAGATGTCGTCGAAGTCGTCGCCGC
>CAZHMA010000103.1:0-6394 GCA_964533555.1 uncultured Eubacteriales bacterium
GGCGAGAACGTCATCTCCACGGCCAACCGCAACTTCAAGGGCCGCATGGGCAACACCAAGGCGTTCGTCTACCTGGGCAGCCCGGCCACCGTGGCTGCCTCGGTGATCGAGGGCCGCATCACCGACCCGCGCAAGTACTTCACGGGAGGTGCGCTGTGAAGCTGACCGCCCGCGCCTTCAAGTACGGCGACGACATCAACACCGACTACATCATCTCCGGCAAGTACAAGTTCAAGAGCAACGACATGGAAGCCATGGCCGTCCACGCCATGGAGGAGCTCGACCCGGACTACTACGCGAAGGTGAGTCCCGAGGGCGGCTTCCTCGTCGCGGGCACGAACTTCGGCATGGGCTCCAGCCGCGAGCAGGCGCCGCTCGTGCTCATCCACTCCAACACCAGGGCGGTCCTGGCGAAGAGCTTCGCGAGGATCTTCTACCGCAACGCCATCAACACCGGACTGCCGGTCGTGGAGTGCGACACCGATCTCATCGACGAGGGCGACACGCTCGAGGTCGATCTGGAGGCAGGCGTCGTGCGCAACGTGACGAAGGGGACCGACATCCCGTTCCCGCCGCTGCCGCCGGTCATGGCGACGCTGTTGGCCGACGGCGGGCTGGTCGAGCACTTCAAGAAGCACGGCGGCTTCGCGCTCTAGCCAGAGGCCGCCTCGGCGAGCGACGCGACCGACACGGGCCGCCCCTCGGGGCGGCCCGCTCGCGTTCGGGGGCTACACTGGGCCGGGTGGAGGCGCCGGCCGGGACGGCCGAACGAGCAGGACGGAGGGGACGCGAATGATCGACCACGCGCTGCGGACGGCCGTCGACGTTCTCGCCTGCCCGGTGTGCGAGTCCGCCATGGGCGTGTCCTACGGCCGCCTCTCGTGCAGCGCGGGCCACTCGTTCGACGTCGCGAAGGCGGGCTACGTCAACCTGCTGCCGCCGCAGCACAGAACCCGCGGCATCGAGGGGGACGTCCCCGAGATGCTCAGGGCCAGACGGCGCTTCCTGGACGCGGGGTACTACGAGCCGCTGCGGGACGCGATCGCAGGCGAGGTCCGCGCGGCCCTCGCCGCGCGCGACCTCGCGTCGCCCGCCTGCGTGATCGAGACCGGCTGCGGGGAGGGCTACTACATCGGCGGGCTCGGCGAGGCGGCGGGGCCGGGGACCGTGCTGCTCGGGACCGACCTGTCGAAGACCGCTGCGAGCATGGCCGCGAGGCGCTACCGCGACGTCCTGTTCTTCGTCAGCGACGTGCACCGGCGACTCTACCTTCGCAGCGGCGCGGCGAGCCTGCTGCTCGACGTGTTCGCGCCCAGGAACCCATCGGAGTCCGCCCGGGTGCTCGAACCGGGCGGCACCGTGCTGGTCGTCATCCCCTCGGCCGCCCACCTTGCCGAGGTGCGTGCCGCGGTCGGTCTTCTCGACATCCAGCCGGAGAAGGAACGGCTGGTGATCGAGTCGTTCGCCGCGGGGTTCGATCTCGCCGCCAGGGCCGAAGTGCGCTACCCGCTGGACCTCCCGCCGGACGCGGTCGCCGACCTGGTCGCCATGGGCCCGAGCCGCTGGCACGCGCGCGCCGTCGCGGGTCCCGCGTGCGAGGGGGTGACAGCGACCGAGGCCTCGTTCATCGTGCTGACCCTGCGGCGCAACGGCGCGGCGGTCGCTCGGGGGACGGCCGACAAGAGCGGGGAGCGTGCGCGGGGTACCATGGACAGCGAAGACGGCGGCGGGACGAGGGGCGTGTCATGAGGATCGAGCACGAGCACGGGTCCGGGACCGGGGACTGCGCGGGATGAGCGGTATGCCCGACACGTCGGCGCTTGAGGAGATCGGCTACTCGCCGCGGTGGCAGTTCCTGTTCGAGCCGTGCGCGGCTGAAGGCCTGACGCCGGCACGCGTGGTACGCAACGACCGCGGCAGCGCGCTCGTCGCGACGCCGGGCGGAGTGGTCCGCGCGCGGACCGCCTCGCGCCTGCTGAAGTCCGCTGCCGGTCCGGCGGAGCTGCCGACGGTGGGCGACTGGGTGGCGGTGCTGGAGCGCGAGGATCTCGACCTTCCGCAGATAGAGGCGGTGCTCGAACGGATGAGCGCCATCACCCGGGGCGACTCGGGCAGGAGCTCCGAGACACAGGTGCTCGCCGCGAACGTCGACACGGTGTTCGTCGTGCACCCGATGGCCGAGGCCCCCAATCTGCGTCGCATCGAGCGTGAGCTCTCGCTCGCCTGGGACTCGGGCGCGGTTCCCGTCGTGGTGCTGACCAAGACGGACCTGTCCGTAGAGCCCGAAGTGGCGCGCGCCTCGGTCGAATCGGTGGCCCTCGGCGTCGACGTCCTTGTCACGAGCGCGTTCACCGGCGAGGGCGTCGCGCCGCTGCTGGACTACATCTCCGGGCACCGCACGGCCGTCCTGGTCGGCCCCTCCGGCGCCGGCAAGTCCACGCTCATCAACACGCTCCTCGGGGACATGCGGCAGGCGACGCGCGAAGTGCGGGTGAGCGATGGGCGAGGGCGGCACACGACCGTGGCCCGCGAGCTCATCCAGATGCCGGGCGGCGGGGTGTTGATCGACACCCCCGGTCTCCGGGCGATCGGACTGACCGGTTCGGAGGAAGGCATCTCGTCGGTCTTTCCCGACATCGAGGACCTGGCCGCCTTGTGCCGGTTCCGCGACTGCACGCATGACGACGAGCCGGACTGCGCCGTCCGCGAGGCGGTCGAGTCGGGCGCGCTCGCACCGGAGCGGCTGGCGAGCTTCCACAAGCTCGTGCGCGAGGCGCAGATCGTCGCGGCGAAGACGGATGTGCGGCTGCGGGCCGAGGAGAAGCAGCGCTCGAAGATCATCCCGAAGGCGGTCAAGGAGTACTTCAAGCACGAGGGCCGGAGGTAGGACGAGCCGCCTCGCGGGGTGAGACGCGCACTTTGGCCGGGATTGTGCTAGACTACGCGCAGACGGGTCCTAGGGGCCCGGAGGATTGCGACGCGACAGGCCGCATTTCTTAGCGGTTCAGTCACGTCGCTTTGTTTTGCCCCGATGGGGCGAAGAATAGGATGGGTTTTCATGGCAGAGGGTAAAGTCAAGTGGTTCAACGCTGACAAGGGTTACGGCTTCATCGAGCGCGAGGGTGGCGACGATCTGTTCGTCCACTTCTCCGAGATCCAGGGCGAGGGCTTCAAGTCCCTCGACGAGGGTCAGGCCGTCTCCTTTGAGGAAGCCACCGGCCAGAACGGCAAGCAGCAGGCCACCAAGGTGCGCGCACTCTAGTACCAGCTTGATCGCTTGTGAGGACCGGGCAGCTCTTCGGAGCTGTCCGGTCCTTTCTGTTGCGGGCGCGTGCCTGACTCGGTCCGCTTCGCATGGGTATGCTGTGACCCACAAGGTGTTTCGGGTGCCGGGAGCGGCGGAGGGTCGAAGACCGTGAGCGCGTTCAGTGATGACCAGGTCCTGCGGTACGCGCGGCAGATCACCATCCCCGAGATCGGGGTCGACGGGCAGGAGCGGCTGCTTCGCTCTGCGGCAGTGGTGGTGGGGGCCGGCGGGCTCGGCTCGCCGGCGCTGCTCTACCTCGCTGCGGCCGGCGTCGGACGCATCACGGTCATCGACTCGGACCCCGTCGACCTGACGAACCTGCAGCGCCAGATCGCGCACGCGACGGCCGACATCGGCCGCAACAAGGCGGCATCCGCCGCCGACGCGATGCGCGCCATCAACCCGGAGGTCGAGGTCGTCGCTTGGGAGCAGCGGCTCGAGGCAGCCAACGCGGTCGAGCTGCTCGGGGGGCACGGTGTCGTGCTGGACTGCACGGACAACTTCACGACGCGCTACCTCATCAACGACGCCGCGGTGATGCTGGACGCGACACTGGTGACGGCGGCGATCAGCCGCTTCTACGGGCAGATCATGACCATCGTGCCTCACCGGGGCCCCTGCTACCGCTGCATGTTCCCCGAGCCGCCCGTCGCCGGGTCGGTGCCGACCTGCGCGCAGACCGGGATCCTCGGTCCGGTCCCTGGTGTGATGGGGTCCCTCCAGGCGCTCGAAGCGCTGAAGGTGCTGCTCGGGCTCGACGGCACCCTCGAGGGGCGGCTGTTCGCTCTCGACACCCGGGCCTTCGACGTTCAACTCCTGGAGGTCCGGCGCGACCCGGGGTGCCCGGTGTGCGGCGAGCTGCCGACGATCACGGTCCTGGAAGACATCCCGGGCACGTGCTGAGCCGATGCGGTGACCGAGGACCGCGTGCATTGCATCCGGATGAAATGTTGACGCGAGAGGTTGCGCCCGGGTAGAATCACGCTCCGACAACCGAGCGAGCACCCGAGGAGCCCGTCATGGAAGCAGAGAGCAGCCCCCGCACCGCCATCGCCTTCGCCGGACCGCTGCGCATCGCGGCAGGCCCGCTGCCGGACGTCGCCGCGGCGGTGGCGGCGCGTGCCGAAAGCGGCCCCGATGTGCAGGTGCTCGTGCTCGACGCCGTCACCAGCGAGCCGATCGAGCTGGATCTTCGAGGCACGGTCGAGGAAGTGCGCGCGCGGCTCACCGCCCCCGTCCCCGAGTCCCCGCGACCGGTCGGGCGGCCCAAGCTCGGCGTCGTGGCCCGCGAGGTCACGCTGCTGCCGCGGCACTGGGACTGGCTCGCTGCTCAGCCGGGAAGCGCGTCGGTCACGCTTCGCAAGCTCGTAGAGAAGGCGCGGCTCGAAGGAGGCGACGACGACCGCATCCGGCTGGCCCGCGATTCGGCGTACCGGTTCATGCTCGCCGCGGCCGGCGACGAGGCCGGCTACGAGGAGGCGAACCGGGCGCTCTTCGCCGGCGACCGTGACCGGTTCGAGGCCATGACGCAGTCCTGGCCGCCCGACGTGCGCGATCACGCGCGCGATCTCGCCGAGCGGGCGTTCGCCTCGTGAGCGCGGACCGCAGGGAGCGTGCCCGCGCCTACAAGGAGACGGCTCGACCCATGGGGGTCTTCCGCGTCCGGGACACGGTGAGCGGAACTGCCCTCATCGGCTCCAGTGTCGATCTGCCGTCCATGCTCAACCGCCAGCGATTCCAGTTGGAGATGGGCGGTCATCCCGACAAGGCGCTGCAGCGCGCTTGGGACGCGTCTTCGCCCGAGGCCTTCGTCTTCGAGGTGCTCGATGAGCTCGAGGCCCCCGACACGGCGGGCTACGAGCCGAAGGACGACCTGCGCGAACTCGAGCGCCTGTGGCGCGAGCGGCTTGGGAGCGCCGAGGGGGGCGAGGGCGCGTGACGAGCGACGTCGCCGGGCGCATGTCGGTCGTGACGGGCGACATCACGGCGCTCGCCGTCGACGCCATCGTGAACGCGGCGAACGAGTCCCTCCTGGGCGGGGGCGGCGTTGACGGCGCGATCCACCGAGCCGCGGGCGCCGGGCTGTACGAGGAATGCCGGTCGATCGGCGGGTGCCCGACCGGGAGCGCGCGCCTCACTCGCGCCTACGCACTGCCCGCGCGCCGCGTCATCCACACGGTCGGGCCGGTCTGGAGCGGGGGAAGGGCCGGCGAGCCCGGACTGCTGGCATCTTGCTACCGCGAGTCACTGCGCCTGGCCCTCGAGTACGGCCTCGAGACGGTGGCGTTCCCGTGCATCTCCACCGGGGCGTACGGCTACCCGGACGCGGCGGCGTGCGACGTCGCGGTGAGCACTGTCGCGGGCTGGCTTTCCGGTCACGACACTCCGCGCGCGGTCGTCTTCTGCTGCTTCCTGCCGAAGGACGCGCAGCTCTATCGCGCGCGGCTGGCCACGCTCGGGTAACGGGCCCGCACTGCCCCGTCGCGGACGTCCCGTCTCGCGCTACAATCACCTCTCGCACGGGCGGACCTTCTCGAGCCGCCCGGGGCACGCTCCGGCGCTGTGACCGGGCGGCCCCCGAACCGCGAAGGAGCCATCACATGGCGAAGCACACGGTCACCCTCATCCCCGGCGACGGCATCGGTCCGGAGATCACGAACGCCATGCGACGCATCGTCGACGCCACGGGCGTCGACATCGAGTGGGAGGTCGTCGACGCGGGCGAGGGCGTCGTCGAGCAGTACGGCACGCCGCTTCCCGACCACGTCATCGAGGCCGTCAAGCGCAACAAGGTGGCCATCAAGGGCCCGATCACGACGCCCGTCGGGACCGGCTTCCGCTCGGTCAACGTGGCGCTTCGCAAGGAGCTCGACCTCTACGTGAACCTGCGGCCGGCCTTCTCGATCCAGGGTACCGGTGCGCGCTACGACAACGTCGACATCGTCATCGTCCGTGAGAACACCGAGGACCTCTACGCCGGGATCGAGTTCGAGCAGGGCTCGACCGACGCCGCCGAGCTCATCGAGTGGGTCGCCGCGAAGGGCGCGGGCGTCATCCGCCCCGACTCCGGCATCTCGGTCAAGCCCC
>CAZHMA010000104.1:0-6346 GCA_964533555.1 uncultured Eubacteriales bacterium
GCGCAAGCACGGCGTTGGACCCCGACTGGACCGGCAGGTGCAGGTAGCGAGCGACGTTGGGGTGCGCAGCCATGGCCGCGATCGTGGACGGCGAGAGGTCCTTCGGGTGCGAGGTTGTGAAGCGGATGCGCGGGACACCGGTCCCGGCCACCGCGGTCAGCAGCTCGGCGAACCTCGGCTCGCCGTACAGGTCGCGGCCGTAGGAGTTGACGTTCTGGCCGAGCAGCGTGATCTCGACCACTCCGTCGTCCATGAGGCGCCGGACCTCCGCGACGACGTCCTCGAGCGCCCGCGAGCGCTCACGCCCGCGCACGTACGGCACGATGCAGTACGTGCAGAAGTTGTCGCAGCCGACGGCGATCGGGACCCAGGCGTGCCAGCGGTGCTCGCGGTCGGTCGGCAGGTCGGAGGCGAAGTCCCCGTCGGAGGACTCGCACACCTCGACGACGGGCGCGCGGTGCTCTTCCGCCGCCCGCAGCAGCGCCGGCAGGTTGGCGATGTTGTGCGTGCCGAAGACCACGTCGACGTGCGGCAGCTGGCGCACGATGGCCGCGCCGTCGCGCTGGCCCACACAGCCGCCGACGGCGATGAGCGCGCGGGGGTTCGCGAGCTTGAGCGCCTTGACCGACGCCACCTGGCCATAGAGGCGCTCGTCGGCGTTCTCACGTACGCAGCACGTGTTGAAGACCACGAGGTCGGGATCGGCGCCTTCGGGCACGGGGACGTAGCCGTCCGCGCGCAGGAGGCCGGCGATCCGCTCGGAGTCGTGTTTGTTCATCTGGCACCCGAAGGTGCGCACGGAGAAGGTCTTCATGGCGCGCTATCGTAGCATGCGCCGTGCCCGCGGCCGTGCCGGGGGCCTAGCGCTTCAGGCGCGCGAAGCCCATTCGGGACCGCCGGCCGCGAGCAGCGCCCGTACCGCGTCCTCGGGGACGGTGACGGTGCCGAGTCCGGGGTTCGGCGAACCCGGTCCGTGGTAGTCGGTGCCCCCCGTGACGAGCAGGCCGAAGCGCCTCGCCAGCGCCAGCAGGCTGTCGCGCTGGCCGGGCGTGTGGTCCGCGTGGTAGGCCTCCACACCGCGCAGTCCCGCCGCGGCCAGTCCCGGGACCAGGTCGTTCGCGTCGCTGACGCCCGGGTGGGCCAGGACCGGGATCGCGCCGGCCTCGAGCACGGTCGCGAGCACCTGCTTGGCGGAGGTGGTGTCCTTCCGCACGTGGAAGGGCTTGCCCCGGCCTATGAGGCGCGAGAAGGCGTCCGAGACGGTCTCGGCGTGGCCGGCGTCCACGAGGGCCTTCGCCACGTGGCTGCGGCCGACCGCTCCCCCTGCGGAGATACCGAGGACGTCCTCGAGTTCAATGCTGTAGCCGGCCGCGCGGAGGGCCGCGACCATGGCCTCGGCGCGCCGCATGCGGGCGTCGCGCAGGTCGGCCAGGTGTGCGAGCAGTCCGGGCGAGGTGTGGTCCACGAAGTAGGCCAGCATGTGGACGTCGCGGGAGCCTTCCATCGCGGAGAGCTCGACGGCCGGGATGAGGAGGAGGCCGGTGCCGCGGGCCGCGTCCAGGGCCTCGGCGATCCCCTCGACCGAGTCGTGGTCGGCGATCGCGAGCACGTCGAGACCGCGCTCCAGGGCGAGGGAGACCAGGTCGGCTGGCGCCAGCGAGCCGTCTGACGCCGTGGAGTGGACGTGGAGGTCGGCCTTCATAGTCGGCGCGCTCCCCTGCTGGTGCGGAGGGACGTGGGCGTCTCTACCGGCGGTCGTGCATGTCGCGCGGCTCCACGAGGATTCGGATGGCCGTGCGCTCCTCACCGTTGATCTCGATGTCGGCGAAGGCCGGCACGCAGATGAGGTCGACACCGCTGGGCGCCACGAACCCGCGCGCGATGGCGATGGCCTTGACGGCCTGGTTGAGGGCGCCGGCGCCGACCGTCTGGATCTCGGCCGCGCCCTGCTCACGGATGACGCCTGCGAGCGCGCCCGCGACGGAGTTGGGGTTGGAATGCGACGACACCTTGAGAACTTCCACTGCGTCCTCCACTGGGGCGATGCGAGTGCGACGTCGGGTGCGGCTGCTGGGGCGTTCACTGGCGTGACTGAGGTGCGAGCAAGGTGTTGCAGCCACCAAGTATAGCGGCATCGGGGCCGCGCAACCACACGGAGGTGAGAGAGTCCTCATTTCAAGGGCTGGGCGCAACGAGCCGATCCGGCGACGGGCTTGGCGGCTAGTCTTCCTTCTCGATGTCGAAACGCACCGTGATGGTGTCGCGTCCGACCGTCACCCGGGGCTCTCCCTTGAGGTGCACGTAGTAGCGCTCGCCGATGAGGTCGAACGTGTCCTCGAGCCCCCTGCGGAACGCGGCGAGGTCGGTGTGGTGCACGCGGAGACCGCGGCGGTCGCGGTAGATGTCGGGGCGGCGCGGCTCCGCGGCCTCGGGGGTCGGCATGACCAGGCGCAGCACGGGCTCCAGGGGCGGTGCCTCCCCGCCCAGGACGCGGTGCGCGGTGCGCTCCGAGATCGCGAGGCCGATGGACCGTGCGACCTCGACCAGCTCCATGGCGTCGGCGCACGCCGCGGGGCGCTGCCAGACGGCGAGCCGCTCGGGATCGTCGCAGAAGAGCAGGCGCGCAGATTCGAGCTCCTGGCGGGCGAGCTCGTGCAGGGTCGCCACGATCTCCGTGGGAGTGCCCAGGTAGACCTCGACTTCGGGATGCTCGAGCGCGAACTCCACGACGCGGCGCACGATGTTGTGGGGGCCGGTCGTGACCTTCGCCCGGCCGTCCTCCCCTATCTCCACCGACGGCCATCCGGACTGGTCCGCGCGCTCGGCAAGGACGCTCGTGTCGGACAGGACCGCCAGCGCCATGCCCTTGTGTGAGTCGGACGCGGCGACCGTGGCCTCGACCACGTTGCTCTTGACGGAGAAGAGCGCCATGCCGCGTCCGTGGACGCCCCAGCGGTCGGTCACCATGGTGTCCAGCTTCGAGGTGACCCGGGGCTCGAAGATCTTCGCGTGAAGGTGCCTGGGGACGCCGACCCCGTCGTCCACGACGGTCATCGAGCGAAGGGCGCCGTCGCGGGTGCTCGCGATGAAGATGCGGTGGGCGTGCGCGTCGCGCGAGTTGCGGAGCAGTTCGACGACGATGTCCTCGAACGAACGTATGTCGTGTTTCGCCTGGCGCCGCTCCGCCTCGGAGATGTTGAGGCGCACGAACCCGTCGCCGAGGGTCTCCTCGACCTTGACGTGGGCGTCGTTGGCCACGGACGCGACGAAGTGCAGCAATGAGTCGTTGTCAGCCATGCCGTCCAGTGTAGCGGGGCGCGTGGAGGCGTGCGACCCGGGAGCGGTCGCGCGCTTGCCGCTACGGGCGCCAGTCCGGGAAGGTCGCCTTCTCGACCCCGGGAACGACCGACAGCCCGCTGCCGTCGGCCTTGACGACGTAGATCCGGGTGCCGGGGTCGTCCCGGCCGGTGATTGCCACCGCGCTTCCGTCTCGCTTCCAGCCGACCGCCGCCAAGCGCCTCTTCCCGAGGTAGTCATCGACCGGGCTGAGCAGTGTCACGCCGGGTCCGTCGCCGCTCGCGGGCACGATGGACAGCGTGTCGGGGTTGGCCTTGAGATTCTGGACGGCGGCGCGCTCGCCTCCGGGTGCGAGCTCGTAGTACGTGAAGAACTCGAACTGCATGTCGCCGAGCGGTCGCACCTGGACGAGCCCGCTGCCGTCAGGGTTCACGCTGCACTCCGCGGTGGCCTTGCCGGTAAGGTCGAGGCGAACGAAGCTGATCTTGTCCGGTTCGGCCCACGCGGGCCAGCAATCGTAGATGCCGCCGGTAGGCGTGGTCACGGTGTGCGCCCCGCTGCCATCGGCGTTCATGACCCAGATCGAAGCGGACTCGGTCTTCGCGCCCTTGAACGGGTCGTGCTTGCTCACCTGGCTCGAGTAGGCGATCCGCGTGCCGTCTGGTGACCACACCGCGCTCGTGTTGCGGAAGGGGCCCTTCGTGAGCTGCGTCTTCCCCGTGCCGTCCGCGTTCATGACCCACACGTCCTGCGGGTCCTCGACGCCTATGGCGGACACCGTGTACAGGATCCGGCTTCCGTCCGGCGACCAGCGCGGGTTCCACTGGCACGGCTCCCCGCCTGCGAGCGTGGTCAGGCCCGTGCCGTCGGCGTTCACGACGCAGACGTCGTAGTCTTGGGTGCCCGAGGCTCCAGGTGTCCGGTTGCCCGCCGGTTCCCCGGCGGCGAGCGTCGTGAAGGCTATGACCCCCTGCACGGCCGGTGGGCCTAGGTCGCTGACCGGCGTCGTGCGCTTGACGGTGGCGGTACTGCCAACGGTCCGCGTCGGCTCGGCGGCGCCCTTGCCCGGCACATCGGGCGCGCAACCCGACACGAGGCCCAGTAGGAGCGGCAGGGAAACCAACCAGGCGATCAACGCACGGTTGCGTCTCATCGGGGGTCCTCCTCCCACGACGGCGCTCTGTGCAGCCGACGCAGGAGCCGCGCAGCAGACTGCGTCAGCGGCCGTTTCCTATTCCCCCGCCGCAGCCGCAGGAAACGCGCTGCGCGCGCGTGCCCGCGAGTTCGATGGAGCAGGGCCTGGTTGCCCACAGGGGTCGCAGGAACATTCTGCAGGAAGGGGCGGCACCTGGAGGTGCCGCCCCTTCCGAAGCCGTTCCAAGGCCCCTGCGGGCAACCAGGCCCGTGAGTCCCCTACTTCGCGTAGTCGATCGCGCGCGACTCGCGCACGACCATGACCTTCACCTGGCCCGGATACTCCATCTGCTCCTCGATCTCCTTCGCGATGTCCCTCGCGAGGACGACCGAATCGGCGTCCGAGATCGTCTCCGGCTTCACCATGACGCGGATCTCGCGGCCCGCCTGCATGGCGTACACCTTCTCCACGCCCTTGTGGGCGCTGGCGAGCTCCTCGAGCTTCTCGAGGCGCTTGATGTAGCTCTCGATGGTCTCGCGGCGAGCGCCCGGGCGCGATGCCGAGATCGCGTCGGCGGCCTGGACGAGCACGGCCTCGACGGTCTGCGCCTCGACGTCACCGTGGTGCGCCTCGATGCAGTGGACGATCTCCTTGTGCTCGCCGAGACGCTTGGCGAGCTCCGCGCCGATGAGCGCGTGCGGGCCCTCGACCTCGTGGTCGATGGCCTTGCCCAGGTCGTGCAGGAGGCCGGCGCGCTTGGCGAGCTTCACGTCTACCCCGAGCTCCGAAGCCATGACGCCGGCCAGGTAGCTGACCTCGAGCGAGTGCTTGAGGACGTTCTGTCCGTACGACGTGCGGAACTTCAGGCGGCCCAGCGTGCGGACGAGCTCCGCGTGCAGCCCGTGGACCTGCGTCTCGAAGACGGCCTGCTCGCCGGCCTCATGTACCTGCTGCTCGACGATCTTCTCCGCCTTGCCGAACATCTCCTCGATGCGGGCGGGGTGGATGCGGCCGTCGGCCAGCAGCGACTCGAGCGTGATGCGGCCCACCTCGCGGCGGACCGGGTCGAAGCTCGAGAGGATGACCGCCTCGGGCGTGTCGTCGATGATCAGGTTGATGCCGGTCATCTGCTCGAAGGCGCGGATGTTGCGGCCCTCGCGGCCGATGATGCGGCCCTTCATGTCGTCGCTCGGCAGATGCACCACCGACACCGAGGCCTCGGAGACGTGGTCGCCAGCGTAGCGCTGGATCGCCAGCACGATGGTCTTGCGCGCTTCGCGCTCGGCGTTGCGCTGCGCGTTCTCGCGGATCTCGGTCGCGCGCTTGGAGGCCTCGACCCGTGCCTCGTTCTCGACCGTGGCGATCAGCTGGTCGCGCGCCTGCTCGGGTGACATGCCGGCGATCTTCGCCAGTTTGGCCGTCTGAGCGGCGAGCAGGTCATCGAGTTCGCCCTGTCGCGCGATGATGTTCGCTTCGCGCGCACTGATCTCGTTCTCGAGCTTCCGATTGTCGCGCTCCTGCTTGTCGATCAGCTCGACGCGGCGGTTGAACGCGGCTTCCTTCTGCTGGAACGCCCGCTCGGTCTCGAGCTGGGTGTTGCGCGCGGTCAGCATCTCGCGCTCCACGTCCTGCTTCATGCGGAGCGCTTCCTCGCGCCCCTGCAGCAGCGCGTCGCGCTTGACCGAATCCGCTTCGCGCGTGGCGTCCTCGATCACCGATTGGGCGCGCTGTTCGGCGCTGCGGAGCCGGGCCTTGCCCAGCTGGCTGCGGACGAACCAGCCCAGCAAAAACGCCAAGACGGCATCGATCACGATGCCGCCGATCCAAAGACCTGTATTCATAGAGGACCCCCCCGTGCCCCAGGTTCACCGGAGCCGAGGCAGGGGAAAGGGACCCCGCCTACGCCGTGTGGTT
>CAZHMA010000105.1:0-6346 GCA_964533555.1 uncultured Eubacteriales bacterium
GTCCGGGGTGATGCGGAACATGTGCTCGTACAGCACGATGGTGCGCTCGTAGTGCTCGAACGTCTCGGCGTTCTCCATGTCGCCGATGTGCTGGGACACGAACGCGTACCCCTCGCGTGTCAGGCAGAAGGTGTTCTTCTGCTCCGGGCCCGTCGCGAGCACGTGCAGGCCGGCGGGCCGCGGCAGCTTCAGCGGGAACGGCGCATAGCCGCGGCTCCGGCGCACCATCTCCGTCCGGTGCTCGACGACGCGCACTACCGAGTCGTCGTACCGGGCGTAGATGCCGCGGTCGTGCAGCAGGAAGCCGTCGGCGAGCGACCCGAGCCGCTCGAGGGCCTCGGCGTTGTCCATGGCGATGGGCTCGTCGGTGAGGTTCCCCGACGTCATGACCAGCGGACGCCCGATGTCGCCCAGAAGGACGTGGTGCAGCGGTGTGTACGGCAGCATGACGCCGATCTCCGCGAGGCCGGGGGCCACCGAAGGCGCGAGGGCGTCGTCGCTCCCTACCCGCCGCAGCAAGACGATCGGCCGGACGCTGCCCTGAAGGAGCGCGGCCTCCTCGTCGCCGATCTCGCAGACCGCGCGCGCCTCATCGACGGACGCGAACATCACGGCGAACGGCTTGCCCCAGCGCCGCTTGCGCTCACGCAGACGGGAGACGGCCGACTCGTTGGTCGCGTCGCACGCCAGATGGAACCCGCCCAGGCCCTTGATGGCAAGCACGTCGCCGCCTTCGAGCATGAAGCGCGCGGCCTGCAGGATGTCGTCGGTGCGCCGCTGCTCCGCGGCGGCGTCGTGGTGCTGACGGGGCGTCTTCTCCTTCGCCCGGTCCCACTCCCAGCCCGACGGGGCCCGTCCCTTGACGTTCAGGTAGAGGCGCGGCCCGCAGACCGGGCAGGCGTTCGGCTGGGCGTGGAAGCGCCGGTCGGCCGGATCGGCGTACTCCGCGGCGCACGCGCGGCACATCGGGAAGTCGCGCATGGTGGTCTTGGGCCGGTCGTACGGCACGTCCTCGATGATGGTGAACCGGGGCCCGCAGTTGGTGCAGTTCACGAAGGGATAGCGGTGCCGGCGGTCGCCCGGGTCGCGCAGCTCGGCCAGGCAGGCCGGGCACGTGGCGATGTCGGGAGAGACGAGCGTCATCGCGCCGGCGGCGTCTTCAGACTCCCGGATCTCGAAGGCGACGAAGCCGGGCGGCTCCATGGGCGTGACCTCGACCGACTCGACGACCGCCTGCACGGGCGCGAGCGCGCGTACGTCGCGCGCGAAGGCGTCGACCGCGTCGGCCGTGCCCTCCACCTCCGCGAAGACGCCTTCCGCGGTGTTGTTGACCCAGCCGGTCAGGTCCAGCGAGCGCGCGAGGTTGTACACGAACGGCCGGAAGCCGACCCCCTGGACGACGCCCGTGATACGGAGGCGGGCGGCGGTGCTCACGGCTGGAGCGCGGCCCTCAAGGCGCGCCGCCCGTCCGCGACGAACTTGTTGTTCATGGACACGAACAGGAGGTACGCCTGGTCCATGAGCTCCATGGTGCGCAGGGCGGTCGACGCGTCGAGCTCCTCACCGATGTCGCGGTACTGCGTGTCGTGGATGAAGGCGTTGCGCACCTCGCGGATGCGGCGCCACCGCTTCGGGAAGTCGCGGAAGCCCAGCTCGAGCGCGGCCTCCTCGAATTCGACGCCGGTGAGCTGCGGGAACAGCTTGCCGATCCGCTGGCCGACTGCGCGGACGTTGTCCAGGACCATCGATCGCACGGCGACGTCCGCGCCGTGCGCGCCCATGATCCGGTCGAGGATGTCCTCGAGAAGCGTCTCAAGGAACGTGGCGCCGAGGATCACGACGATCTCCCACTCGCGCTCCGCGTGGTACTTCCGGATCCGTGCGTCCAGGTGACCGAGCCGCTCGTTGGGGAACGTGCGTCGCTCGAAGCCGACCGTGTCGCAGCGCGGGCAGGGCGTGTTCGCGTCGGCGAACACCAGCTCCCCGGCCAGGTAGCCGCACACCGGGCACTCCCAGAACATCGGAGCCGCGGCCAGCGGCACGTAGTCCCCCGCGGGGGCGGCAGCCGGGGCTTGCGGGCCCTTCTTGTGCTTGGCGCTCATGCGCCGATTGTAGCAGTCGCGACCTCGAGCCCATGCGCCTTGAGCAGGGCGCCGTCGCCCATGACCGCGTCCATGGGCCCGTCGGCGACGACCCGCCCGCCGTCGATGACGACGGCCCTAGTGCAGAGGTCCGCCGCGAGCGCCATGTCGTGGGTCGCCAGCACCTTCGTGGCCGGCAGGGCGCGCAGCAGCTCGATCATCTCGCGCCGCGCGCGCGGGTCGAGGTTGCTCGTCGGCTCGTCGAGCACCAGCACCGGCGGTTCCATCGACAGCACCGTGGCGACGGCGGCGCGCTTGCGCTGGCCGAAGCTGAGGTGCTGGGCGGGCCGGGAAGCCGCGTCGGCAAGGCCGACCTGGTGCAGGGCCCGGTGCACGCGGCGGTCGACCTCGTCGCGCGCGAGCCCCATGTTGAGCGGGCCGAAGGCCACGTCGTCGTAGAGCGTCGTCATGAACAGCTGGTCGTCGGGGTCCTGGAACACCATGCCCACCCGCGAGCGCACGCCGCTGACGGTGTCGTCCGAGAGCGCGACACCCTCGACGCTCATCGACCCCTCCGTCGCGCGAAGCACGCCGTTGAGGTGCAGCAGCAGCGTGGACTTGCCCGCGCCGTTGGGGCCGAGCAGGGCGACGGTCTCGCCGGCGCGCACGATCAGGTCGATCCCGTCCAGCGCGACGGTGCCGTCCGGGTAGCGGTGGCGGACACCGGTCAGATTGAACACAGGTGCGGACATCTCTTCGCTCCTAGTAGAGCGCCACGGCGGCGGCGGTCAGGACGACGGTCACGATCAGCAGGGCGTCGGCGGGGGAGAACCGAAGCACCTCGGCGGTCGGCAGGGTGCCCGTGAAGCCGCGCGACAGCATCGCCGCATGGACGCGCTCCCCCCGGTCGTACGCGCGAACGAACAGGTTGCCGGCCAGATGGCCGAACAGCCGCCAGCGCCGCAGCCGGGGCATCGACGGCGCGCGGCTGTCCAGGGCGACCCGCAGCGTGTGCAGCTGGTCGCGGAACACGCCTACGTAGCGGGACAGGAACGACACGAGCGTGATCAGCACGTCGGGGACGCGCAGCGCCTCGAAGCCGCGGATGAGGCGGGGCAGCGGCGTGGTGGCCGACAGCAGGACCGCGGCGAGCGCCGAGAGCCAGGCCTTCGACAGGATCGCCCAGGCGGCGATCCATCCGCCCCCGGAGTAGGCGCCGGCGATGCCCCCGACGGACAGGGACCCGCCGTGACGGGCGATGGGGGCGAACAGGGCGATCGTCAGCGCGACAGGCAGTACCAGCGACGCGCGGCCCAGGACCGTTCGAAGCGGCAGCCGGGCGATGACCGCGGCGGACAGGAGCAGCGCCACGAGCAGCCCGAACTCCGCCGCGCGCAAGGGCGGCGTCAGCACGACGCCGAGGATCAGCACCAGCGTGGCGGCGATCTTCGCCCTCGGGTCGAGGTCGTGAAGGGGCGACACCAGGTAGGTCAGCCGCTCGAACCCCGTCGCGTGCGCGTGCTGATGGACGGGTCCGCGTACCTCGGGATGATGGTGAGGGTGGCGGTGGACTTCGCCTTCGTGCTCGTGCTCGTGCCGGTGGATGCCGGGCGCGGGCGCGTCCACCCGCGCATCCGCGTGCCCATGCGCGTCCGCGTGCGTATGCTGTTCGGCGGATCCGCTCACCGGGCGTCCGACCGCCGCGCGCGGGCCGACTTCAGCACGGCGTACAGCCCGACGCCGACGACGATGACGCCCGCCAGCCCCGCGAGGACTCCCGCGAGTGCCTCGTTCGTAAGCCCGGGCACGAGGTAGCCGGCCATCGGGCTCAGCTTCCACACGGGCGCCGACTGCTTCAGGAACGACAGCTCCCCGGCGACGAACTCCAGTCCGTCGGGACGGGTCGACGCGAACAACGACAGGCCGGCGGCCACCAGGGCGACGGCGCCGAGTGAGACGGCCAACCCCTTCGGCCGCATCACCTCCGCGTCGGCCCGCATGAGTTCGGGCCGCACCGCGTACACGTACGCGACGAGTCCCGCGGTCACGAGGCCCTCGCCGATGCCGATGATCGCGTGCCAGAAGCCCATCGCCCCGAGAACGGGGAGCAGCGGCGCCGCCCCCGACGCCCAGACCATGAGGCCCGCCCCGAGTGCGGCAGCAACGCACGCGGCCCACGCGGCGGCGAACGCGCCGGCGACGCGCCCCCCGCGCGAGTCGCTGACACGCAGCGCCAGGCTGTAGATCCACCAGGCCACGAGCGGCGCGACGATCGCCATGTTGACGATGTTCGCCCCAAGGGCCGTGACGCCGCCGTCGGCGAAGAAGAACGCCTGCACCGCGAGCACCGCTGAGATGATGAGGACCGCGGGCCACGGCCCGAGGAGCACCGCGACCAGCGCCCCGCCGGCGAAGTGGCCGGAGGTGCCGCCCGCGACCGGGAAGTTGATCATCTGCAGGGCGAACACCAGGGCCGCGAGCACCGACATGAGCACGAGGCGCCCGTCGGTCATGCGCCGCCGGACGCGGCCGACCGCGACCGCGACCGCGGGCGCCGCCGCGGCCCAGCCCGTGACGAGCGTCTTGGTGTCGAGCATCCCGTCGGGGATGTGCATCGCGGCCCGGGCCCTTCGGCTAGATGTGCGTCCCTGTGGTGGTGGACACGAGCTTGCCGTGCTTGACGCCCTTCGTGCCGAGAAGCCCGTCGGCGATGGCGCGGACCTGCGCGCTCGTGCCCCGCACCACGATCACCTCGAGGCAGTTGTGGGCGTCGAGGTGCACATGCATCGCGGAGACGATGCGCTCGTGGTGCGCGTGCTGGAGCGCATCGAGCTTGTCGGAGAGGTCGGAGGCGTGGTGGTCGAACACCATCGTGATCGTGCCGACGATCTCGCCGGCGGAGTCCTCCCACTCGGCGTCGACCAGCGCGTCGCGGACCAGGTCGCGCACGGCCTCGGAGCGGTTGACCCCCGTGCCGCGCCGGGCCACGAGCTCGTCGAAACGCCCCAGCAGGTCCTCGTCCATCGCGACGCCGAATCGAGCGAGCCGGCCCATCTTGCGCTCCCTGGTCCAGTGTCCGAGCGACAAGCACGCTCGGCAGTAGCACGAACCCAGAAAGCGTAGCACGGCCGGCCACCCCGTCAAGGGTGGCCGGCCGTGTCGAGATCGAAGGTCGCGAAGCTAGACGAGCTCGACGGTCACGTCGTCCTTGGGCTGCCCGCCCAGTGCGTTGACAGCCTGCTCGAGCTTGCCGCGGGCCTCGCCCAGCATGACGGTGACCTGGGCCAGCTCCACGCTGGCGGCCGACTGCTTGCCGTGGTCGGCCAGGTGGTGCAGCTGCTCGAGCCACTCCTGTGCGAGGCCGAGCGCCTCTTCGGTCTGCGCGATGGACATGCGCAGCTGGTCGATGTTGATGCCGCTCTCACACATTGTGCTGCCTGCCTTCCGTGACGCCGGTCGAGGGTCAGCCGACCCAGGGTGCGAGTTCCTCGATGAGCCGCTTCTTCGGCATGGCGCCGACGAGCTTCTTGACGATCTTGCCCTCAGAGAAGACGAGCAGCGTGGGGATGGAGAGGATGTCGTACTCCGTGGCCGTGTTCGGGTTCTCGTCGACGTTGAGCTTGCCGACGACGATCTTGCCGGCGAACTCGGCCGCGATCTCCTCCAGCACCGGCTCCATCATCCGGCAGGGGCCACACCAGGGTGCCCAGAAGTCGAGCACGAAGGGTGTGCCGCTCTTCAGCACGGACTCCTCGAAGCCCGCGTCGCTGACATGCACGAGGTTCTCGCTCACGTTCGCTCCCTTCGTCAGGACCGCGACGCCCAGACGGGCGGCACGCCAGAGCATTCTACAACGTGCAGACGCCGCTATCGACGTGGCGAAGCGCTTCGAACGCCGCGGTGGCGCCCTGGCCGGCGGCGGTCACGACCTGCTTGAGCGGCGTGTCGGTGACGTCCCCCGCGGCGAAGAGCCCCGGGAGGGACGTCATGCACGACGAGTCGATCTTGACCCAGCCGGCCTCGGAGAGGTCGCACAGTCCGGCCACGAGGTCGCTGCTCGGGTGCACGCCGATGAACTCGAACACGCCCTGCAGGTCCAGCACCTTCTCCGAGCCGTCCTTGGTGGACTCGAGCCGGATGCCAGTGACGCGTCCCTCATGGCCGAGGATCTCGACGGGTATCTGCGACAGGACCAGCTCGACCTTATCGTTCGCTATCGCCCGCTCCTGGATGCACTTGGTGGCGCGAAGCTCGTCGCGGCGGTG
>CAZHMA010000106.1:0-6340 GCA_964533555.1 uncultured Eubacteriales bacterium
ACAGTACTTCAGGAAGTCACGACGAGAGACACCCCGCGCTGCGAGGAGATCGTAGATCCCATCTCGCACTCCTTGCGCCATCCCATACACCTCCTTGCGATACAAACGGAAGACACATGTCACATGCATCCGGGTCGGCGGCCCGTTCCGAGGCCGTCGGCCCACACTCTTGCCCTTGCCCTCCTCCTTTCGCACACATCTCAAGAACACCGGCACAAGTTGTCACGGCACACGAAAGCCGCTCGCAAGGGACTAATCAGCTGCGAACGGCTCGAGCCGGGACTCGACACTACTCGCGCGCATATGCGCGCGGCCGGCGGGCAGACCTGCCCGCGTGCTCGCTCAAGGAGCTGCTGCGTTTCGTGCGACGATCGGATCGGCACACTGTGGTTCGCTGCTGGGAGCATTCCCCGCGCGAAGTACATGGTTCTGGCGCAATGTCCCCCGCATTCCCCACGAGCATCGGGTCCGGCAACCCAACTAGTCATCAGTCTGAAACTTCGACGCACCGCAGACAATACCCAAGCGCCCGCTACTTGGCTCAGGATCGAAGGGCGCCCGTCGCCGGGGCGACGCCTCCGACGGGCCGAGTTGCATGCTCCGTGTCGGGGAAGGACAATCGACATCGCCGACGAACAAGAGGGGGAGCGCCGCTCTCGATTCCGGACGGCGCGTGGCCCTGCCGGGGGCCTCAAGAACGATCGCGCAATGGCGCGCCCCGGCTGCGGTCTCTGAACGCGAGAGGGGGGTACCCGCTAGTGTCGTCACCATCGACCGGTCTCGTGATGGACATCCGCGGGCTCACTCCCGCGCTGCGGCGCCCCATCGTGTTCACGGTCGTGGACAAGATGCTCGACATCGACTGCGCTGACAGCGTCGTGGTCATCTGCGACCACGAGCCCGCGGGTCTCGGCTACCAGCTCGAGCTCCGCAAGGAGACGAAGGGCCAGTTCGAGTTCTTCTACGACCAGCGCCTCGACGGCGCTTGGGTCGCGCTGATCCGCCGCCGCATCCTCTAAGGCCGGCCGGACCGTACCCGCTCCGCGCGCTACTCGCCGCCGGCCAGCTTGGGAAGCAGGTCCGCCAGGTCGTCCAGGTCCCCGGTCCAGTCCGCGTGCACGCCAGCGCCGCCGCCGACGTAGAAGGTGCGCATGCCGATGTCGGCGGCGGGCATGTCCAGCGCCCGGTCATCGCCGACCATGATGCAGTCCCTGGCGTCGCAGCCCACGAGCCCGCCTGCCTCGCGGAAGTAGTCGGGCAGCGGCTTGCACGCATGCATGGACTCGTAGGTCGTGAGGTGCGTCAGGCCGATATCGCCGAGCCCCGCCCATGCCAGGCGGTGTTCGATCGCGGCGCGCGGGAAGATCGGCTGCGTGGCGATCACGACCCCCAGACCGAGCCCGAGCGCGGTCTCCACTGCCCTGCGCGCGCCCTTGTTCGGTCCGTAGCCGTCGCCGAGGAGGGGGAACTCGTCACGGTAGAAGGCCTCGAACGCGTCCCAGTGGTCGTTGAGGTCGAGCCCCGTGCGCGACTGGAAGTCCTCGTAGAAGACCTCCCGGTTCGTCCTGCCGGCGTGCGGCCGCTGCATCGCCTCGGTCGACTCCAGTATCGCCGGCATGAGCTCGAGGCCGGGGAAGCGGGCGTCCATGGCGACGCTCAGCGCGCCGAAGTAGCGCCTGAGGAAGCTGGGGACCTCGATGTCGAGGAGGGTGCCGTCGAGATCGAACAGGACTGCGCGCACGGGCGTGTGCTCCTTGCGAGGGTGGTGAGGCGGCCGGCCGCGCACATACTACCATCGTGCGCGACCCGCCGCGCGGCGGCCCGGGCCACGATCGCGACCGTTCGTCGTCCTGCGGGCCGGATGTGTGATGTTCTGTATCTCAAGTCACAAAACCACGGTGCCGATAATCGGTGCATGAACACGACTCCCGCACGAAACGCCATCGCGCCCAAGCTGCGCACCCTGCCGATCTTCTCGGACCTCGACGACGATGCGATCGAGACGCTCGCCTCGATGGTCACGTACAAGCAGGTGCCGAAAGGCGCCTTCATCGTGACCCAGCACGAGCGCGGCGGATCGATGTTCCTGCTCGTCTCGGGCCGCGTGAAGGTCTCCCTGGCTTCGCCGGACGGCAAGGAACTCGCCCTCAACTACCTCGAGGCGCCCGCGCACTTCGGCGAGATGAGCCTCGTCGACTCGGAGCCGCGGTCGGCCGACGTCATCGCGGTCACGGACGCCGAGGTGCTCGCGCTGGAGTCCAAGGACCTGTCGGCGGCGATCCAGGTGCAGCCGAGGCTCGCACTGTCGCTCATCGCGACGCTCTCGCGGCGGCTGCGCCACACCATCTCGCGGCTGGAGGACATGGCGTTCCACGACGCCACGCATCGCGTGATGCGCGTGCTGCTGAACGTGGCCACCGCCTCGTACGAGTCGAGAGGCGTGCCGGTCATCGCGGGCCTCACGCACTACGAGATCGCCACCCTGGCAGGCACCTCGCGCGAGACCGCCAGCCGCATCATCTCCAGTCTCGTGAAGGAGGGCGTGCTCGCCACAAAGGGCCGCCGCATCGTCGTCGACCTCTTCAGGCTCCGCGAGCGGCTCGAGGCCGAGTAGGCCGGCTCGTAGCCGACACCGCGATCCATCGGGCGCCCGTTCGCGGGCGCTCTTCTTGTTCGCCGGTCCGCAGGCGGCGATCCCGAGCGGCGTGCGCTGAGCACGGATTGTGACCGGCAACACTCCGAACGGACACCATTCGGCGACGAAAGGCACCGTTCGTCGCGAACGGTCGTCGGAAGTGACCCCTGTCACGCACCCGCGGCCGCACGGCCGCCGATAGAGGAGTCTGGGCAGCGGACGATGTCGGCGGGAGGTGTGCGGTGAAGCGCTGGATCGCAGGAGCGGGACTGGTGATCGCCGCGGCCGCACTGTCGATGCCCCTCGCGGCCTACGGCAACAGCGCGGTCACCCGGACCGTCACGACCGTCAGCGGCGTCCAGCTGGCGGAACAGGTGGTCGGGCAGCTCAAGGGCGTGCAGGTCGGCTCGACGAGCGCCACGGTGACCCTGGGTGCCGGGGCCGAGGTCTCGCCCGTCCGGATCGACTTCGCCGACGTGGCCGGAGCGGTCGAGGGCCGTCCCGGCGGCTGGCTCACGCTCGCGGCGATACCGATGCTCGGCGCCGCGGTGATCCGCCTCCTCAACTTCCTGGCGAAGCTGGGCGGCAGCTGAGGCGCGCCGCCCCCGTGGTCGACTGTCCGGCCGTGTCCCGCGTTGAGCGGGGCGCGGCCGTTTCGCGTGCGGTCCGCACAGGTATCTACTCTGATGTCCGGACCGGATGAGGACCACGCACGATTGACGGGAGACGCCATGAAGGACTTCACCGCCGAAGAGCTCGCCGCGAATGACGGACGCGACGGCAAGCCGGCGTACGTCGCGTACCAGGGGACCGTGTACGACGTCAGCGAGAGCGCGATGTGGGGCGGCGGCGACCACGAAGGCGTGCACGTCGCGGGGCACGACCTCACGGCCGAGCACGACGACGCGCCGCACGATGTCTACGTCACCGACTTCCCGGTCGTCGGCAAGCTCGTCTAGTCGCCGAGCGGCCCTTCGGGGCCGGCTTGTCAGGGGCGGTCGCGGTCGAGCACCGCGACCGTCTCTACGTGATACGTCTGCGGGAAGAGGTCGACGGGGGTCGCCCTCGTCAGCGAGTAGCCCGACGCGGCAAGGCGCTTGATGTCGCGCGCGAGCGTCGAGGGATCGCACGAGACGTACACGATGCGGCGGGCACCGGTGGCGGCAAGCGCGTCGGTCACCTTGTCCGCCAAGCCCACACGCGGGGGATCGACCACGATGACGTCCGCGGCGCCGAGATCGGGCAGCACGCGTTCCGCGTCTCCGGGCGCGATGTCCACGTCCGACCGCGCGGACTCGAGGTTGCGGCGCAGGTCGCGCACGGCCGGGCCGTAGGACTCCAGCGCCACGACCTCGCCCGCGACGTCCGAGAGCGGCAGCGCGAACGTGCCGACGCCCGCGTACACGTCGAGCACCCGGTCGCTGCCGCCGATGTCGCATTCGGCGACGACCAGCGACGTCATGGCTTCGGCGACCTTGGTGTTGACCTGGAAGAACGACGGCGCGGAGATCTTGAACTCGAACTCGCCGATCCGCTCGCGCAGGTAGCCTCTGCCGGCGAGCACCTCGACGTTCGAGATGTCGCGCGACTTGACCTCCCCGCGCACGAGCACGCGGGTGAGCGTCTCGAAGCGCGCGGCGCTCGAGAGCGTCTTCACCGCGACGGCGCGAGGGAACGGCCCGGGCTCGGCCCAGAGGTCGACCTCGACGTCACTCGTCTGACTCGCCGCGCGGATGGCCACGCGCAGAAGACCGAGCGAACCGCCGCGTGAGAGGTAGCGCAGCGCGCCCGCGAGCGCCTTGGGATACGCGCGCACCTTCTCGGGCAGAAGGAGGCACTTCTCGATCGGGACGATGCGCTTGGTGCCGAACGCCGCCAATCCGAGCACCAGGCCCCCGCGCGCGTCGGTGTCCGCGGTGAGCTCGATGCGGTTGCGGTAGCCGTAGCCCTGACCGCCGACGACCACGTCCGCGACGACGGGATCGCTCACGCCTCCGATGCGCGTGAGCGCGTCCACGACGGACTGCCGCTTGGCCGCCACCTGCGTCGCGTGGGAGATGTGCTGCCACTGGCATCCGCCGCATTCGCCGAAGTAGGGACAGGGCGGCTGGCGGCGGTCAGGGGACGGTTCGATGACCTCGACGATCCGCGCGCGCAGGTACTTGCCGTGGTCCTCCGTGATGTCCGCGGACACCGTGTCGCCCGGGCATCCACCCACTACGAAGACGCAGCGGCCGTCTTCGGCGCGCGCTATCGCATCGCCGCCGTAGGCGAGGGAGTCGATCGTGAGCTTGACGGGCGGCATGCGGCCTCCATGGTCGACGGCTCTTGCGATGCCGTTGTCGTCGATGATAGGCGAAGGGGGCATACTGTGACGTGCGGCCGGAATCTGTGACGCGATATCACAATTCGTGGTTGAGTCGGACTCCTGCGTGCCCGATATACCCTAGAGGGGTCGCCGCTCACCCGCGGCGTGCAGCGCGTGTGCGCGCCCTGAGTGGCCACGAAGGGCTTCGGCGAGCGTTTTGGAAGGGGACACCGCTGGTGACCAAGATCCTTGTTGTCAACGACGACGCGGGCATGTTCGAGCGTCTGCAGTCACGGTTCATGGCCGACGAGCCGGGTTTCGAGGTCTTCAACGCGATATCGGGTCCCCGCGCCATCGGGATGGCTGGTCAGCGCAAGCCTGACGTCATCATCGTGGACGGCGACATGGTGGGGCTCGACGGCTACTCGCTCACCCAGCAGCTCAAGTCCGACCCGGAACTCGCGTCCATCCCGGTCATCATCCTGGCGGCCGAGCCCTCCGAGACCACGGCGCTCAAGGCGCGGCAGTCCGGTGCGGCCGCGCACATGGCGGAAAGCGTCGACCTGGGGACCCTGCTCGACAAGGTCCGCCTCCTGGCCGGGGTCGGCGTGACCGCGACGTCGACGACCGTGGCGGACGCGGGGCCGGCCCCGGCTCCCGGCGGCTACGGCGCCCCACAGCCTGTGACGCCGTCCGCTTCGACCGGACCCGCGCAGGGCGCACCCGCAAGCTCGCCGAAGAGCAGCGACAGCGGCGTCCCGCACATCGACGACCTCCTCCGGATGATGATCGACCGCGGCGGTTCCGACCTGCATATCACCGTGGGAAGCCCTCCCGGCATCCGCCAGCGCGGCGACCTCGTGCCGGTCGAGGGGATCAGGCCGCTGTCGCCCAAGGACACGCAGGAGATGATCCTGTCCATGCTCTCCGAAGAGCAGCGCAAGCGCTTCGAGGTGGAGCTGGAGCTGGACTTCGCCTACAGCATCCCGGGACTGTCGCGCTTCCGCGCGAACGTCATGCAGCAGCGCAACTCGATGGGCGCGGTATTCCGTGTCATCCCGCTGCGGATCCCCACCATGCAGGAGCTCAACCTGCCGAAGGTGTGCAAGTACCTGGCTGAGCGGCCGCGCGGGCTGGTGCTGGTCACCGGGCCGACCGGTTCGGGCAAGTCGACCACGCTCGCGGCCATGATCGACCACATCAACGAGACGCGGCCGGTCCACATCATCACGATGGAGGACCCCATCGAGTTCATGCATAAGAACAAGAAGGCCTACGTCAACCAGCGCGAGGTGGGCGAGGACACGCATTCGTTCGCTTCCGCACTGAAGCGGGTGCTGCGCCAGGACCCCGACGTCATCCTGGTCGGCGAGATGCGCGACCTCGAGACGATCTCG
>CAZHMA010000107.1:0-6183 GCA_964533555.1 uncultured Eubacteriales bacterium
GAGACCGGGCGGCGCGCGGGTTCCGCGGGCGCCTGCCGGATCGCCGGCAGCTGCACCCCGGCGGCGGCCACACCCTCGGCGATGATCGCGCCGTGGTCCAGGAAGTCCGCGATCGAGTAGCCGCCGACGTCGGGAGTGATCACCACCGCCGCCGTCGCCGGCTGCGCCATCGCGAGCCAGTGGCTCGCCACGTCGAACGTGCGGGTCCCGACCTGGATCGCCGTCGGGGTACCGTCCGCGGTCATCACCGGCTTGTGCCCCCGCACGCCTCCGGCCTCCTGAGCCGAGGTCGGGACCGGAAGCAAGGAACTCACGTCGACGGCTACCACGGGGTCTCCCCCGAGATCACGGGCGGCCTGGACCGGCACCGGATCGACGACGCCCCCGTCCACCAGCAGGCGACCCTCCCGCCGGACCGGTTCGTACATCACCGGTATCGACATGCTGGCCCTCAGCGCGAGCGGCAGGTCGCCATCCGTCATGACGATCCGCTCGCCCGTCACCAGGTCCGCGGCCACACAGGCGAACGGCATCCGCAGATCCGCGAAGGTCGCGGGCAGGACGTCGCGCAGCCGCGCCTCGAACTTGTCGCCGGTGAGTACCGACTCGGGGCCCAGGTTGATCGCGGTCACCGAGACCACGCCCTTGAGGTCCAGAAGGTCGAGGGCCTGCCCCATCTTGGCCGGCGCGACCCCGGAAGCGTACAGCGCGCCGATCAGCGCGCCCATGCTCGTGCCGGACACCGCCGCCGGGCGCAGATCGGACCGGTCCAACACGTCCAGCACGCCGGCGTGCGCGAGCCCGCGGGCGCCGCCGCCCCCGAGCGCGAGCGAGAACCTCAGCGGTGCGGCCATCTCAAGCCCCCCTTGGTTCCGGCTACGCGAGGCCGGATTCGGTGACGATCCGCGCGACCTGGTCGTCGAGCCCGAGCGGCATGATGTGCACGCCGTCAGCGATGCCCCGGATCTCGCGCACCTGCTCGATCGCCAACAGCACCGCTTCCTCGGCGGGATCGGCCGCCGAGCGGATCCGCCGGGCGATGTGGTCCGGAACCATCAGTCCGGCCAGCCGCGCGTTGATGAAGTCGATCGCCTTCGGGCTGCGCAGCAGCAGGATGCCCGCGATGACCTTCGCGCCGGCGGCGTGGATCGCGTCGGTCGCCCGCGCGAGCTTGTCCACGTCGAACACCGCCTGCGTCTGGAAGAACCGCGCGCCGGCCTCGATCTTCTCCTCGGTCCGGGCCTGCTGGATGTCCCAGGGCTCGGCTTCGGGAAACATCGCCGCACCCGCGTAGAAGTCCGTGCCGCCCTTCAGCGGCCGGCCGAGCATGTCCGTCCCCCGGTTCATCGCAGAGGCGACCTGGAGCAGCTGCGTGGAGTCGAGGTCGAAGACCCCCTTCGCCTGCGGGTGGTCGCCGCCGCGCGGGTCGTCGCCGGTGACGACGAGGAGGTTCTCGAGCCCGAGCGTCCAGGCGGCCAGAAGGTCTGACTGCAGCGCGAGCCGGTTCCGGTCGCGGCATGTCTGCTGGAAGATCGGCTCGATGCCCATGTCCAGCACCACGCGCGACGCCGACAGGCTCGACAGGTGCAGTGACGCGCCCTGGTTGTCGGTGACGTTGAGCGCGTGGCAGACCGGCCGCATGAGCTCGGCGGAGTGCCGCATCGCCGAGAGGTCGGTCCCCCGCGGCGGGGCGATCTCGCCCGTCACGACGAACGTTCCCTCTTCGAGAAGGTCACGCAGCCGGCTCACGAGTCGCCGTCCCTGTCGCGAAGGCTGACGCGCCCGGGCTTGAGCTTCTTCGAGTAGTCCTTCGGCGGGAGTGGCTCGGTGCCGCGCGAACGCCCCTGCTCGGCAAGCCGCCTGCGGATGCGGACGTGGGTGCACTCGCGGTCCACCAGCACCTCGCACTTGCCGTCCCACATGCCGCCGCACGGACCGTTCAGCAGGCCCTTCGGGCAGGTCGTGACCGGGCAGATGCCCGCCGTGCGGTCCAGCACGCAGTCCCCGCACATCTGGCAGCGCTCTTCGAACACGCCGTGGCGGACCACGTTGCCCAGGAATACGGACTCGAGACCCGGAAGCACCGGCTTGCCCTCGACCACGTCGGCCATCGTCTGCACGCCCGCGCCACACGCGAGCACGAGCACGGCGTCCGCGCTCTCGATCTCACCGGCGTGCTTGCGGGTCTCCAGGCGCTGGCCCCCTGCGTGGCACGCGACCTCTCCGACCGACCAGCCCGAGACCACGAATCCCTGCTCCTCGAGCCGGTCCTTCGCGGCCAGGACCTCCGGTTCTCCGCCGGTATCGGCAACGGTCGCGCACTGCCCGCATCCCATGATGAAGACGCGCCGCGCTTTCAGCTCGTCGAGCTGGACGCGGATGCGCTCCCAGTCCCGTGGCCGTGTGATGATCATCTACTTCGCTCCCTCGACGGCGGCGCGCACTGCCTGGACGCAGCCGGGCGCGTCTGCCGCGTAGCCGGCACCGATCGAGGCCGCCCATTCGGCCGTGACCACGGCCCCGCCGACGAGGACCGCGGTCCCCGGAGAACCGGCCCGGACCTCGGCCACCGTGGCCGACATCGCGGGCAGTGTCGTGGTCATGAGCGCGGAGAGGCATACCACGTCAGCGCCGGCCGCGGCCTTGACGACCGCCTCCGGGCCCACGTCCACGCCAAGGTCGTCCACGGCGAAGTCCTGGCTCTCCAGCAGGGAGACGCAGATGTCCTTGCCTATCGAGTGCACGTCGCCGCGGACCGTGGCGAAGACCACCCGGCCTGCCGACGCACCGCCTTCGGGCAAGTCCTGTTTCACCCGGCCGACCGCGGCCTTCATCGCGTCGGCAGCGACCATCATCTGCGGAAGGAACACCTCGGCGCGGCCGAACGCGTCACCGAGACGTTGGAGGGCCGGGGTCAGCACGTCCCCGATCACCTTCTCAGCGGGCATGCCTGCCGAGAGCACGGCGTCCACGAGGCCGGGAGCCGCCTCGGCATCGCCCCGGCGCACCGCCTCCGCCAGCAGGTCGGCGGCCGTCGGGTCGGGCGCGCCGGCGTCCACGGGCGCGGACGGGACAGGGACGGCGCGCGATATCCAGCGCCGCGCCTGCGCGTCACGGCCGAGCAGCACGTCTACCGCTGCGGGATCGGTCGGCGCGTTCAGTTCCGCCGGGTTGTAGATGGCCGCCGACAGCCCGCGCTCGCGCGCCAGCGTCAGGAACGCGGCGTTGAGCGCGGGGCGCCCGGGAAGGCCGTGGCTGACGTTGCTGACGCCCAGAACGGTCGCCAGCCCCCAGCGCTCGGACACCGTCTCGACGGCGCGCAGGGTGGCGACCGCGGCCTTCGCGTCCGTGGCCGCCGTCATCACGAGGCAGTCCACGATGAGGTCGTCGTCGGTCAAGCCGGCCGCGTGAGCGGCGCGCTGCACGCGCTCCGCGATGGCGAGCCGCCCCTCGGCGTCCTGGGGGATGCCGTCGTCGTCCAGGGCCAGCACGATCACGGCAGCGCCGTAGCGCTTCGCCAACGGCAGAACGGCCGCCAGCGACTCGGCGGCTCCGCTCACGGAGTTCACGAGAGCCCGCCCGGGGTAGACCCGCAGGGCGGCTCCGAGTGCCGCCGGATCGGTCGTGTCGAGCACGAGGGGCAGGTCCGTGATGCCCACCAGCGCCTTGACCGCCTTCGGCAGGACGTCCGCTGCGTCGACGCCGGCAGCGCCGACGTTGACGTCCAGCAGGTTCGCGCCGGCCCCGGCCTGCTCCTCAGCGAGGACGCGCACGCGGGAGACGGAGCCCTCGCGCAGAGAGTCCGCCAGGGCTTTCTTGCCGGTCGGGTTGATGCGCTCCCCGATGATCGCGAGCGGCTGGCCCACGCCGATGCGCACGGTGCGCCGGGGACCGGCGACGGCGACGCCCCGTGGGCGGCACCGGTCCCGGCCGACGCGCTTGATCTTGGCGAAGTCCATGATCGCGCCCGTGAACGACGGACTCGAACCGCAGCAGGAGCCCACGAGCGAAGCGCCGGCATCGACGAACTTCGCCGCGAAGTCGCCGAGCTCGTCGGGCGTCCCCGGGAACACCGTGGCCCCGTCCACGATCCGCGGGATGCCCGCGTTCGGCTGGACGAGGATGGGCAGCGTGGTCGACGCCGACATGCGCTCCACGAGCGGCAGCATCTGCTGGGGGCCCAGTCCGCAGTTCATCCCGACCGCGGCCGCCCCGCACGCCTCGAGGATGACGGCCGCAGTCTCCGGGTCCGTGCCCGACAGGTCCATGCGACCGGACATCGCGAACGTCACGGAGGCGAAGACCGGCAGGTCGCTCACGGAGCGGCACGCCAAGAGCGCGCAACGGACCTCGGCGATGTCGGTGAAGGTCTCCAGCAGGAACGCGTCGGGCGCTTCCGCCGCGAGCGCCGACGCCTGCTCGGCGAAGTGGGCGAAGACCTCGTCGAAGGTTGCCGGACCGAGCGGCTCCAGAACCAGCCCGGTGGGGCCGATGTCCGCGAGCACGTGCTGGGCGCCCGCCCCGCGCGCGATGCGCACGGCTGCCCGGTTGAGCGCCACGACCTCGTCGCCCAGGCCGTAGACCGCCAACTTCGGCCGGCTCCCGCCGAACGTGTTGGTCGTGACGCAGTCCGCGCCGGCAGCCACGTAGTAGCTGTGTATCTGTCCGATCATCTCGGGGTTGGTCACGTTGAGCTGCTCGTGGTTCTGCTCGGGCGGAACGCCCTCGCGGTGCAGCATCGTGCCCATGGCCCCGTCGATGACGAGGACCTCACGGCCGAGCCGGTTGAGGATGTCAGGCATGACTCGTGAAGCCTCCTACATCCCGAACGCCGCGTGGCTGAGCGCGTCGGCCAGGATCCTGTCGTGGTCGAATGCGAGGTGCGGCAGCGCGTTGACCGGGTGCCATGCGGCCTCGACCGCGTCCGACCCGCCGTTGACCGCACCAAGCTCGTCATACCCGATGGAAGCGATGTGGACCACGGTCACCGTCCATCCCCGCGGATCGCGCCCGGGATCCCCGTACGCGCCGATCTGCTCGAGCTCGCTCATCGGGTCCAGGCCCGTCTCTTCGAGAAGCTCCCGGCGTGCCGCCGCATCCAGCGTCTCGCCCTCTTCGACGAAGCCGCCGGGCAGGGCCCACATGCCCGCGAACGGCTCGTCGCGGCGCTTCACGAGCAGCACATCGCGCTCCCCGGCCCGACCGCGGAAGACCGCGATGTCGACGGTGAGTGCGGGGCGGGCATGCGAGTACTCAGGCATGCTGCGAGTTTAGCGTACCCCGAGGTTGGCGTATCGTGTACGGACGCCCGTCCCCCGAAAGGCGCGATCAGATGCCCTCGCTCAACCCGCTCCGCTGGTCGCGCCGCGCCAAGATGATCGCCGCGTTCGCGACGCTCTATGTGGTCTGGGGCTCCACCTACCTCGCCATCAAGATCGGTCTGAACGCGGCGCTTCCCCCCGCGGCCTTCGCGGGCCTCAGACTCGTCCCCGCCGGCATGATCCTGCTCGGCCTCGCACGCCTGCGCGGCAAGTCACTCAGGATCGGCCGCCGGGACCTGGTCACGTGCGTGGTCGTCGGCATCTTCCTGCTGGTCGGCGGGATGTTCTCCACGTTCCTCGGAGAGGGATACATCCCGTCCGGTCTCGCCGCGCTCATCGTGGCGTCGCTGCCGCTTTGGATCGCGCTCGCGGAGACCGCGGTGCCGGGGATGGAGCGCCCGTCCGCCAAGGGCGTGGTCGGCCTGGTCGTCGGCTTCGTTGGCCTGGGAGTCCTCATGGTGCCGCGCCTGACCGGGCTCACGGGGACGCGCGAGCAGCTGGTCGGCATCGCTATCGTCCTCGCGGGAACGCTGCTGTGGACGACGGGCTCCGTGATCAGCAAGCGCCGCCCGATCCGGGCCGACGCGATGGTGGCGACCGGCTACGAGATGCTGGCGGCCGGGGCCGTGCTGTGCGGACTCGCGACCGCTGCAGGTGACTGGGACCGTCTGCACTTCTCGCCCCAGGGACTCGGTGCCCTCGCCTACCTCATCGTCATCGGATCGGCCATGGCGTTCACCGCGTTCGTGTGGCTACTGCGCAATGCGCCCGCGTCAAAGGTCATGACCTACGCGTACGTGAACCCGGTCGTTGCGGCCTTCCTCGGCTGGGCGGTCCTGGGAGAGGTACTGGACGCCTGGAC
>CAZHMA010000108.1:0-6167 GCA_964533555.1 uncultured Eubacteriales bacterium
GTGACCGCCATCGTCGGCGGCCTGCTCGCGACGGTCCAGTACGACATCAAGAAGGTCCTCGCGTACTCGACCATCTCCCAGCTGGGGTTCATGTTCATCGCGCTCGGGGCCGGCAGCGAGATCGCGGCGCTCTTCCACCTCATGACGCACGCGTTCTTCAAGTCGCTGCTGTTCCTGGGCGCCGGCGTCATCATCCACGCCGCGCACACGCAGGACATCCGCGAGATGGGCGGGCTTCGCAAGTCCCTTCCGTGGACGACGGTCGCGTTCACGGCCGGCGCGCTGGCGCTGTCGGGCGTGCCGCCGTTCTCCGGCTTCTGGAGCAAGGACGACATCCTCACGACGCTGTGGAGCGGCGGTCACTACGTGGTGTTCGCCTTCGCCATCTTGGCGGCGCTCCTCACGGCGTTCTACATGACCCGCCTGTGGTTCCGCGTCTTCGGCGACACGCAGGCGTGCAGCCTCGCCCACGAGGGACACGTCGAGATGGTCGCCCCCATGGTCTTCCTGGGCGTGGTCTCGGCGGTCATCGGGGTGACGGGGCCGGCGTTCGCGGGGCTCCTGGGCGAGGCGAAGGGGTGGCCCGACATCGGTATGGCGGCGGCGTCCACCGCCGTCGCGCTCACGGGCATCGGTGCCGGATGGCTGGTCTACGGGCGCAAGCTCGTGGACACCGGGGCGTTCAAGCGTCGGCTCGGCTACGTGTACGAGGCCCTCGAGAACAAGCTGTACTTCGACCTCACCTACTCGTACTTCCTCGTGGAGCCGTACCGGCGCAAGGCGGACACGCTCTCCCGCTTCGATGCGCGCGTCATCGACGGCGCGGTGAACGGCGTCGCGACCGCCTGGTCGCGAGCGGCCGCCGCCGGACAGGTCTTCGACACGCGGGTCATCGACCGCGCCGTCAACGGGACGGGCGCGCTGGTCCGCGCGGCCGGCGCGCGCCTGCGCCGCCTCCAGGACGGACGCCTGCAGTCCTACCAGCGTTTCGCCTTCACCGCGCTCATCGCGCTGCTCGTCCTGCCCCTGCTCTACACCGTCGTCGCGATCCTCCTGAAGGGGGTCTAGAGGCCCATGCTGCTCTCGGCCATCGTGTTCCTCCCGCTCGCGGGTGCCCTGGTCGTCTCGCTCCTGCCGAAGGGAAGTGCTGCTCCCAGATGGGTCGCCGCGGGCTTCGCCATGGCCGATCTGGCACTCGTGGGCTGGCTCGTGGCGACCTTCGACGTCGCCAGGGGGATGCAGTTCGCGATCGACGTGCCCTGGGTGCCGCAGGCGGCCATCCGCTACCACCTGGCCGTGGACGGCATCTCGATCACCATGCTGGCGCTGTCCGCCCTGCTCGGGCTGCTGGCGGTGCTGGCGTCGTGGAAGGTCGCCGACCGGCCGAAGGCCTACTTCGCGATGCTCCTGCTGCTGCAGGTGGGCATGAACGGCGTGTTCGTCGCCCTGGACTTCGTGCTGTTCTACGTGTTCTGGGAGCTCGTGCTCGTCCCGATGTTCTTCCTGATCGGCCTGTGGGGCGGCGCCCGGCGGGAGTACGCGTCGATCAAGTTCTTCCTGTACACGCTGTTCGGCTCGGTGTTCATGCTCGTCGGCATCATCGCGCTCTACCTGACGACCGGGACGTTCGACATGGTCGCTCTGGCGAAGGCCGGGCCGGCGCTGCCGTACGGCTTCCAGTGGTGGGTGTTCCTGGCGTTCTTCCTCGGTTTCGCGGTCAAGGTGCCGGTCTGGCCTCTGCACACGTGGCTCCCTGATGCGCATGTCGAAGCGCCGACCGCGGCGTCGGTCCTGCTCGCGGGCATCCTTCTGAAGATGGGCACCTACGGCTTCATCCGCGTGAGCCTGCCTGTGCTGCCAGCGGCGGCGAAGGCCTGGGCACCGTTCCTCGCCGTGCTCGCGGTCGTCTCGATCGTCTACGGGGCAGCGGTGGCCTTCGCGCAGACCGACCTGAAGAAGCTCGTGGCGTACTCGTCGGTCTCGCACATGGGCTTCGTCATGCTGGGGATCGCCGCGGGCACCGCCGAGGGCCTGAACGGCGCGGTGGCCGTCATGTTCAGCCACGGCATCGTGACCGGCATGCTGTTCCTGATCGTCGGCATGGTCTACGAGCGCTCGCACACGAGGCAGATCAGCGAGCTGTCCGGCCTCGTCACCGCCATCCCGGTGACCGGCGGGTTGCTGGCCTTCGCGTCCTTCGCGTCGTTGGGACTGCCGGGGCTGTCGGGCTTCGTGGGCGAGTTCCTCTCACTGATCGGTGCCTGGAAGAGCCCGCTCGTGCCGAAGTGGCTCACGGTGATCGCTGCCGTCGGCGTGCTCCTGGCCGCGGCGTACATGCTCTGGATGGTCCTGCGCGTGGTGCTGGGCAAGGCGTCGGAGAAGGTCGCCGGCCTGTCGGACGCGACGCCGCTCGAGCTCATCACGCTGGCGCCGCTGGTGGCCCTCACCGTGGTTGTCGGCGTCTACTGGGACAGCCTGCTGCGCTTCGTCGATCCCGCGGTCAAGCTCATCGCCGCCGCGCTGGGGGGGTCCGCGTAGATGGGCGCGTACGCCCTCATAGCGCCCGAGATCGTCGTGCTGGCCACGGCGCTCGTCGTCATGTTCGCCGATGTGGTCTCCGGCGGGCGCCGGCGCGCCGCCGCCTGGATAGGGGCCGCTGGGGCGCTGGCCGCCGCAGGGCTCGCGCTGTGGGCCGGGACGTGCGAGGTCAGGGTCTTCGGCGGGATGCTCGCGGTCGACGGGGCGGCGCAGTTCGCGCGCGTCGCGACCACGCTGCTCACTGCGGTCTTCTTGGTCTGGCTCGCCGGCAAGGGGATGGGCACCGGCAAGGTCCGTCACGCCGCGGCGCTCGTGCTGCTCTCCACGCTCGGTTCGCTGCTGGTCGCCTCCGCGCGCGACTGGGTGGTGCTGTTCCTCGCGCTCGAGACGGCCACGATGCCGCTGTACGTGCTGGTCGGCTACGACCGCGGTGACGAGCGCTCGCTCGAGGGCGCACTCAAGTACTTCCTGCTGTCGATGATCACGAGCGTGACGATGCTCTACGGCCTGTCGTTCGTGCTCGGGATGACCGGCTCGACCGCGTTCACGGGCGCGCGCCTGGCCGCGCACGGCGGCCTCGGGCTCTTCGCCGCGGTGCTCGTGGTGGCCGGTCTGATGGCGAAGCTGTCGGCCGCGCCCTTCCACTGGTGGGCGCCCGACGCCTACGCGGGGGCGCCGGCGGCCGCGGTGGCCTTCGTGTCGGCCGCGCCCAAGGTGGCGGGGGCCGCGGCGCTCGCGAGAGTCGTCTCGATCCTCGCCCCGCAGGTGCCGGGCCTGAGCGCGGTCCTGCTCACGGCCGCGGTGGCCTCGATGGTGCTCGGCAACCTTGCCGCCTACCCCCAGCGCGACATCCGGCGCCTGATGGCGTACTCGGGCGTGGCGCACGCCGGCTACATCCTGCTGGCGGTCGGCTCGGGCTCGGCGCTGGGGCTGCGCGCCGCCGTGTTCTACGCGGCGGTCTACGCCGTGCCGTCCATGGCGGTGCTGTTCGTGGCCGCCGACGAGGGCAACGCCGTCGACGACTTCGCGGGCGTGGCCGCGCGGCGGCCGTGGACGGCCATCGCGGCGACCGCGCTGCTGCTCTCCCTGGTCGGAGTGCCGCCGCTCGCGGGCTTCTTCGGCAAGCTCTACGTGTTCGGGGCGACGCTCGACGCCGGGCTCGTGGCGCTCAGCGTGGCGGGCGTGCTCATGAGCGTGGTGTCCGCCGGCTTCTATCTCCGGATCGTGCGCGCGATGTTCTTCGGCGAGCGCACGCGCGTGGCGCTGGCCGACCGGGACCGCACGGTGGCCGCGGACGTCGCGTTCGGGGTCGCCGTGGCGGCCACGCTGGCGATGGGTGCGGCCGCCGGTCCGCTGCTGTCGATGATGGGCTTGAGCCTGCCCTAGCCGAGGCGCTTGCGGAGAGGCCGCGCAGGGCCCGTGGAAATCGTGTGGATGGGCCGGGTATCGCCGTGGTCAGGGTATACGCTGGACGCGACCACTGACACCGAGCACGCGAGGTGAGCACCATGTCTGATGCCGACTATCCTTCCCAAGTGCCCGCGGCCCCGCAGGAGTCGTACGGCGGTCCGGCCTATTCGGCGGTCTCGCACGCTGAGACGCCCGTGTATGCGCCGCCTCCGGCGCCGGCTGTCGGGACCGCGCCCGAGAAGCGGCGGCGCGGGGGCGGGCTGCTCGCCGGGCTCTTCGGCGGGATCATCGGGGCCGCGCTCGTCGCCGGCGCCGTGTACCTGTTCCCGCCGCGGGCGGCGACCCCGGCGGCGACCACCGTGACCCCGAGGAGCGGCGCCATCACGATCGCCACGGACTCGAAGGCCCAGCCCATCGAGGCGGTCGCGGCGAAGGTGACGCCTTCTGTCGTCAACGTCGGCATAGAGCAGACGGGCATAGACCCGTTCACCGGCATGCGCGGCACGCAGGTCGTGGGCAACGGCAGTGGTGTCATCATCCGCGCCGACGGATACATCCTCACGAACAACCACGTCGTGCAGGGCGCCGACAGGCTGCTCGTGCGCCCCGGCGGTGAGGACGTGCCCGCGAAGGTCGTCGGTACCGACCCGCCCCCCCACCTGGCGGTGGTGAAGGTGGACCGCAAGGGCCTGCCGGCCGCCGAGATCGGGTCCTCCGGTGATCTGAGGGTGGGCGAGACCGTCATCGCCGTCGGCAGCCCCTTCGGCCTCGACAAGACCGTCACGAGCGGCATCGTCTCCGCCCTCCACCGGTCGAGCATGCAGAGCCAGGGCGCGGGCGGTATCACCCAGTACACGAACCTCATCCAGACCGACGCCTCGATCAACCCGGGCAACTCGGGCGGCGCGCTCGTCGACATCGCGGGGCGCCTGGTCGGCATCAACACGCTGATCCAGACCGGCGGGGCTCAGCAGTCCGCGGGCATCGGCTTCGCCATCCCCATCGACTACGCGAAGGACATCGCCGACCAGCTGATCGCCACCGGCCGCGCGGTGCACCCGTACCTCGGCGTCTCGATGGCCACCGTCGACTCGAGCGTCGCTTCACAGCTGGGCCTGCCTGCCACCACGACGGGCGTGCTCATACAGAACGTCGTGGCCGGGTCACCCGCCGAGAAGGCGGGGCTGCGCCCGGAGGATGTCATGATCTCGCTGGGCGGGGACGCCATCACGGGTGTCGAGGACGCCTTCGCCGCGATCCGCAGCCGCAAGGTGGGCGCGACGGTCGAGATCGTGGTGCTGCGAGCGGGCAAGAAGACGACGCTGTCGGCGACGCTGGGCTCGGACGGCAAGAAGTGACCGGGCGGTCCGCGTGAGGATCCGGATCGCCGCCGTCGGACGGCTCAAGGAGGCGTACTGGCGCGCCGCGTGTGACGAGTACGTCAAGCGGCTCGGACGGTACGCGACCATCGAGATAGCCGAGGTGGCGGACCGCGACCTGTCGGCTGGGGGCGCCGAGCGCGCGGTGGCCGCCGAGGGTGCGGACCTGTTGCGGGGCCTGCCGGACTCGTCGCACGTCATCGCTCTCGAGATCGGCGGCACCCAGCGCTCGTCCGAGCAGCTTGCCGCGCGCCTTGAGGCGCTGATGCTGGACGGGACCGCCGACGTGACCTTCGTCGTTGGCGGGAGCGCCGGGCTTGCGCAGGCGGTGCTGGCCCGGGCGGACGAGCGTCTGTCGCTCGGGCCCATGACGCTGCCGCACCAGTTGTGCCGGGTGGTGCTGCTGGAGCAGGTCTACCGGGCGTTCCGCATCATCCGCAACGAGCCGTATCACCTGTAGCACACGCGGCCTCGCGTCGGACCACCACGGAATTGAAAGCGCCCCCTCCCGGACGGGAGAGGGCGCTTCGTCTGCCGGACGGTCGTCGGACGGGCCCTAAGGCAGCCACGTGTCGACGAAGATCTTGCCGTTGGTCTCGACCAGCCCGTAGGTGGCCGGCAGGGTGCCGTCGGGCCAGGTCTCCGATGCGACGACCGTGGCCGACTTGCCGGAGAGTTTCACGGACGTGATCGAGAACTTCGTGAAGTACTCGGAGTTGTCCACGCCGTCCAGCCACGCGCCGCCGTTGTCGTTCTGGAACTTCGCGGTGGTGTACTTGCGGATCGTGGCGCCGTCGCCCTTCTGGCGCGCCGTGAGGATGGCCTTGACGATCTCGCGGG
>CAZHMA010000109.1:0-6152 GCA_964533555.1 uncultured Eubacteriales bacterium
CTGGTGCTGATCGCGGGCGCTCTCCTGACCTTCTCGCCGCTGGTCGGCTTCGCGTACCGATTGTCGGATGGGTATGGGCTTTGCTCCTTCACGGGACGATATCCACAGTTGGGGATATCCACGCCTATCTAGGAGCAAGCCCGTGTCCGAAGTGTGGAGCAAGGCCGACCTGCACATCCATTCACGTCACAGCGACGGGCTCGCGTCCATACCGCAGATCATGGAGTACGTCGCCACCAAGACGGACCTCCGTGTCATCGCCATCACCGACCACAACACACTCGAAGGCGCGCTCTTCGCCAAGTCGCTCGAGGACATGTATCCGGGCCTCGAGGTCGTCGTCGGCGAGGAGATCACCTCGAAGTGGGGCCACATACTTGGCCTGTTCCTGACCGAAGAGGTGCCTCCGGGTCTCTCGGCCGCGGAGACGATCGCACGCATCGAAGCACAGGGCGGCATCGCCATCATCGCGCACCCGTTCGCCAACCGCGCGTTCGGTCCGTTCGGGCTCAAGAGCCTGGGCAAGCGCGTCGCGGACGTGGCGTTCATGGCAGCCGAGGTCTACAACTCGTCGCCGTACCTCATCTACGCGAACCGCCTTGCCGCGAAGGCGTTCACCGGCGGCCAGGGCATCGCGGCCACGGGCGGCAGCGATGCACATGTGCTCAAGGCGATCGGCAAGGGCTACACGCTCTTCAGGGGCGAGACCGCCGCGGAGCTGCGTCGCAGCCTCGAGGAGCTCGAGACCAGGGCGTGCGCCTCTCGCGGCGGCATGTCCATCGCCTTCCGGTACATGCTGCGCTACCCGCAGATCCGCCGGCAGCAGGCGCTCAACTGGGCCCGCTGCAAGGCCCGCTACTGACGCGAGCTAGGACCGGCACTCCCGCGCGGTCGCGACCGCCGCGCGCGTGACCGCCGCTGCCACCGCGTCGGAGTCTCCCCAGCCGTGCAGCACCTCCACGCGGACTCCCGGATCGAGGTCCGCCGAGTCGACCGCGGCCGGCAGGTCGAGCACGGTCTCCAGCGTGTCGGCGCACGTCGTGGCGGGGACCACCACCACGCGCTCGCAGCCCAGCGCTGCCAGGTGGCGCGTCACCTCCGTGACCCCGGGGTCCTGCCAGTCGAGCCACGCCGTGCGCACGTTCGCCTCCGGTGCCCCCGCGACGATCAGGGCCGCCCGCACCCGCTGAAGGAAGAACGTCTCGTGCTCGCACGAACGCGGGCTCTCCTGGTCCCACTGCCACGGCTGACCCGATGCTGCCAGGACCACGCCGTCGGTCGCCCGCGGGCCCTTCGGAAGCATCGCGAGCGTCCGTTCGGCTACGAGCCTGGCGATCGCGTCATCGGCCCACAGCGTGTGGGCGTAGCAGACCCGGGCATCGGAGCCTGGTGGGACGGTCATGTCGGTCTCGACGCGCGCGCGGTCGTACGGGACCGACTCGGCCACCCCGAGGAAGACCACCACGATCTCCCGCGCGCCGTGTCCGACCAGTCCGGCGACCGTGTCGGCCAGGCGGGGTGTCCCTTGCAGCCACGCCTCGGCGACGGGCCCGGCGAACCCTTCGTGGCTGAGCAGCTCGGCCACGCGTCCGGCGATGGCGCGCACGACCGGCCGCGCCGGGCTGATACCGGCGGAGCGGTAGCGCATCCGCTCTGACATGTAGCCGAACACCCGCACCGCGTCCGGCGGCACGGGCGCCTCGGTCTCTGACAGCAGGGCGTACTCGCGCGTCACCACGGCGGGGTCGTAGTCCTCAGGCTGCCCGTCGGCCAGCAGCACGAACGCGATCCCCGGATCGGCCTCTGACGTCGCTGTGAGTACCGGACCGGGCAGCGGCGGCAGCCTCGTGATGGCGGGGACGAGCGCGGCGGCGAGTGCGAACCCGCCCACGAACGACCCGAGTGCGATGAACGAGGCGGCGATGGTGCTGTCGACGCGGCCCGACGAGCGGGCGACCGCGACGATCGCGGCGATGCTCGCGGCGCCGAGGACGGCAGCCGCCAGGACCGCGGGCGCCATGGCGCGCCGCCGGACGACCAGCGATGTGCAGACGGCGGCCCCTGTCAGGATCGCGGCCGCGAGCATGACGGCCCACGCTGCGAGCATACTCGGCGACCTCCCGGTCCGTGCCGGCGGGTGGGGAGCGGCCCTCGCTCCGATCCGCTTCCACTATAACCCGCGAGGGTATAGTCGAGATGGTTCGCCGCATCCCGAAATACCGGTCCGCGGTGCCGGTCGGCGCTCGGCTGATGTTGACCTGAGATACCCCATAGGGTATACAGAGGTCGTACAGATCCAACAAGGAGGACAAGATGAGCGACAACGTTACCGAGATCGGCAGCGCGCAGTTCGACACAGAGGTCCTGGGTTCTGCCGTTCCGGTGATCGTGGACTTCTGGGCCCCGTGGTGTGGTCCGTGCAAGATGGTGGCCCCCGAATTCGAGAAGATGGCCGTCGCACACTCGGCGAAGGCCAAGTTCATGAAGGTCAACGTCGACGAAGCCGGCGACATCGCCATGCGCTACGGCATCATGAGCATCCCCACGCTCGCGAAGTTCGCGGGCGGCGAGATGGTCGCGCAGGTCGTGGGCGCGCGCGGTGCCGATGCGATGGCGCGGGAATTCGGGCTGGTGTAGGCCGAGAGCCTCGCCCCTCCGACCGTCGCGAGTGTCGCACCCGGGCCGCGCTCACCCCTATACTGGGCGGTGGGCGCGGCCGTCGTTGCGGGCGCACAGGGATCTGGAGGCACAGTCAGGTTGGATCTGATCGGGACCGAGACGGGGGAGGCTCGCGGTGTGAGCCCCGGCTATGACTATCGCCGCGAATGCGCGTGCGGGTTCGACGATGCTGTCGACTCGGTCGAGGCCGCTCTCGGGCGCCACGGGTTCACCGTGCGTGTCATGCACGACATCCAGGCCACGCTGGCCTCGAAGGGCTTCCACATCAAGCCGATCCGCATCTACGAGGTCGACGGTCCGGGAGACCCCGGCGCGACCGGCGGCGGCGCTCCCGAAGGCGTCGACGGCCGTCTGGCCCGCCTCATGCCGTGCCGCATCAACGTGTTCGTCGAGGACGAGACCGTCGTGGTGACCGCGCTCAGGCCGACGCTGCTGTGCCGCGTGTTCCCCGAGGAAGACCTGGACGACGTCGCGGCGGCACTGGAACGTGTGCTGGTGGCCGTCGTGGATGAAGCGGTCGCCCAGGCGTAGGGTCCTACGCCTCGTCGAGCGGCGTCCAGGCGTCGGGCAGGTTCACGAACTTCAGCAGCACGGCGAGAGCCTCGTCGACGATCTCGTCGCGCGAACGGGCGTCCGGACTCAGCAGGCACGTCTTCATCGAGTAGCCGATGATCCGCAGGCCCACCTGGTTCAGCGCCGACTTCGCGGCCATGACCTGCGTGAGTACCGCGTCACAGTCCTGGTCCGACGCGATCATGGCCTGCAGGCCGCGGACCTGACCCTCCAGGCGCTTCAAGCGGTTGAGGATGCGCTTGCGCTCCGCCTCATCGGGCGTGGGGACGGTAGTCACCGGTTCGTCGCTCATTGCGAAGCTCCCTGGTCTCTGCGTATGGTGACGGGGTGCGCCACGTAGCACCCACTATACCCCTAGGGGGTATACCGAGCAACCGAGCGAGGGGTACACGAGCCCGATGAAGCGCGATCGCGCCACAGGTGCCGCACCTGTTCAGAACCGCCTGAAGGGCTACGCGCTGGCGACCCTCGCGGCGCTGTGTTGGGCCACCGGCGGCCTGACCGCGAAGTGGCTCTTCACGCCCCTCACCGCCGCCACGGCGAAATGGCCGTTCCCGCCGCTGGGCATCTTCATCGACCCGCTCGACCTGTCGGCGGCGCGCGCCCTGCTGGCCACGGTGCTGATCCTGGTGTACCTGGCGGTGGCCGACCGCCGGTCGCTGCGTGTCGCCGCTGCCGACCTGCCCTTCCTGGCCGCGTTCGGCGTGTTCGGGCTCGCCGCGGTGCACTTCACCTACTTCAAGACGCTGTCGCTGACCGGGGTCGCCACGGCGATCCTGCTGGAGTACCTCGCGCCGATCCTCGTGCTGGTCTTCTCGGTCGCGTTCCTTCGCGAGCGCCCCAACTGGCGCCTGCCGGCGGCCGTCGCGCTGTCGGTCGCGGGCTGCGCGCTCGTCGCGGGCGCCCTGGGCGGGGGAGTAGTCATCTCCGGCGCCGGGCTGGCGTGGGGCCTGACATCGGCGTTCTTCTTCGCGCTCTACACGCTGATGGGCAAGTACGCGACCGGACGCTTCGGTCCCTGGACGCTTCTGGCCTACGGACTGCTGGCCGCCGCGCTCTTCTGGCTGGCGTATCTGGGCCCCGGCAGGGTCCTCGCGGTGTTCCGCGACCCGCGCGCCGCGCTGGCCGTGCTGTTCGTGTCCGTGGTGAGCACGATCATCCCGTTCGGTGCGTTTCTCATGGGACTCCACCACATCCGGGCCACCGAGGCGTCCATCACGTCGACGCTGGAGCCCGCGGTCGCGGGCATCGGCGCGTACTTCGCGTTCGGCGAGACGCTGGGGCCCCTGCAGCTCCTGGGCGCGGCGCTGGTACTCGGCGCGATCCTGCTCGTGCAGCTGCAGACGCCCGAGAGCGAGCCGCTCCCGCCCGCGACGTAGGGGCCATCGGGCGCCTTCGCAAGTACGCGGCTTGCCGCATGGGGGATAATGCTCGTGGTACGGCGTTTGCTTCTTTCCGCGCCCCGCATGTCAGCGGGGCCGACACGAGGGATCGCGCGTGGAACTCGGCCAGAGGCCCGAACTGCGGCACAAGGTGACGCTCTCGCCCCAGGTCTACCAGGGGCTGAGCATCCTCGCCATGCCCGTGGCCGAGCTGCAGGTGCTCGTCGAGGCCGAGCTTCTGGAGAACCCGGTGCTGGAAGTCGAGGAGTTCGACGAGGCGCCCGCCGAGGGCGAGGAGGAGCGCACCGACTCCGCCGACGAGGAGCGCGCCTGGGACGAGTGGCTCGACCAGTACGAGGAGCTCGACTCGGCAGAACCGGTGGTCCCGCGCGATCCGAACGTGGAGGACGTGGACACCGACCAGTTCGTGGGCGGCGTGCAGACCTTCGACGACTACCTGCTCCAGCAGCTCGGGATGCTCGACATCGACGACGAGACCCTGCACGCCGCTCGCGCGATCGTCGGCTCGCTGGATGACGACGGGTTCTTCTGCGTGGGGCTTCCCGAGATCGCGGGCATCGCCTCCGTGAGCCTGGACGTGGCCGAACGGGCCCTGGCCGCCGTGCAGCAGCTGGACCCGCCCGGCGTGGGCGCGCGCTCGCTGGGGGAGGCGCTCGAGATCCAGATGCAGTACCTGGGGCTGGAGGAGCCGCTGCTGGCGCGCATCGTCAAGGAGTACCTCGACGACGTCGCGGCCAACCATTTCCGAAAGATCGCCCGGGCGCTGAAGGTCGACGAGGACGAGGTCCGGCGGCTCGTGGAGATCCTACGCCTTCTCAACCCCAGGCCCGCGGGCGCGTTCTCGCCGGGGCCTTCGCCGGGCTACATCGTGCCGGACGTGACGCTGCGGAAGTTCGACGACGGCTGGGTGGTCATGCCCAACAGCGAGTCGGTCCCGTCGCTGCGCGTCAACTCGAAGTACCGGGGCATGCTGCGTGAGGGCTCGGGCGCGGACAAGGACACGGTGCGCTACCTGAAGGACAAGATCCGCTCCGCCGAGACGTTCATCCGCAACGTCGACCGGCGCAAGGACACGGTGAGCCGCATCGCGGCGATCATCCTCGAGGTGCAGGCGGAGTTCTTCGAGGACGGCAAGGGCCAGCTCAGGCCGCTCAGGCTCGAGGACGTCGCCGTGGAGATCGGCGTGCACCTCTCGACGGTGAGCCGCGGTGTCACCGGCAAGTACATGCACACGCCATACGGCATGTTCGAGCTCAAGCACTTCTTCTCGGGCGGCTACCGGACGTCGAGCGGCATGGACGTCGCGGCGACGTCCGTGAAGAGCCGGCTCAAGGAGATGATGCAGACCGAGGACGTCGCGCACCCGGTGTCCGACCAGCGGTTGGCCGAGATGCTCTCCGATGAGGGCATCCCCGTGGCCCGCCGGACCGTCGCGAAGTATCGCGAGGAGATGGGCATCGAGCCCCCGGACACCCTCTACGGGCTCTACCGGGGCAT
>CAZHMA010000110.1:0-6087 GCA_964533555.1 uncultured Eubacteriales bacterium
GTCGGCGGCGAGTACGGCACGACCACCGGACGCCAGCGCCGTTGCGGTTGGTACGACGCCGTCATCGTCCGCTACGCGGTGGCCGTGAACGGCTTCACCGACCTGGTGATCACCAAGCTCGACGTGCTCTCCGAGCTCGACACCATCAAGGTCTGCGTCGCATACGAGTACGAAGGGCACCGGCTCAACAATCTGCCGTGCCATCAGACGGCCTTCCACCACGCCAAGCCCATCTACGAGGAAGTCCCTGGCTGGCGCGAGGACATCACCGGCTGCAGGCGGTTCCGTGACCTGCCGAAGGCCGCACGGGACTACATCGGCCTGCTCGAGGACCTTGCCGAAGTGCCCGTGTCGATCATCGCGGTCGGGCCGAGCCGGGAGCAGACCATCATGCGCCGCTGGGAGCGGCGACCGTAGGTCGGTCCCTGATGACCGTTCGTCGGACCGACGTGATTCCCGGCACTCCGTGCTCCCGATGACAGGAGTGCGCGCCCACGCGGGCGCGCGTCCGTCGCGCCGTGCTGTTGTCCGCGGTTGCGCGCGGGGTAGAGTTCTGACAGACCACTGTGCGGTCCCGGCTCTTGCGCGCCACGATCACCGTCAGGACGTGAGCGCCGCGCATGCTCGACCCTGAAGGGGGCCTTCGATGAACGCCGTTCGCAGAATCGCTGTCGTCGCGGCGATCGCCGTGCTGGTACTCGCCGTGGGAGCGGGGAACGCGTTCGCGCTGCCGCCGGCCGGCACGGTATACGGATTCGTCCTCGAGGCCGGGACGGGCACGCCTGTCGCGGGCGCGGTAGTCGAGGTGTGGGACGATTCGCTCACGCCAGGGGTGATGGCCTGGAGCGGCTACAGCGTCACCGCGGGCTTCAGTGGCGACTACTCGATAGGCGGCCTGCCCGCGGGCAACTACGAGCTTCACGCGGCCGACCCGGGGGGCACGCACTTCGGCGAGGTGGTTCCTGTGACGTTCGACGGGACCACGCTGGCGGTTAACATCACGATGGACGTGGCCGGTCGGTTGGCCGGGACGGTCATGGACAGCGGCTCGAACGACCTGCCCGGCGCGAAGGTGTTCCTGTTCAGCTCCGGCTTCTTCCCGTTCCCGTCCGCGCCCGACCCGGGCCCGCGGACCACGGGAGCACTCGGCGACTATGCCTTCGGGCAAGTGGTCGATCCACTCAACGCGCCCGACCTGCTGCTCGGCGACTTCGTGGTGGCCGCTTTCGAGCCCGAGCATGTGGGGCAGTTCTTCTGGCAGTCCGCCGACCTCACCGGAGCTACACCGGTCCACATGGGCATCAGCGACTGGAGGACCGCGGACTTCACGCTCGGCAGCCGCACGATGACGTCGTTGGCGCCGCCGGCGCGGCTGAACGGCACCGGCAGCGCCATCTTCTCGGACAAGATGTCCGTACGGCGCGGCGGGGACCTCTCCATGGCCTGGTACGACTTCAGCCTGGGCGGCGTGGTCGCGAAGTTCGCGACGACCGAGTCACTCGTCGCCACGTTCGCGGCGGCCCCGTACGACGGCATGTTCGACGTGAACAACGGCGCCGTGTTCTTCGGGGACGGCACGGCGTGGAGCCCCACGGGCGGCCACCTCGACTCCGGGTACGCGGACATCAAGAACGCCCAGGTCGTCTGCGACAACAACCACGCGGCGTTCCTCTACGAGGTCTTCGACGCGGGCAACATCTTCATGAAGCGCTCTTGGCGGATCCGGGTGGTCGAGCTGGCCTCCGGCAACAGCCAGTCCTTCACGTTCCAGCGGCCGATGGGTGACCAGCTGAAGGTGTCACCGGGCGGCATCAACGGCGGCGTCGTGGCTTTCACGATCGACACGGTCATCGATGTCGGCGGCGTGGCCACGCCCACGGGCAAGGTGTACACGTTCGACTATGCATCGCCGGCCGGGCTCACCGAGGTGTATTCCTCGGTGGACTACGGCGCGTTCATGGGCGCCGAGAGCGCGATCGTTTGGGGAGACGGCACGCACGTCCTCGTTCTGGACCAGGCGGCGAACCTCATCAACGACGTCGAGATCGCCACCCTGAACCAGACGACCGTTGCAGACTTCACGGCGCCTGCGCTGTACTACACCACTCTGAGCGGCCTGCGGGCTGACGGCACGCAGGGCAGCTACGTCTTCACGGGGACGGACTTCCTGAACTATCCGCTCTACGACGCGACCCTCTACTTCGGCGAGGCGCAGGTCCCGGATTCCTATACGCCCATCAAGAACGCTCCCGTCGTGGGAAACGGCGCCCTGGACGAGCCGTCCTTCACCGACTACGACTACTCCGAGGCCGGGTTCCAGATGGCCAGCATGGTCGGGGCGATACCCGGCGACTACTCCCACGTCTACTCGCTCCTGTTCGGCGACACGGACTGGCTCCGCAACGACCTCGTCGACCGCTTCGCTCCGGCGGACCATCGCGCGCCGGACGCTGGCTCGGGCGGCGTGGCATGGCTGGACTGGCGCACCGCGTCCGCGGCCCTGAGCGGCCTGCCGGACGTGTACTACCGCAAGCCCGGCGGGACCGAGAAGGTCATCGCGACCCGGGCCTACGACCTCTCTGAGGAAGCCGGGCTCCCGCAGGTCTCGTCGCGGTGGGTCGCCTACGCGATGGCCGGCACTGCGCTCGACACCGTCTCGTTCGAGGCGTACGACCTCAGCAACGACACCACGCGCGCCGTCAAGGCCGACGTGCCTCTGGCCTCCGACGGTTCCGCCACGTACGCGCCCTTGACGGGTCTGACGGGGGACTGGTTCGCGTGGGTGGGCGGGGACCGCGTCACGACGGCGGAGTTGCGGATCCGCAACATCCTCACGGGTGAGGAGCGCATGCTCGCCAGCATCTCGACCCCCGCTGTGCCCTATCAGGTGTACTTCAAGGCCTCCGGCGGCAAGGTGCTCTACGCCGACGCCGCCGGCGTCACGCACCTCTACGACATCGCGTCCGATGCCGACACCGTGGTCCCCACCACGCTGCCGATCGACGCGTCGTTCTACTCGTTCGAGTTCGACTACCCGCGGGCTGCGTACCTGGATCCGATGTACGAGAACGCGACGGCAGCCGGCACCGAGCAGGTGGGAACGCTCAAGACCTACGACTTCCGCACGGACAGCGTGACGACGCTCGAGGAGTTCTTCGTCATCGACACGGGCAGGAGCGGCGGCAAGCCCTTCGCCTTGTGGAAGCAGGCCCTGGTCGCCGGCTCCCACATCTACGACCTGAACGCCGGCACCGAGTACTCGTTCCCGACTGCAAAGGCGCCCGCGTTCGTCTCGATCGACGCGACGCTGGTGGCCGCCGAGATCTCTCCGGCGGTCCCGTCGCCGAGCGGCCTGCCCGAGGGCGACGTGTACACGGTGGACGTGTCGTCGTTCGTGGACGCGGTCCCTCCGCACACGTTCGTCACCGGCGTCCCCTCGGGTCTGACGACCGTCCCGGTCTGGCTGGAGTTCACGGCCACCGACGGCGCCGGCTCCGGGGTCTACCAGTTGAGCGCGGGCATCGAGCCGCAGGGTAACGCGATCACGGGGGGCTCGCCCTCGTCGATGCTCGTCTACGAAGAGGGCACCCAGACGGTCACGTACTCGTCTGTCGACATGTGGGGCAACCAGGACGTCGAGCACACCGCGACGGTCGTCTACGACGCAGCGCCCGAGACGACCCTGACCGTCACCGCCGGCACGATGGGCGAGAACGGCTGGTACGTGACGCCCGTGACCTTCAGCCTGACCGCGACCGACACCGGCTCGGGCGTCGCGCAGACGTTCTACAGCATCGACGGCGGCACCGCGGCCACCTACCACGACCTGCCGATAACGGTGTCCGGCGACGGCGTGCACACGGTCGCCTCGTGGTCCGTCGACAAGCACGGCGTTGTCGAAGCGCCGGCGCAGGTCGCGTCGTTCAAGATCGACTCCACGCGCCCGACCGTCATCACCGACCTCAAGCGCTACTACGAGGGGCGGGCGGACTGGTCCGTGGTCGCTTCGGACACGATGTCGGGGCCGCGGACATTGCGGCAGTATCTCGAGCTCGAGGGCGTCGGCATCATCTGGCCATGGGCCGAGACCGGTGGGACGACGACGAATCCCGGAGTCGTCGGCACGGGCGAGTACACGTTCGGCTACGACGCCATCGACAACGCGGGCCTGCATGCCTACCCGGCGGGCGCCGAGCCGCTCGTCCGGTTCACCGTCGGCACCGTATCGACGCCTGAGTCGAGTGCGAGTGTGGCTCCCGCGCCGAACGTGTACGGCTGGTACCGGCTGTCCGGGCCGACGCTCACGATCACGGCGACCGACACGGCCGGCGGCCTGCCCGGTGCAGGAGTGGCGGACATCTACTACAGGATGGGGTCCGTGACCACGACCTACACCGCGCCCTTCCAGGTCTCCCTGCAGGGCACGACGACCGTCGAGTACTGGTCGGTCGACAACGTGGGCAACGAAGAGACGCCGCACAAGACCGTGGTCGTGAAGTACGACAACGTCGATCCGACCGTGACGCATGACGGAGTCGCCTTCTATGAGGGGGCCGGAACGATCACGGTCACCGGGCACGACTCCACGTCCGGTCCGTGGCGCACCGAGTACATGCTCGCCCCGGCCGGCGGGTTCACCTCGGGGCCGGACGGTGCGCCGGTGTCCTTCTCCGTGGGCGCGATCGGCACCCATTCCTTCGAGTACCTCTGCTCGGACTACGCGGGCAACATGTCCACCTACGGGACCCATCCGTCGTTCAGCTACTACGTGGGCGCGGTGTCCACGCCGCTCACGACGATCGGCGGGGCGCCCTCGGACTGGGTGAACCACGACGTCGCGCTCTCCGTCACCGCGACGGACACCGCGGGGGGCCAGCCCGGATCCGGCGTCGCTGACATCAAGTGGCGCTTCGGAAGCACGGGCGGCTTCACGTCCGCCACGGGCGCCTCGGCCGTGGTGAACGTGAGCGCCCAGGGAACGACGACCGTCGAGGCCTACGCGACGGACAACGTCGGCAACAGCGAGACCCCGCACCAGTTCGCCACGGTGCGCATCGACAAGACCGGCCCGCAGTTCAGTGACGACCGCCTGCCGAGTTACAGCGGCGTCACGGACGCATGGATCACCCTCACCGCGACCGACCTCGAGTCGCGGGTCACCGCGTTCGAGTACCGGCTCGACGGAGCCGCGACGCAGACCGTCCCGGTCGGCTCGGCGGTGACTACCTTGGCGGTGCCGGTGCACGTCGGCGGGGCCGGATCGCACACGCTGGCCTATTCGGCGGCCAACGGGGCCGGGACGCGCACTTCGGCATCGATGACGCTGGCCTTCGGCAAGGTGTCGAGCACCATCACGCTGAGGACCAGCGCCTACAGCAGCGTCCGCCGCCGGCCGTTCGTGTTGAGCGGCGTCCTGACGCCGGCGACCGTCGGGACCCCGATGGTCGTCGAGGTGAAGAAGCCCGGCAGCGGTCGCTGGTCGTACTCGTCGGCGCGCCTGTGCTATTCACTGGCCGCAGGCGGCGGGGCGAACTGGTGGTACCGCTACACGCCGCTGCTCCGCGGCACGTACACGTTCCGCTCGCGCTACGACGGCAACGCCTCCACGCTCGGCTGCTACTCGCCGAACACGGTCGCGGTCAGGATCCGCTAAGCGCGGACCCGCAACGCACGAACGTCCGGCCCGGCCGCCTCCTCGCGGCCGGGCCGGACCGCGTCTATGGCTTACAATCTCCGAAGGCGTCGTGGCGATGACTCGGCGCCGGGCCACGCGCAGACCCTGGAGGGGCCTTCGATGCGAATACTCGTTCTCGGAAGCGGCGGCCGCGAGCACGCCATGGTGCACAAGCTCGCCCAGTCGCCGTCGGCGCCCGAGATCCTCGTGGCCCCGGGCAACGGCGGCACCGCCGCGATCGCCGTCAACGTCGAGGGCCTGGACATCGAGTCGCCGTCGGACGTCGCGGCCTTCGCGCTGGACAACGCGATCGACCTGGTCGTGATCGGACCGGAGGCGCCGCTGGTCGCCGGGGTCGCGGACGCCGTGTCGGCCGTGGGCGTCCTCGTGTTCGGCCCCGACTCCTCGGCCGC
>CAZHMA010000111.1:0-6003 GCA_964533555.1 uncultured Eubacteriales bacterium
GGAACCCCGGCGCTTTCGCTTACAAGCCGCTTGCTCTGCCAACTGAGCTACACCGGCGGGTGCGCATATGCTACCGCGCGCGGCGAAGGTGCGCCACGCGCGGTCAGGTGCCGTTTCGCTCGGGAGACGCGGGGCGAGTCTCAGCAGGCCCGGCAGCGCCGGATCTGGATCTCGACCTTGCGCTTCACGCGCTGGAGAGCGTTGTCGACGGCCTTGGGATGCCGGCTCAGCTGGTCCGCGATGTCGTTGTACGACTTGCCCTCGACGTACAGGTACAGGACGTCGGACTCGAACGAGGACAGCGCTTCCGTGAAGCCTTCCTTGATGCTCGCGGCCTCCCACGCCGAGATGACGATCTCGGCGGGGTCACAGACGTCACGGGCGGCGAGGATGTCGGAAAGGACGCGATCGCCTTCCTCCTCGGTCGTCGCCGAGCGCTGGAGTGAGACGTACGTGTTGAGCGGGCCGTGTTTCTGGCGGCTCGCGGTCTTGATGGCGGTGATGAGCTGGCGCGTCACGCACAGCTCGGCGAAGGACCTGAAGCTCGATTGGCGATCGGAGCGGTAGTCCCGGATGGCCTTGTACAGGCCGATCATGCCCTCCTGGACGACATCGTCGCGATCCGCGCCCGCGAGGAAGTAGCTGCGGGCCTTGCAGCGGACGAAGCTGCGGTACTTGGCGACGAGGGCTGCGGACGCCGTCTCGTCACCCGCCTGAGCGGCCATGATCAGATCGAGTTCCCCCGCGATGCGCGGACGACGCCGCACCGCCACTTCCCCACGTGCATCCATTTGTAGCCTCCCGCTTAGCGACCCCCATGCATGAGGGGAGGAAACGACTCCGATCCCGGCAAATCTGGAAGAGTCTGTACCGACAGTATTGCCGCGACATGTCCTGTGTCAACGACGAGTATTAATCTGAACTAAGGTAAACCTCATTCGGGGTCGGCCCGTTCTTGGCTCTCCAGCATCCTTAGCAAAGATGAACGCGCGGCCTCGCTCACGCGCGCGTCAAGGGTGGACGACCGAGGCCCGCGGCGGCCGTGCTCGCGGCTCTCTCCCCTCTCGATCGCCATGTCGGCGATCAGTTCCCGGGCCGACATCCTCGTGATCCCCTCACCGAGGACCGTCCACTGGGTGGTCGCGTCGGATGTAACGACCACCGCCGCGCGCGCGGCATCCCTCGCCTCCCGGGCCAGGCGCTCGACGACCGTGTCCGCGCTGTTCCCGGCCGCCGTGTTGATGACGACCACACCCCCGGTCTCGGCGCGCGTCTCCTCGCCGTTGCGACCGCCTCCGTCGAAGACGACGGTCGCATGCCACCTTCCGGCAGCGTAGGAGGCCAGCCCGTCGACCAACCGCTCGCACGCCGTCGCGACGTCGCGGTCGAGCAGACGCCGGTACTCGGGTGACGCATGCATCACGTTGTATGCGTCGACGATGAGGTCGCGCACGACTCTCATGCCTGCCTGCGACGGAGCCATTCGTACGCAAGGACCGCGGCGGCGGCCGACACGTTGAGCGAGCCGACGCTGCCGGTGATCGGGAGGCGGACGAGCATGTCGCAGTCCCGCTCGACCAGGCGGGAAAGCCCGGTACCTTCGGCGCCCAGAACCAAGACGATGCGCCCGCTCAGCGGGGCGTCCCAGGCGAGCTGCTCCGCGTGCTCGGACGCGCCCGCGACCCAATAGCCGGCTTCCTTGCACGCCGCGAGCGCCCGTGCAAGGTTGGGCTCTCGGCAGATCGGGAGGTGCTCGGCCGCGCCTGCGGCAGCCTTCAAAGCACTCGGGGTCATCTCGGCGGAACGGTCCTTCGCGATGAGCACGCACGCGGCTCCGACGGCGTCTGCCGTACGAACGACCGCGCCGAGGTTGCCCGGGTCGGTGACGTGGTCGAGGGCCACGATCAGGCTGTCGACGTCGTCCGCGTGCCGCTCCAGCACCTGTCCGAGCTGCGCGTAGCCGAACGGCTCCGCGAGCGCGATGGCGCCCTGATGGGCGCCCCGCTCCGAGTCGCGGTCGAGCTCGCGGCGCGGCACCCGCTCGACGGGGACTCCCGCTTCTTCGGCGAGCCTCGCTATGCGGTCGAGCGGACCCGTGTCCTTCCCGGGCTTGTCGAGAAGGCGCACGGAACGCACCCTCCGGCCGGACCTGAGGAGCTCCTCGACGGCATGGATGCCCTCGACCCGGTCCACGCGGATCAGCTCGAGCCGCGGAACACGACCCGGGCGCCGCCGGCGGTGTCCTCGATGGCGAACCCGAGGCCCGCCAGAGCATCGCGCACGACGTCGGCCGCCGCCCAGTTGCGCTCGCTGCGCGCGACGGCCCTGGCCGCCAGGAGCGCGTCGACCGCCTCGCTGGGGTCGGCGCCGCCGTAGCCCGCGAGGTCCCTCGCGACGACGATGACCTCCTCCGGGTACTCGGCCCGGTCGGAGGCCGCGGGGAGGGTCACCCCGAGCACCGACAGCAGCTCGGCGATCTCCGCCTCGGCCGACGCCAGCAGGGCGCGGTCCTCGGTGGCCAGGCCGGCCTGGTTCGACGCGAGGAAGGTGTTGGACTCCCGGGCCAGGTCGAACACGGCCGACAGCGCGCCGGCGGTGTTGAAGTCGTCGTCCATGTCGGTCTCGAACTTGACCCGCGCCTCGATGAGGGCCGCCTGGAGCGCGGCACGGTCGTCGATCGAGGCCGCCGCTTCCTCGCCGGCGTTCATGCGGGCCCACTGCATGTTGCGCACCGCATTGGCCACGCGCTCCAGGGCCGCCGATGCCTCGTCGAGGCGGTCCGTGGAGAACTCGAGCGGACTTCGGTAGTGGGTCTGCAGCATGAGCAGCCGCACGACCGCGGCCGGGTACGTCGCCAGGACGTCCTTCAGCAGCATGAAGTTGCCCAGTGACTTCGACATCTTCTCGGCGTTCACCTGGAGCAGGCCGCCGTGCATCCAGTAGCGGACGAACGGCAGACCGGTGGCCGCTTCGGACTGCGCCAGCTCGTTCTCGTGGTGCGGGAAGATGAGGTCGGTGGCGCCGCCGTGGATGTCGAACGGAACGCCGAGCTCCGCCTCGGACATGACCGAACACTCGATGTGCCAGCCCGGGCGGCCCTCCCCCCAAGGCGACGTCCAGTGCGGCTCGCCGGGCTTCGCCGCCTTCCAGAGCGCGAAGTCGAGCGGGTCCTGCTTGCGCTCATCGGCCGCGACCCGCGCGCCGATCTCGAGTTCGTCGATATCGCGGCCCGAGAGCTTGCCGTAGCCGTCGAAGGACCGGACAGAGAAGTACACGTCTCCGTCCACGACGTACGCGTGACCGCGGTCGATGAGCCGCTCGACCATCGCGATCATCCCCGGGATCGTCTCGGTCGCACGGGGCTGCGCGCTGGGCTTCTTCACCCCGAGGTCGCTCATGGCCTTGAGGAAGGCGTCGGCGTATCGTGCGGCGACCTCCGCGGCCGGCACGCCCTCCTCGTTCGCGGCCTTGATGATCTTGTCGTCCACATCGGTGATGTTCTGCACGAACCGGACATCGAAGCCCCGGTACTCGAGGTAGCGGCGGATCACGTCGAAGCTAAGGAACGTGCGCGCGTTGCCGATGTGGATGTGGTTGTAGACGGTCGGGCCACAGATGTACATGAAGACCTTGCCCTCCTCGCGGGGGGTGAAGGCCTCCTTCGTGCGGGCCATCGTGTTGTACAGGCGCAGCGTCACGGCAGCAAGCGGTCCTTTCCGTCTAGAGTTCGCAGGCCTCGCCCGCGGGCGGGTCTCCGGCCGACGGCGCGGGCTCGGGCGCTGACGCGGCCGGCAGCGGCGTGTCGCCGGCGAGCAGAGTCTCGTCGCGCACCAACCGCGCGTCGATCCGGTCGATGCGGTGCTGGATGCACTTGAACATCTCGACGACGGGGTCGGGCAGGTCCTCGTGATGCAGGTCCACGACGTCGATGCGGGCACCCTCGCGGACGACGATGCGCCCGGGGACGCCCACGACGGTGCAGTTCGGCGGGACGTTGTTCACGACCACGGCGCCGCCGCCCACCTTGCTGCCCTTGCCCACCGTGATGTTGCCCAGCACGGTCGCGCCGACACCGATCACGACGTTGTCCTCGATGGTCGGGTGGCGCTTGCCGCGCTCCTTGCCGGTGCCGCCCAGCGTCACGCCCTGGTAGATCGTCACGCAGTCGCCGATGACCGTGGTCTCGCCGATGACGACCCCCATCCCGTGGTCGATGAAGAGGCCTTCGCCGATGGTCGCGCCGGGGTGGATCTCGATGCCGGTGTGGTGCCTGACCCACTGGCTGATCGTGCGCGCGGTGAACGTGTGGCCGCGCTCGTAGAGCCAGTGCGTGCGGCGCTGCCAGCGGATCGCCTTGAGGCCGGGGTAGTGCAGGTACGCCGACCACGCGGAGGTGGCCGCGGGGTCGCGCTCCATGACGGCAGCTATGTCCTTCTTCAGCCGGGCGAACACGCCGCTGTCCACGTCCTCTCAGGCACAAGGGCCTTGTCGTTCGTTCGTGCCACTATCGGTGGGCTTCGTCGCCCCTGTCAAACGGGCCCGCCGTGGGGTCGTCACACGTCCCGGGAGAGCAGTACGACCGCCTGGGCGGCCACGCCCTCGCCGCGGCCGGTGAGGCCGAGCCCTTCGGTCGTGGTGGCCTTGAGGCCCACATGATCCACCGATACGCCGAGCGCGGCGGCCATGGTCGTGCGCATCTCGTCACGCAGCGGTGAGATCCGCGGCTCCTGCAGCACGAGCACGCAGTCCGCGTCTACAAGCTCCCAGCCGCTCTCGCGCGCGAGCGCCGCCACGGTGCGCAGCAGCTCCAGGCTCGAGATGCCCCTGTACGCGGGATCTGTGTCGGGGAAGTGCCGGCCGATGTCGCCCTCGCGCATCGCGCCCAGGAGCGCGTCCATGAGCGCGTGCACGAGCACGTCCGCGTCCGAGTGGCCCGCGAGCCCGCGCACGTACGGGACGTGCACGCCGCCGAGCACCAGCTGGCGACCTTCGGCGAACGCGTGCACGTCGTATCCGAGGCCTATCCGGGTCTCATGCATCGCCGCCCACGCCTTCCCTCTCGGCAAGCAGCGCCTCGACGACGCCGAGGTCCTCCTGCACGGTCACCTTGATGTTCCACCGCGGACCTTCGACCATGAGCACCGCACCACCGGCACGCTCCACGAGCGATGCGTCGTCTGTGCCCTCGAAACCGTCTGCTGCAGCGGCAGCGTGAGCGCGCCTCAAGGCGCCCGCCAAGAAGACCTGCGGGGTCTGCGCGACCCACATCGTCGAACGGTCGGGCGTGTCGAGAACCCGTGCGTCCGCATCGACCACCTTCAGCGTGTCGTAGGCGGGGTGCCCGACGACGACGCCATCGGCGTCGGACGACTCCAGGGCGCGGACGGCGCGGTCGATGACGGCGGGTTCGATGAGTGGCCGCGCGCCGTCGTGGACCGCGATGACCGAGGCGTCGGATGGGACGGCCGCCAGGCCTGCTGCCACCGAGAGCCTGCGCGTGGCGCCCCCGGGCACGACCGTGGCCACCGCGCCGCCACCGAGCGCGGCATCGACGACCCGGCGGTACTCCGCGACCCGCTCCGGGTGGCACACGAGCACGACGTGGTCGATCGCGGCCGACGCGGCGAACGCCGCGACGGCATGCACGACCACGGGCCTCCCGGCCACGGAGGCGAGCTGTTTGCCGCCGGCACGGCCGAAGCGCTCGCCGGTGCCCCCGGCCACGATGACGGCCGCCCGCATCCCGGTCACGCTCCGGTCACCTTGGCGAAGACCATGCGGCCGGCGGACGTCTGCAGGACGGACGTCACCACGGTGTCGACCTCAGCGCCGACGTGAGTGCGGCCGCTCTGGACGACGACCATCGTGCCGTCCTCGAGGTAGCCGACGCCTTGGTCGGCCTCCTTGCCTTCGCGAACGATGCTCACGCGTATCTGTTCGCCGGGAAGGTGGTTCGGGCGAAGCGCGGCCGCCAGCTCGTTGACGTTGAGGACGTGGACCTTC
>CAZHMA010000112.1:0-5930 GCA_964533555.1 uncultured Eubacteriales bacterium
CCCAAGGTGCGCGGGTGTCCGGTGGTTGTGGCGGCGTGCAACACCGCCGCCGGAGGGTTCGACCTGGTGCGCGGGACGCAGGGGCTTCTGCACGAGGCGGATCCCACGTTCCCGGTGTTCGAGTGGCGGGAGGACGACGTGGAGGTCGCGACCGGCTACCTCGGTACTGAGTACGCGCGGTTCACGCCTGCGGGTATGGACGCGGTGCGCATAGCCGCCGATGCGGGGCTTCGTCTGGAGGGGACGTACACGGGCAAGGCGATGTCGGCGCTCCTGGCACATGGGGCCGCCGAACGGTTCGAGGGGAAGACCGTGCTGTTCTGGAACACCTACACATCCACCGGCACCGCCGCGCTCGCGGCCGGGTCGGACGTCTCGCGCGTGCCCGCGCGCCTGCGGGGCTACTTCACCGACGACGTGCAGCCGCTCGACAGGGACGCGTCGTGAGCGCGGCACTGGCCAAGTCCCGGCACCTGACCATGTTCGCGACCTGCGCACGCGGCGTCGAGGAACTGCTGGCCGATGAGCTCAGGGCGATCGGCGCCCGCGACGTGAAGGCCGCCAGGGCCGGCGTGGCCTTCCGCGGCGACATCCGGACCGCCTACTCGGCGTGTCTGTGGTCGCGTACCGCGTCCCGGATCCTGCTGACCCTCGCGCAGGTGCCCGCCGACACGGCGGACGCGCTGTACGCGGGCGTGCTCGAGCTGCCCTGGGAACAGCACGTCTCGCCCGACGGGACCATCGCCGTGGACTTCGCCTCCGACGCGAACCAGGCGTTTCGCAACACGATGTTCGGAGCCGTGAGGACCAAGGACGCCATCGTCGACCGCCTGCGCGAGCAGTTCGGCCGAAGGCCGTCGGTCGACCCCGTTGCGCCCGACGTGCGCGTGAACGTGCGCGTGCGCTCGGAGAAGGCGACGGTGTCGCTCGACCTCTCGGGGGACGCGCTGCACCGCCGGGGCTACCGCGAGCCGGGCGTGCAGGGTGCCGCGCCGCTGAAGGAGTCGCTGGCGGCCGCGATGCTGCTGCTGGCCGGTTGGCGCGAGACCGCCGCCGCCGGCGGCGCGCTGGTGGACCCGATGTGCGGGAGCGGCACGCTGCTGATCGAGGGGGCGTGGATCGCCGGAGACGTCGCGCCGGGCCTCATCCGGTCGTACTTCGGCTTCCTCGGGTGGCTGGGGCACGACGCGGAGGTGTGGGCGGATCTGCTGGCCGAGGCGGACACACGGGCCGAAGCCGGACTGGCGACGCTGCCGCCGATCGAGGGCTCGGACAGCGATCCGACCGCGGTGGAGCTGGCGACGGCGAACATCGCGCGCGCGGGCCTGCGCGGTCGAGTGAGCGCGGCGCTCGGGCGCGCCGAGAAGGCATCGCCGCCGGCGGGCGCCTCGGCAGGCCTGGTGGCGGTCAACCCGCACTATGGTGAGCGCATCGGCGAACGCAAGGAGTTGGCCGGCACCTACCGGCTGCTGGGAGAGCGCCTCCGCACTGCGTTTCCGGGCTGGCGCGCGGCAATACTGACCGACGACGACGAGTTGGCGTCAGCGGTCGGCCTGCTTCCGCAGGAGAGCCACCGTCTCTTCAACGGGCCCATCAAGGTGCGGCTCGACGTGTCCACCGTCCCCGACGCGGCGGCCGTGGACGAGACCGCCGGTTCGGCCGCCTTCGCCAACCGCCTGCGCAAGCACGTCAAGCACCTGTCGAAGTGGGCGAAGCGCGAGGGCGTGACGTGCTGGCGCGTGTACGACGCCGACCTGCCCGACTTCGCGCTCTCCGTCGACTTGTACGACTGCGTTGACGGGGTGCGCCGCGCGGTGCTGTCCGAGTACGAGGCGCCTGGTGAGATAGACCCGGTCAAGGCGGGCGCCCGCCTGCGAGAGGCCATCGCCGCCGTTCCCGGCGTGCTCGGCATGGCCGAGACGGAGCTTCGGGTGAAGGTCCGCAAGCGCCAGCGTGGAGAGGCGCAGTACGAGCGTCTCGCCGAGACCGGCAGGTTCCACGAGGTGCGAGAGGGCGCGGCCCGGCTGCTGGTGAACCTGGACGACTACCTGGACAGCGGGCTGTTCCTGGACCATCGCGTCACGCGGCGCATCGTCGGGGAGCTCGCGGACGGCAGAAGCCTGCTCAACCTGTTCTCGTACACCGGGGCGGTCACGGTCCAGGCCGCTCTGGCGGGGGCGGTCGCGACCACGTCCGTGGACCTGTCGAACACTTACCTGGAGTGGGCGGGCCGCAACCTCGCGCTCAACGGCCTCGCGGCGCCCGCGCACACGCTCGTGCGTGCGGACGCGCTGACGTGGCTCGCCGACGCGGCAGCCGACCCGGCAGGGCCGCGGTTCGGCGTGGTGTTCCTGGATCCGCCGTCGTTCTCCGTGAGCAAGGCGATGGAGGAGACGCTCGACATCCAGCGGGACCACGTGCGCCTGGTGCGGGACGCCGTCGGCCTGCTGGAAGCGCAGGGCGTGCTCGTGTTCTCGACGAACCTGCGCTCGTTCAAGCTCGACGCGGCGGCGCTGGCCGACCTGGATGTCGAGGACATCAGCGCGAAGACCATCCCGCCCGACTTCGAGCGCAACCCGCGCATCCACCGCTGCTTCGTGATCCGGCGCTAGAGGGCGCTCGGTCGGGAGTCTCCGCGCCGGAGGGTCACCCTACGATCGAGATCGCGGTGACCGGGCAGATCTCCTCGGCCTCGCGGATGCAGTCGTACTGCTCGTGTCCCGGGTTCTCGGTGATGACGTGCGCGAGGTTGTCGTCCTCGAGGACGAAGACCTCGGGGCACGTGTCCGAGCACAGCCCGCACCCGATGCAGAGATCACGGTCGACGACCGGCTTCATCGTCCTCACACCCCCGTCGGCTGGGGCCGGGCATCGGGGTCGCCCGGCCGCGGGCATGCAGCGCACGCCGCATGCGGTACGGTATGAGCGTACCCAAACGCCCAAGGAGCCCGACGCCGAGCATGCGTGACCCCGCCGAAGAGACCCTGCCGCCGCACACGGTCCGCGTGAGCCGCCGAGCCCGGCGCATCCGGCTGGTCGTCTCGCCTCGCGACGGGCTCGTGGTCGTGCTGCCGCGCGAGTCCGACCGGCGACAGGTGCCGGGGCTGCTCCGCGAGCACGCGGGCTGGATCGAGCGGGCGATGGCGCGGACCGCTGAGCGTCGCGAGCACCTCGCAACCGCCGCCGACCAGCCGCTGCCGACGCGGGTCGAACTGGCTGCAGTCGGGCTCTCGTACGACGTCGAGTACTGGCCCGTGGCCGCAGGCGTGAGCGCGCGGGTGAACGAGAGGGCCGGCCGGCTCTCCGTCAACGTCCCGGTGGGGGACGACGCCGCGGCCCGCGAGGCGCTTCGCCGTTGGCTGTCGCGCGCCGCGAAGGCCCACCTCGTGCCGATGCTCGAGGAAGTCGCCGCCGAGCAGGGGCTGCCGTTCTCGCGCGTCACGATCCGTGCTCAGCGCTCGCGGTGGGGCAGCTGCTCGCGCGCGGGGGCGATCAGCCTGAACAGGTCGCTGCTGCTGCTGAGGCCCGAGCTCGCGCGCTGCGTGATGATCCACGAACTCGTGCACACGCTGAGGCACGATCACTCGCCCGCGTTCTGGGCGCTGATGCAGGAGCGGGTGCCGGACGTCTCGCGGCTGCGGCGGGAGCTGCGCTCGGCGTGGAAGCAGGTCCCCGCCTGGGCCGAGGAGTGCTAGATTCCCGATGACAGGACAGACCACCGCCAACTAGGAGAACGACGTGCCCATCACCATCCGGACCGCCACCATGGACGACGCCGAGATTCTGCAGGCGTTCGCCGCGAAGCTCTTCGCCGAGGACCTGCCCGGCATCTACCGGCGCGACACGCCGACGCTCGAGCAGGAGGCCGCGTACATCCGCGCGCGCATCGAGCCCGATCGGTGCACGCTGATGCTGGCCGAGGACGACGGTGAGGTCGTCGGCCTGATCGACTTCCTCGTGAACGGGGCGCCGGAAGAGGCGCACGGCGGGGTCTTCAGCATCTCGGTCGCTCAGGGCAGGCGTGGGCAGGGGGTCGGATCGGCCCTTATCGAAGCCCTGCTCGCATGGGCCGCCGAGCAGGGCATCAGCCGGGTTCAGGCGTACGGTTGGGCGAACAACCCGCGCGCTATCGCGCTCTACGAGCGGCACGGGTTCGTCCGCGAGGGCCTGCTGGTCGGAGCGATCGTGCGCGACGGCGAGGAGATCGACGTGGTCGCGCTGGCCCGCCGGGTGTAGCCGGCCGTCCTTCGCCTAGCGCCGCTCCAGCGCCGGGGCCACGGCGCGCCCGCGCTTGGGATGCCCCGCCGGCTCTGGGTGAGCGCGATAGAACAGCCACTTGGCCAGTTCCGCGCCGGCCATGTACACGACGAGGATCGCGGCCAGCCAGACCAGGAACGGCCACGGCAGCGGCACGAACTTGAACAGGGTGCCGAGCGGGGTGTACGGAAGCGCCAACGTCGCTGCCCACACGCTCGCCGTCGCGACGGTGAGCCATCTCCCCGGCCGGCTGCGCCACATCGGACGCCGCGTGCGGATCACGAGCACCACCATGGATGCCGAGAACACCGACTCCACGAACCACCCCGTGCGGAACTCCGCCGCGCCCGCGCCGAGCACCAGCAGCAGTACGCCGAACGTGGCGTAGTCGAACACGCTGGAGAGCAGCCCGAACGTCAGCATGAAGTCGCGGATGAAGGGCAGGTCCCACCTGCGCGGCCGTTCGACGAGCTCCGGATCGACCCGGTCGGAGGCGATGGCCATCTCAGGGAAGTCCGTGAGCAGGTTGGTCAGCAGGACCTGCGTGGGCAGCAGCGGCAGGAACGGCAGGAAGAGCGACGCGCCCGCCATCGAGAACATGTTGCCGAAGTTCGCGCTCGTCGCCATGAACACGTACTTGAGCGTGTTCGCGAACGTCACGCGCCCGTCCCGCACCCCGCGTGCGAGCACGTCGAGGCCCTGCTCCATGAGTACGATGTCGGCGGCCTCCTTCGCCACGTCCACCGCATCGTTGACCGAGATGCCGACGTCGGCGGCGTGCAGCCCGCTGGCGTCGTTGATGCCGTCACCCATGTAGCCGACGACGAAGCCGGCCTTCCGGAGTGCGAGGATGATGCGTTCCTTCTGGTTCGGTTCCACCTCGGCGAAGATGTCGACGCGCTCCACGCGGCCCGCGAGCGCGCTGTCGTGCATGGCCGCGACCTGCGCTCCGGTGAGCAGCCCCGGCTTGTCCAGCCCCATCTGTGCGCCGAGCGTGGCCGCCACCAGCGCGTTGTCGCCGGTGATGATCTTGAGCCGCACGCCCAGGTCCCTGAGTTCGGCGACCGCGTCGGCAGCGCCCTCCTTCGGCGGGTCGAAGAGCGCGAGAACGCCGACGAAGGTCATGTCCGTCTCGTCGCGCTTGCCCACCGTCCTCGCGGTGATGTCCTCGCGCACCGCCACGCCGAGGGTGCGGTATCCCTGTGACGACAGGTCGGCGAAGAGCTTGTCGATGTCGCCGCGCACCGAGTCGAGCCGCACCGTCTTGCCGCCGGTGACGCGTGCTGTCGAGCAGACCTCGAGAACGTTCGCGAGCGCGCCCTTCGTGACCATGAATGGCTTGCCCTCGCGGGCCACGAGCACCGTGAGGCGCTTGCGGATGAAGTCATACGGGACCTCGTCGAGCTTCCGGGTCCGTGAGACGTCGACCACGCCCGCCTGCCGGATCGCCTCGTCGATCGGGTTCGTGAAACCGGTCTCGAACTTCGAGTTGAGGTACGCGTAGAGCAGCACGTCGTCGGACTCCCGGCCTGCCGTATCGAACGCCGCGTGGAGGCGGACCTTCCCCTCGGTGAGCGTGCCGGTCTTGTCGGAGCACAGCACGCTCATGCTCCCGAAGTCCTCGATGGCCGCAAGCCGTTTCACGATGACCTTTCGCTCGGCCATGCGCCGCG
>CAZHMA010000113.1:0-5806 GCA_964533555.1 uncultured Eubacteriales bacterium
TGCAGGGGTTCGCGGCCTTCGCCTGCTCGAACAGGTCGCGGACGCGCGACGCGCCGACGCCCACGAACATCTCGACGAAGTCCGAGCCCGCGATGGAGAAGAACGGCACGCCCGCTTCACCGGCGACGGCGCGCGCCAGCAGCGTCTTGCCCGTTCCTGGAGGGCCTACCAGCAGCACGCCCTTGGGGATCTTCGCCCCCAGGGCCTGGAACTTGCCGGGGTTGGCGAGGAACTCCTTGATCTCCTGCAGCTCCTCGACGGCCTCGTCGGCGCCCGCGACGTCCTTGAACGTGATACGCGGCTGGTCGCGCGTCATGCGCTTCGCCTTCGACTTGCCGAAGGACATCACCTTGGAGTTGCCGCCCTGCATCTGCTGGAGGAAGAAGAACATGATGCCGACGATCAGCAGGATCGGCAGCAGCTGCCCCAGCAGCGACAACCAGATGTTCGGCCGCTGCGGGTCGGGCGTGAACTTGACGTCGGGGTTGGCCGCCATCAGGTCGACGAGCGAGTCCGTGCCGATGAAGGTCGACGTGTAGTCGGTCGCCTTCTTGGCCGCCTTGTCCGCGGCGGTCTTGTAGTACGTGCCCTCGAGCACCTGGTCGGATGCGAGCGCGGTGACGTCGATGATGCGTCCCTGGGACAGCGCCTTCTGGAACGTGCTGTACGACAGCGTGTCGGGCGTCTTCGCCGGGCTCGAGTAGACGGCGACGACATACGCCAGCGCCGCGAGGATGAGCAGGTAGAGCGCGATGGTGCGGACGTTCTTGTTCAAAGCACTGTCCTTCCGGTTCCGGATCGGCGCCGTGCCGGCGCCGCGTCCGGCGAAACGTCTCAGTCCTGGTACGCCGCGGGCTTCAGGATCCCGATGTATGGCAGGTTGCGGTACCTCTCAGCGAAATCGAGGCCGTAGCCCACGACGAACTCGTCGGGTATGGCGAAGCCCACGTACTTGCAAGAGATTGGTACCCGCTGCTTGCCTTCCTTGCTCAGGAGGGTGATCACCTCGAGGCTGGCCGGCTTGCGGCTGGCCAGGTTCTTGAGCAGGTACTTGAGCGTGAGCCCGGTGTCGAGGATGTCCTCGACGACGATGACGTCGCGCCCCTCGATGGTCTCGTCGAGGTCCTTCAGGATGCGCACGACCCCCGACGACTTGGTCGAGGAGCCGTAGCTGGACACCGCCATGAAGTCGAGCTCGACGGGCACGGTGATCGCGCGGGCAAGGTCGGCCACGAACAGGGCCGCGCCGCGCAGGACCGCGACGAGCAGTACCGAGCGCCCCTCGTAGTCGCGGCTGAGCTGCGCGCCGATCTCGGCGACGCGCTCCGCGATGCGCTCTTCGCTGAGGATGATCTCCTGGATGTCCGGATGGCTCACTCCGTGCCCTCCTGCTTCGATGGACCGCTCCAAACGATCTCGACCGCCCGCGTGGTGCCGGGCCGGATCGCGTAGTCGTCGCTCAGACGCACACCCGCCACCCACACGACCGCCGCGCCGTCCCGCACGACCGGGGTAAGCGCCCGGGCCCGCTTGGGGACCTTCGCGTCGGTCAGCACGTCCTGGAGCTTGCGCGTGCCTCGCATGCCCAGCGGCCGCATCGCGTCACCGGGTCGGACCGAGTCGACCGTCAGCACTCCCGCCAGCGAGTCGGCGTCGAGGACCGCGACCATCGGGTCACTCGGCACGTACGGTTCGCAGAACACCGCACTCACGCTTCCTGCCCCGGCCAGGTCGACCGTTCCCGGCACCTCGAGCAGCGACGGCGCCAGCGGCGCTGACGCGGCCGGGGCCCGGGAAATGACAAGTGTAGCGTACTCGGTGAAGGCCCGCAGACCCTCCGGCAGGTCGCGAGCGAAGCAGTCCGCGGTCAGTCCGTCGGCTATCGCCTCGATGTGCTCGAACTCGATGCGGGAGGCCTCCGGGAACGCGCCGAAGAGGCCGGCGCGCAACGTGCGGCGCAGCATGGGGCGGGAGAGCGTGCCCAGCCGGGAGCGGTCGAAGCGGACCTCGCCCGGCCGCACGGACGCGAAGTCCGCGGCGAACGCGCGTGCCATCCCGTCCAGCAGCTCGTCCTCGTCGCGGACCACGGCGAGCGTGCGCGCGAGCGTCTCGGCGAAGCGCGGGTTGAGCGCTTCGAGGAGCGGCACGGCTTCCGCGCGGACGCGCGCGCGCAGGCGGGACGTGTCGGCGTTGGTGGCGTCCTCGCGCCAGTCCTGCCCCAGCGAGCGCAGATGGGTGATGATCTCGGCGCGCCGGGCGTCCAGCAGCGGCCTCACGATGCGCCCGCGCAAGTACGGGATGCCGCTGAGTCCCCCCGGGCCGGCGCCGGTCGCGAGACGCATGACGACGGTCTCCATCTGGTCGTCGAACGTGTGGGCCACGGCGATCCTGCCGTCGTCGGCGGGCACGCCGGCGATGGCGCAGCGCGCATCGAGCTCCTCCTGCGCGAACCGGTAGCGGACCCTGCGGCCGGCGTCCTCGACGTTGAGGCCCTCGGCGGACGCGAAGGAACCCACGTCGTAGCGCACGACGCGGCACGGCACCCCCATCTCGGCGCACAGGGTCTCGACGAACGCGGCGTCGGCGTCCGAGTCGGACCCGCGCAGCATGTGGTCGACGTGCACGACCGAGACATCCAGGTCCCCGAGCGCGCCCGAGACCAGCAGGCGCAGCAGCGCCACCGAATCGGCGCCGCCCGACACCATGGCGAGGACAGGCGCGCCGGCCGGCAGCATGCCGTGGGCTTCGGCGGTGGTCCTGGCGATCTCGGGCAGGCGGCTGTCCATGCGCCAAGGGTAGTCGCGCTGAGCCGCGCGCGCCACCGAGGGAACCCCAACCGTCACCGCGCCGTGGACGTTCGTTCACACGGGGGCGAGCGCGTCCTCGATCCGGGCCAGGGCCGTGTCGGCGAGCACGGCCAGCATGGCCGCGGCCACCGCACCTTCGAGGATGTACGCGCCGTTCTGCAGGTTGATGCCGGAGACGATCGGCGAGCCGAGCCCGCCGGCTCCCGTCATGGCCGCTACCGTGGCGGTGCCGATGTTGACGATCACCGACGTCCGCACGCCCGCCATCATGACCCTGGCGGCCAGCGGCAGCTCGACCTCGAACAGCACCCGCCAGCGCCCCAGGCCCATGCCGTACGCGGCGTCGAGCACCTCCCGCGGAACGCCGTCGAGGCCCGCGACGGTGTTGCTCACGACCGGGAAGAGCCCGTACAGCGACAGCGCGACGATGGCGGGCCGGATCCCCAACCCCAGGACCGGCATCATGAGCGCCAGCACGGCCACCGGCGGGAAGGTCTGGCCGAAGTCCACGCCGGCCGCGACGAGGTCCCGGAAGTCCCGGCCGGACGCACGCGTGACCCAGATCCCGAGCGGGATTCCGATGGCGATGGTCACGGCGCTCGAGATGAGCACTATGCCGAGGTGTTGGACGACGAGCTCCCCGACCGTGGCCGTCGGAAACACCGTCTCGGGCAGCGCCGGGAACAGCCGGGCCAGCACCCACGCCCACCAGTCCTGCCGCGACACGAGGTAGGCGAAGGCCAGCGCGGCCACGATGACCGGCAGGATCGATGAGAGCCGGCGCCTCACCCCGAACCCGCCCCGGATCCCGCAGCGCCGTCCGGCGATGCCGCCTCGCCCTCGCCGAGCGCCTCCTCAACGTCCTGCAGGCCGACGTCTCCGAGGAGCACGCCGCTGTCGTCGACGACCGCGATGGACCGGAAGCCGAGACCCAGCATCCGCGACAGCGCCTCCTTGAGCGATGCGTCCGGCCTGACCGACGCCTCGCGCCAGTCCACGAGCGTGACGGCCGTCTCCGGCCCGGCGCCGCGCGCGACCGCGCGGCAGTCGAACCAGCCTTCGAGCCTCCCGGCCGTGTCGGCCATGTAGAGGAACCGCTCCTCCGCGCACGACGCGCGGCGCGCCAGCTCGGCCGCCTCAGCCTTGCCGTGAACGACCGGCACACTTGTGCGCATGACCGCCGACACGCGCACGCGGCCGAGCCGCTTGAGCGCCCGGTCCGCGCCCATGAAGTCGTGCACGAACTTGTTCGCGGGGTGGTCGAGGATCTCCTCGGGAGTGGCGTACTGCTCCAGGCGCCCGTCCCGCATGAGCGCGATGCGGTCGGCCAGCCGGATCGCCTCGTCGACATCGTGGGTGACGAAGATGACCGTCTTCCTCAGCCCGCGCTGGATGCGCGCGAACTCCCCCTGGAGGCGTTCGCGGTTCAGGGGATCGACCGCCCCGAACGGCTCGTCCATCAGCAGGACGGGCGGGTCCGCCGCCAGCGCGCGCGCTACCCCGACGCGCTGGGCCTCGCCGCCGGAGAGCTGGCGGGGGTACTTCGGCGAGTACTCCACCGGGTCGAGGCCCACCAGCGTGAGCAGCTCCGACACGCGTTTCGCCATGCGCGGCTTGTCCCACCCGAGGAGCCGCGGCACCGTCACGATGTTCTCCGCGACGGTCTGGTGCGGGAAGAGACCCACCGATTGGATCGCGTAGCCCAGGCCGCGGCGGAGCAGCTCCGGCGGCACCGTCGCGGCGTCCGTCCCGTCGACCAGGATGCGACCGCTCGTGGGCTCGGTGAGGCGGTTGATCATGCGCAGGGTGGTCGTCTTGCCGCACCCGGAGGGGCCGATGAGGACGCAGACCTCGCCCTTCGGCACCTCGAAGGTCAGGCCGTCGACGGCCAGGCGGTCGCCGAATCGCTTCGTGACGTCTTCAAGGCGGATCATGCGGTCCCTCCACGGATGCCGGGAGACGTGACGGCGCGGCCCAGGCGGCGAAGCCCCGCGTCGGCGGCGACGGCCAGGACGACCATGGGCAGCGCGCCGAGCAGGATGAGGTCGTCGGCCTGGTAACCCCACCCGAGGAAGACGAGCACGCCGAGCGTACCGACGCCGACGAAAGCCACCACCGCCGCGATGCCGATGATGGTGACCGCGGCCGCCCGGACTCCCTCGATCACCAGCGGCAGGGCGAGCGGCGCCTCGACCCGCAGCAGCAGCTGCATCCGGTCCATGCCCATGCCGCGCCCCGCGTCGACGACCGCCGGATCGATGCCGGCGAACCCGACGTAGGTGTTTCGCACGACGGGCAGCAGCGAGTAGAGCGTGAGGGCGATGACCCCGGGCAGCGGTCCTATCCCCGGCAGCCCCAGCAGTGACAGCGGCACGACGAGCAGCCCGAGGAGCGCGAGGCTCGGTACCGTCTGGATGACGCCCGTGATGCCGAGCACCGACGTGCGCACCCATCCCACGCGCGACGCGGCCACGCCCAGCGGTACGCCGATCAGCAGCGCCAGGCCGAGCGCGACGCCCACGAGCGCCGCGTGCGTACCGACGGCCTGCCAGAACGGGCCCGCCTGCACCTGGTACTCCTTGGCCAGTGACAGCTGCCCGAGACCGCCCCACAGGCCCGCCCAGATCCAGGCTCCCGCCGCGATCGTCGCCGTCGCGAGCCGCCACCCCGCCGGCGGGCGACCTCGCGAGCCGGCGAAGGCCACGACCGCCGCGCCGAGTCCGGTCACCCAGGCGCCCGAGGCGATGGACACGCGGGCGATGGCCGGTGCGCCGGCGGACAACGTGGCAGCCGCTCCGCCCAGTGCGAACGCGAGCGCAGCGGTGATTCCCGCGGCGCTCGCCAGCTCCAGTGCCGTACGAACGCGCGCCGGCGCAAGCGCCGCAGCCAGCGCCAGCGCGGCGAACGCCACGACCGCCCACCCGGCGACGCCGCCCTCGGCGAAGCTCTCGGGGACGCCGGCCACTCTCCTGTTCGCCCGCCGATCCCCGATCGGCCCC
>CAZHMA010000114.1:0-5780 GCA_964533555.1 uncultured Eubacteriales bacterium
CCGGTGACGTGGCGAGGAGCGGGTGCCTCGGTCCGGCGTGGCGCTCGGCGAGGGACACGACGGGGGGCAGGTTGGCCTCGACCAGCGGGCGCTTGGCGGTGATGCCGATGTACTCGATGCGCTCCAGCCGGCGCCGCGCCTGCGGCTCCAGCTTCACGCCCATCTCGATGGCCGTCTCCAGCTTGTCCAGCGCCTCGAGCCCGGCCTCGATCTTCTTGGCCAGGTCGACCTCCTGCGCGGCGTTGAGGAGCGGCACCTTGCCGATCTCCTTCAGGTACATTCGCACCGGGTCGCTGGTCAGCGGCTGCAGGTGGTGGTGGTCGTTCTTGCGCTTGGGCTTCTTCTTGCCCTTGGGCGGCTTGGGCATGGGGATGTCGATGATCTCAGCCTCATCGGGCGGGACCTCGACCGGATCGTCGGTCTCGACCAGCACGGCGCCGCCGCCCAGGTCGCCGCCCATCGCGGCCGACACCTCGTCGGCCTCGATGATCATGTCGGCGTCGTCCGGGGTGATGTCGCTGACACCCGAGTCGTCGAGCAGCTCGATCTTGTTGCGCGTGAAGTGGCCGTAGATGTTGCTGACCTGCTCCGGCGTGAGCTCGATGTCGCCCAGAGCGCCCGAGATCTCGTCGTCGCTGAGGTTGCCCTTGGCCTTGCCCATCTTGAGGAGCGTCTGCACCTCGGGAAGAGCCAGCTCCGGCGTCAGCTTGCCGGCCGGCGCCGGCTTGGCGGCGACAGCCGGCTTCGCGGCAGCGGCTGGCTTCGCAGCGGGCGCCTTCGCGGCCTTCGACGCCGGCTTGGCGGCGGGCTCCGGCTTCGCGGCAGCGGCCTTCTTCGGCTCTTCGGCGTGCTTGTCGGCCTTCGGTGTCACGTGACTCCTTCGATACCTCGGCGAAACGACTACTCGATGCTGGAGCGCAGCGTCTGCAGGTCCTTCGTCAGCGCTGCGACCTTCCGGAACATATCGTCATAGGCGGCGGCGTCCTTGACCGGATCCAGCGCCTGCATTTGCCCTTGCACGCGCAGTATTTGACGCCGCAGGGCGAACTCCTTGATTCGGGCTACCGTCTCGGCGAACGTGGCAAGCACTTCGTCGCGATCCGCGGCGTCCACAAGCCACGCGCTCAACTCGTCGGCGAGCTCCGGCTCGCTCGCGGCGACGGACTCGAACAGGTTCCTTCCCGTTGCGACACCCGCGGCGACGATGGCCGCCACGAGACGAGTGTTCACGGGATCGGTGAACGCGTCTCCGTCAGCAAGCAAGTCCCGTACCTGTTCGCGCAGCTCGGGCAAGATCACGATGGCGCGAAGCAGCGTCGCCTCCGCTTTGGACTGGGCGTCGTTGGCCGCGGGCCGCTTGCGCGGGCCGCTCGCGGCAGACGTCGAAGGCGCGTCGTCCTCCCCCGCCTGGGCGGTGAACTCGGGCTTCGCGGAGCGGACCGCGCGGATGACCGTCTCGTAGTCCGTGGCCAGGCGCCCGGCGATGTAGTTGGCGTAGTCCTGGGCCAGGATCGACCCGCGCACGCCCGCGAGCACGCGCACGGCCGCGTCCAGTGCCTGCGACCGGCCTTCGGGCGTGGTCAGGTCGTGCGCCTCCAGCCGGCGGTCCACCACGAACCGCAGCAGCGGCTGGGCGGCGTCGATCATCGCCCGCATCGCATCGGCGCCGTGCTCGCCGACGTAGTCAGCGGGGTCCTTGCCGTCCGGGATGATCGCGACGGCCAGGTCGATGCGCGAGCTGCCCGCCTCGGGTGTGGCCGAGGCGTCCAGGAACTCCGCGGCACGGTCGGCCGCGCGCAGGCCCGCCTCGTCGCCGTCGAACAGGTAGACGACCTTCTTGGCGAAGCGGCCCAGCAGCTTCACGTGGCGGGCGGTCAGTGCGGTCCCCAGCGTGGCCACCACGTTGTCGATCCCGGCCTCGTGCAGGGCGATGACGTCGGTGTAGCCCTCGACGACCACCGCCGTGCCGGTGCGCACGATGGCGTTCTTCGCCTGGTTGATGCCGTACATGTTGGACGACTTGTGGAAGATGGGCGTCTCGGCGGTGTTCAGGTACTTGGGCTGGCCGTCGCCGATGACGCGGCCGCCGAAGGCGATGGTGCGCCCCGAGACGTCCGTGATCGGGAACATGATGCGGTTGAAGAAGCGGTCCTTGAGCGCGCCGCCGGCGCGGTCCTCCTCCACGAGCGCGAGGTTCGCCGCCACCAGTTCGTCGCGCGTGAAGCCGTTCTTCGCCAGCTGGGTGGCAAGGCCGTTGCGCCCGCCGGCGGCGAAACCGAGCCGCCAGCGCTTCGCCACCTCACTTCCGAAGCCGCGACCCTTCAGGTAGTCGCGCGCGGTCTGCGCACCCGCGTCCTTGGAGCTGGTGAGCGCGTGGTGGAAGTACTCGGCTGCCGCCTCGGACGCGGCGGTGAGGCGCTCGCGCTGGCCGGTGGGCATGCCGCCGGCCTCTTCCTTGATCTCGATGTGGGCGCGCTCGGCGAGCATGCGCACGGCCTCGGGGAACTCCAGGTTCTCCAGCCGCATGAACCAGCCGAAGGCGTCGCCGCCCAGCCCGCAGCCGAAGCAGTGCCACAGCTGGGTGCCGGGGTCGATCTTGAGTGACGGGGTCTTCTCGCCGTGGAACGGGCAGAGGCCCCAGAACAGCCGCCCCTTCTGCTTGAGCGGCGTGGTCTGCGCGACCAGCTGGACGAGGTCGGTGGCCTCGCGCACGCGCATGACGTCCTCTTCGGAGATGCGGCCCACGAGACCTCCCTTCTTCGGCACTGTCTGGATTCGCCGCGACGCGGCGCGACCCTGTATTCGGATGCGCACCGGTCGGATGCGCGGCGAGCCGCGGCGCCGGTGCAACGACGACGGATGCTCCCGGGCCCACGAAGGGACCCGGGAGCATCCGGCAATGCTCGAATGCCTATCTACCCCGGAAGCACGCTCCGGAGATGGTGCCAGGCTACATACGGGTGAACAGCGGTGCGAAGACCACGGCGATGACCGACATGACCTTGATGAGGATGTTCATCGAAGGTCCGGCGGTGTCCTTGAACGGGTCGCCGACGGTGTCGCCCACGACGGTCGCCTTGTCAGTTTCGGAGCCCTTGCCGCCGAACTCGCCGCTCTCGACGTACTTCTTCGCGTTGTCCCATGCGCCGCCGGCGTTGGCCATGAAGATGGCCATCAGGAAGCCGACGACAAGCACGCCGGCGAGGAAGCCGCCGAGTGCCGACTTGCTCCACAGACCGACGAGGATCGGCAGGGCGCTCGCGAGCGTGGCCGGAAGGACCATCTCCTTCAGAGCGGCGCCGGTCGCGATGTCGACGCACTTGCTGTACTCGCCCTCGACGCCCTCGACGCCCTCGCGCAGGCCCTTGATCTCACGGAACTGGCGGCGGACCTCCTCGATCATGGCCTGGGCGGCCCGACCGACGGCGTTGATGGCCATCGACGAGAACAGGAACGGGAACATGCCGCCCAGGAACAGGCCGATGATGACCTTGTTGTCGAGGATGTCGATCTTGGTCAGACCGACCTTCTCGGCGTACAGGGCGAAGTAGGCAAGAGCTGTGACCGCGGCCGAGGCGATGGCGAAGCCCTTCGCGATGGCGGCGGTGGTGTTGCCGACCGAGTCGAGCGAGTCCGTGATGGCGCGGACCTCGGGGCCCTGGTGGCTCATCTCGGAGATGCCGCCCGCGTTGTCGGCGATGGGGCCGTAGGCGTCCACGGCCACGACGATACCGGTGGTGGCCAGCATGCCGATGGCCGAGAGGCCGACGGCGAAGATGCCGCCGCCGTTGGCCATGGCCCAGTCGCCGGCCCAGAAGCTGACGCCCATGGCGATGACCAGGAACACGATGGAGACCGCGGTGGACTGCATGCCGGTGGCCAGACCGGAAAGGATGACGGTGGCCGGACCGGTGGTGCCGGACTCAGCGATCTTCTTGACGGCCTTGTAGGCGTCGGAGGTGTACACCTCGGAGGCCTGGCCGATGGCCATGCCGGCCGCGAGGCCGATGAAGATGGCGATGAAGAAGCCCAGCGGGTTGGTGACGGTCATCTTGCCGAAGGCCGTGCCTGCCGGAACGAGCCACATGACGAGCGGATAGCACGCCGCGAGCGTCAGGATGGCCGCACCGTAGGTGCCGAACGACAGGGCACGACCGGCGTTGCCGCCCTCCTTGCCGCGCACGAACGTCGTGGCGATGGCGGAGCAGATCATTCCCACGGCCGCGATGAGCACCGGCAGCAGCGCGCCGCGGAAGCCGAGGTAGAGCGCACCGAGCGCGAGCGGCGCGACGATGGCGCCCACGTAGCTCTCGTAGAGGTCCGCGCCCATGCCGGCGACGTCGCCGACGTTGTCGCCGACGTTGTCGGCGATGACGGCCGGGTTGCGGGGGTCGTCCTCGGGGATGCCGGCCTCGACCTTGCCGACCAGGTCGGCGCCGACGTCAGCGGCCTTCGTGTAGATCCCGCCGCCGACACGCGCGAAGAGCGCGATCGTGGAGGCGCCGAGGCCGAAGCCCGGGATGACGTCGGAGAAGATCGTCAGCGCGGGGATGCTCAGGCCGAAGATCGACCACTTCGCGCCCTCGATGATGGTCAGGCCATCAGCCCCGCCGACGAGCCCGGTCGCGAACAGGAAGATGAGGAAGCAGAGTGACACGCCGAGCAGGCCCAGGCCCCCAACGGTGAGGCCCATGACGGCGCCGCCGCGGAACGCGACCTCGAGGGCGGCCGGCAGGCTCTTGGTGGCCGCCTGCGTGGTGCGCGAGTTCGCGCGGGTGGCGATCGTCATGCCGATGAACCCGGCGGACGCCGAGAACACCGCGCCGACGAGGTACGCCAGGCCCATGACGATCCCACCACTGGCCTGAAGGAAGACCGCCATGGCGATGGCCACGACGACCAGCACGATCGCGACGGTCTTGTACTCGCGCGTCAGGAATGCGAGCGCGCCCTCCTGGATGTGCTTGGAGATCTTCTGCATGAGCGGCGAACCCGGATCCTGCTTCAGGACCCAGAACGCGTAGTACGCGGCGGTCCCCAGACCCACCAGCGCGCACGCCGCCGCTATCAGAACGTACTGCATACACCACTCCCCTTCTTAGGAAACGCTGCTTTGAAGCACGCACGCCCCGTGTTCGAACCCACCCTCGGGACTCCCCGCGCACACGCCGCGACCCGCACCTCGGGTCGGACGATACGCGCATGATACGCGACCGATTCGCGTGCAACAAACGGAAACCTGCTGAGAACATGCGCAGGGCGGCATCAAGATTGTGTGTACGCGGCGGGCGAACAGCGAGACATGGCCCCGAAGCTGCTCGGGGCCCTGTCTCGCGCCGCACACGAAGCGTGCTCTAGACGATGTTGATGAAGAGCGGCGCCAGGACCAGCGTGACGGTCGCCAGCAGCTTGATGAGCACGTGGAGAGACGGGCCGGCGGTGTCCTTGAACGGGTCGCCGACGGTATCGCCGGAGACCGACGCCTTGTGGCTGTCCGACCCCTTGCCGCCGTGAGCGCCCATCTCGATGTACTTCTTCGCGTTGTCCCAGCTGCCGCCCGAGTTGTTGAGCGACAGCGCCATCAGGATGCCGACGATGGTGCCGACCATGAGGAATGCGGCCACCGCCTCCGCGCCGATGCCGAGCAGGCGGAACACGAGGCCCACGGCGACCGGGAAGAGTGTGGCGAGCAGGCCCGGAGCGACCATCTCGCGAAGCGCGGCCTTCGTCACGATGTCGACCGTGCGGCCGTAGTCCGGCAGCTCGGTGCCCTTCATGAT
>CAZHMA010000115.1:0-5636 GCA_964533555.1 uncultured Eubacteriales bacterium
ACAAGCTGTCCCGCGTCCGCCGCCAGCTCACCGCCGAGCTGGGGCGCGACCCCGAGCCGCACGAGGTGGGCGAGGATCTGGGCATGCCCGTGGAGCGGGTGCTCGAGATCATGAAGCTGGTCCAGGAGCCGGTCAGCCTGCAGACCCCCATCGGCGACGAGGGCGACAGCCAGCTGGGCGACTTCATCGAGGACAGCGATGCGATAGCGCCGCCCGACGCGGCTGGCTTCGCCATGATGCAGGACCAGCTGGGCCGCGTGCTGGACTCGCTGGCAGCGCGCGAGCGCGCGGTCATCGAGCTGCGCTACGGGCTTCTGGACGGCCACCCGCGCACGCTGGAGGAGGTCGGCCGGGAGTTCGGCGTCACGCGCGAGCGCATCCGGCAGATCGAGTCCAAGACGCTCGGCAAGCTGCGCCACGCGAGCCGCTCGGGGACGCTCAAGGACTTCCTGGACTAGCGGAGGACTCAGACCACGGTCGTCCGGGAATTCAGACCAGCGGCGGATTGACCCGCGGCGCGGCGACCCCTACAACGGTGGCAGGGGCATGTTCGGACTGTTGCCGGCGTTCGACGGGGGGATCCATCATGGTTCGCATCCGGGCCGCGGCACGCCGCGGGTCACTTCGCATGTGGTCGATCGTGATCGCTGCGGCGCTTGTCGCCGCGGCGATCCCCTGTGTGGCGATGGGGTTGGACGCGCCCGCGTCGGCGGCCCAGCTCGCGGGCGGATGGATGCACTCGCTCGCGTTGAGACCGGACGGGACCCTCCTGGGGTGGGGCACGAACTACTTCGGTCAGGTCGGGGACGGCACGAACGCGCAGCGCCTGACGCCCGTGGTCATCGGCACCGGCTACTCGGCGGTATCGGCGGGCGCGCTTCACTCGCTCGGTCTCAAGGCGGACGGCACGCTCATGGCGTGGGGACACGGCGGCTACGGGCAGCTGGGCGACGGCCTGAAGAGCAATTCCTTCGTGCCGAAGGTCATCGACGCGGGCTACATGGCCGTGTCGGCCGGCGCCAACTTCTCGCTCGGTCTCAAGGCGGACGGGACGCTCCTGACCTGGGGCACCAACTACAACGGCGAACTCGGGGACGGTACCAGGCTCGAGAGGACCACGCCTGCCGTGATCGGCAGCGGCTACAAGGCCATTTCGGCCGGCGGGGCTCACAGTCTGGCGCTTAGAACCGACGGCACGCTGGTGGCGTGGGGCAACAACCTGTACGGCCAGCTCGGCGACGGGATGAACGCCACGTCCCTGACGCCCAAGGTGATCGGCACGGGCTACGTCGCCATCGCGGCCGGCGCCGATCACTCGCTCGGGCTCAAGAGCGACGGCACACTCCAGGCCTGGGGTCTGAACGCGAACGGTCAGCTTGGAGACGGCACGAACATCTCATCATCGGTGCCGAAGGACATTGGTGTCGGCTTCGTGGCGATCGACGGAGGAAACGCCCATTCGCTGGGAATCACGGCGGACGGCACGCTCATGGCATGGGGCTACGGCGCGAACGGCGCGCTGGGACCGGGATCCGCCTCGGACGCGTGGGTTCCGACCGCCGTCGGCGCAGGGTACGACCAGGTTTCGGCCGGGTCGCTGCACACGCTCGCGCTCGGCACCGACGGCGTGCTCCAGTCGTGGGGCTACAACGGCTACGGCGCGCTGGGCAACGGGGGAACCGCCAACGCGTATCTCCCCGTGACGCTGGCCGACTGGGGCGCGCCGGTGTCCTCGGCGGTCGAGGTCCCGGGTTGGTCCACCGTGCCCGTTTCGCTGGCCATCTCCGCGTCCGACGGGCGCGGGAGCGGCGTGGCGCAGACGTGGTACCGGTTCGGCGACGGCCCCGCCTCCCTGTACCCGCCGTGTGACGTGACCGCCGAGGGTGCCACGACCGTGTGGTTCTGGTCGGTCGACGTTGCCGGCAACGTCGAGGCGCCAAAGTCGACGACGGTCATGCTGGACACCATCGCGCCTGTCACCACGGTGGAGGCACTGGGCACCTATGTCGGTCAGGCGGAGATCACCGCGGGAGCGACCGACGCGGGCTCCGGCGTTGCCGACACGGTGCTGGCGCTCGACGGTCAGCGCGTGCCGGGAACGACGGTGACGGTGACCGATCTGGGGGCGCACGTGCTCGAGTACCACTCCGTGGACGTGGCGGGCAACACCGAGGCGGTGCGTTCCGTGACGTTCCAGGTGGTGTCGCCGAAGACGCCCACCGCTCTCACCATCGCCGCGTGCGATACCTCCGTCCGGTACCTGCACACGATCGAGCTCTCGGGTGCGCTGCAGCCGGGTCTCCGTGATGACGTGATCGCGATCGAGGCGATGCTTCCGGGCAGCACCACGTGGACGGTCGTCGCCACCCGGTACGCGGGTTGGCCGTCTCACACGGGCGCCGTCAGGTGGTCGTACGACTACCGTCCCAAGCTGCGCGGCACCTACGCGTTTCGGGCGACGTTCGCCGGGGACGACACGCGGCAGGCAGGCACCTCGCCGGAGCTGTTCGTGACGGTGCGCTAGCAGCGCGGATCCGAGAATCGCAGAAGGGCCCCGCATCTGGCGGGGCCCTTCGTGTGATGTATGGCTCCTCGGGTAGGACTCGAACCTACAACAACCCGGTTAACAGCCGGGTGCTCTACCGATTGAGCTACCGAGGAGTGTGGTGCCGCTTCGCGCGGCGCGTGCCCTCATCGGCCGAGAGGCACGAGAACGGATTATAGGCAACGGGTGCGGGGTGCGCAACGGCGGCACGAACCGGCGCGCACCCGGCGCGGACGCGCTAGGCGCTCGCGGCCACCTCGGCCATCGCCATCTCCAGATGCGTGCGCACCACGGCCGGGGACGACGGCTTGAAGATGAGGTCCTGCACGCCCAGCGACGACGCCGTGCGGACCGCCTGCGACGTGTCGTAGGCGGTGTAGAGGCAGATGCCGAAGGTGCAGCCCTGTGCGCGCAGCAGGCGCACCAGGTCGAAGCCGTCCATGTCTGGCATGCGGACATCGAGGAGGACGACGTCGGGCGTCCAGCTGACCAGGGAGTCCAGCGCCATGACGGCGCTGTAGGCTACCTTCACCTCGTGACCGTGCATGGAGAGGTAGAGCTGGTAGAGTTCCACCAGGTCCACGTCGTCGTCCACGAGCAGGATCTTGCCGGCCATAGCGGGCCCCTTGCCGAATCGCCGCGACAGCGGCGTGGTCGCCGCCCCAGCGGCGCGGACGTACAGTGTCCGTCTGTCCCTCTAGACAGGTCAATCGGCAGGGGTGACGAACGGCGTTATAGTGGAGCCTGAACGACGCGCCGAACGGCACAACGGCGCAGGAAGCCTCGACCGTCCGTCGGCGGTCGAGCCGGCACGGGCCCGTAGCTCAACGGTGGAGCAGGGGACTCATAATCCCTTGGTTGTAGGTTCGAATCCTACCGGGCCCACCATCTCCGCTAGAATGTCCTTCAGGCAAGGGCGACCACAGCAGGCACGCCTCCGCGCTCAGCACTCCGACCGGGGCCGGTACCCCGCGACAAGAGAACCCACACACATGAGCACACCCAGGATGGCCCGTCGCGGCCGCACGTCCGGCTCGCGCGCCGCGCACCGCGCGGCGGCCACGCCGCACCATCCCCAGCCCTGGAGGATCCCGCTGATCGCCGCGCTCGCGGTGGTCGCGGTGGTGGCGCTCGCCGCGTTCGCCGTCATGCAGCTGACCCCCTCGCTGACCAAGCCCGCGCTCTCGGCCACCGACAACGGCCCCCTGCCCGACAGCTCCATCGCCGCCTCGGACGGCGTCGCCGCCACCGACACGGTCGACGCCACGGCCAGCCTGGTGCCGAGCGGGACCGTGGAGGTCGAGCTGCCCGACGTCGTGGGCAAGTCCATGCAGACCGCCGAGGCCCTGCTCCAGGCCGCCGGCTTCGTCACCATTACGCGCGTGGCCGCGCAGGCGCGCCCGGGCGTGGCCGCCGACGAGGTGCTCGCGCAGTCGCCCACGGCCGGCACGCGGCTCAGGCGGGGCGACACCGTGCTCATCACCTACAACCCGCGCTCGACCGCTGCGGCCGCGGGACCCATCGGCCCCCAGCCCGTCGTCGTGATCGACGCGGGCCACCAGGAGAAGGCCGACCTGACGCTCGAGCCCATCGGGCCGGGCTCCGCCACCATGAAGGAGAAGGTCAAGGGCGGCGCCACCGGCGTGGCCACGGGCATCCCGGAGTACCGGCAGACGCTGGCGATCAGCCTGCGGCTCCGCGACCGGCTCCAGGCGGCCGGCATCAAGGTGGTCATGATCCGCACGACCAACAACGTGAACATCGCGAACTCTCAGCGCGCCATCCTCGGCAACCAGGCGGGGGCCGCGCTGGTCGTGCGCGTGCATCTGGACTCGAACACGAACACGTCCGTGCGCGGCTTGTCCACGCTCTACCCGTCCGGCAACACGTGGGTGAAGCTCATCGAGGCGCCCAGCAAGCGCGCCGCGGCCCTGGTGCAGGCGGCCACCGTCAAGGCCACCGGCGCGAAGGACCGCGGGCTCTTCCCGCGGGCGGACATGAGCGGCTTCAACTACTCCACCGTGCCCACGATCATCGTGGAGTGCGCCTTCATGTCGAACGAGGAAGAGGACCGCCTGGCCGCCACACCGGCGTATCAGGACAAGCTGGCGGCGGGGATGACTGCGGGCGTTCTGGAGTATCTGGGCAGGTAGCGTTCCTCGGGGGGACATTGGTGGGCAGGATCTCGCGCGGACTCGTCGCCGGCCTGGCAGCAGGCCTGGCACTGGCCGTCGTGCTCGTGGCCGGCGCGTTCGGCTACGAGGCCTACCGCGCCGGCGGCAAGGTCGACGATCCGACCAAGGTCGTGGTCGTGTTCGCCATCGCGGGTGAGGACGGCGGGCCCATCGCACACACCGCGGTCGTGGTGCGCCCCGGCAGCGGCGCCGCCTACTACGTGGCCGAGACCAGCGCGACCGTGTCGCTTCCCGGGGTCACCGACACGCGCCTGCGAAGCGTGTATGCGTTCGAGGGGGCGGCCGGGGTGGCCGCGGCCCACGACGGCGGCGATCTGCGCCGCGGCACCGGATGGGTGGACGTGCCGCCCGAGGCGTGGACCGCGCTCCTGCGCGACGGCGTGCAGGTCACACTGTCCGAGGCCTTCGACGTCTACGACGGCGAGGAGTTCTATCCGTTCGATGCGGGCCCGCAGCGCATCACCGGCAAGCAGCTGCGCGCTTTCGCGAACGGCATCGAGTACCTGCCGTCGCCGGAGCGCCGGGCGCTTCGCGAGGCCGTCGCGAAGGCGTCGCTGGCAGCGCTGCTGCGCGAGCCCTCCCCGCCGAAGGGCATCACCACGAACCTGACGGCAGGGGGCTGGGCGAGCCTGTCCGCCGCCGCGGGAACGGCGTCCGCACCGGAATAGCCCAAAGACAGTCAGTATCGTGCGATTCGACGCTCCGAGCGTGTCACGGGAGTGGCGTACCCTGCCATTGATTGGTAATGTTGGGTCTGCGCGCCGGGGAGGCCGCGCACCCACCGGCAGGGGAGAACCACTTGAGATCCACCGCTTCCGCTCTTCTTGCGCGCGCACGCATCGCGCTCGTCGTCACGCTCGTGGCATCGTTCGCAGCCTCTCCGTACGCCGCCTATT
>CAZHMA010000116.1:0-5576 GCA_964533555.1 uncultured Eubacteriales bacterium
GCGCGCAAGGACGTCCGCCCGGGCGACACGGTGATCGTCCGCAAGGCCGGCGACGTCATCCCCGAGGTGGTCGGACCGGTGCCGGGGCTGAGACCGGACGGCGCGGAGCCGTGGCGCATGCCCTCGGACTGTCCGTCCTGCGGCGGTCCGGTCTGGCGCCCCGAGGGGGAGGTGGTGCCGCGGTGCACCAACCTGGGCTGCCCCGACCAGCGTCTCGCGCGCCTGCTGCACTGGGCGTCGCGCGGAGCCATGGACGTCGACGGTCTGGGCTACGAGATAGCCGCGAGGCTGGTCGAGCAGGGACTCCTGCACGACCCGTCCGACTTCTACCGGCTGACGCGCGAGGGGCTCGCGGCCCTGGAGATGGGACGAAGCAAGAAGGACGGGTCGCCCGTCGTTCTGGGGGAGACGGTCGCGGAGAAGCTGGTCGCGCAGGTGGAGGCATCCAAGGCGCGGCCGCTGTCACGACTGCTGTACGGGCTCGGCATCAGGCACGTCGGTACGACCGTGGCGGAGGCGCTCGCTGGCGCGTTCGGTTCGATCGACGCGCTCGTCGCGGCCGGGTCCGACGAGATCGCCTCGGTGGACGGCGTCGGCCCCGTGATCGCGGCGTCGGTCCGCGCGTTCTTCGACAACCCGGACAACGTGGCGGTCCTCGAGCGGCTTCGTGCCGCGGGCGTCTCGCTCGCCGAAGAGCGGCGCGCCCCCGATCGGCCGCAGACGTTGGCGGGCATGACGTTCGTGCTCACTGGCGGGCTGACGAAGTACACGAGGGACGAGGCCGGGGCGGCGCTGAAGGCGCTTGGTGCGAAGGTGTCGGGGTCGGTCTCCAAGAAGACCTCGTACGTCGTGGTGGGCGAGGACCCCGGCTCGAAGTACGAGAAGGCCCTCGAGCTTGGGGTGCCGGTGCTCGACGAGGGCGCCCTGGACCTGCTCCTCGAGACCGGCCGGCCACCTGCCTCCGTCTAGGGCATCGCTCGTCTAGTCGCCGAAGTCCTCGACCACGCCGTCGCGCATCCGGATCGTGCGGTCGCATGCCTCGGCGACCTCCGGGTTGTGCGTCACGAGGAGGAACGTCGTCCCGGTCTCGGCGTTGATCCGCCGCATCGTCGCGACGATCTCCGCCGACGTCGCGGTGTCCAGGTCTCCGGTCGGCTCGTCGCCGAGGATGATCGTCGGGTCGTTCACGAGCGCCCGCGCTATTGCGACGCGCTGCTGCTGTCCCCCCGAGAGCTCGCTCGGGGAGTGGCGCATGCGGTCACCGAGGCCGACGAGTTCCAGCAGCTGCTGTGCCTTGGCCACGGCGTGGCTGCGGCCCATGCCCGCGTACTCTGCCGCCAGCGCCACGTTGTCGATGGCGTTGAGCGTTGGGATGAGGTTGAAGCCCTGGAAGATGAAGCCGATCTCGCGTCCGCGCACGCGCGTGACCGCGCGCCCGCGCAGCTCGTCGACGCGGCGGCCGTTGAGCCACACCTCGCCATCGTCGGGCACGTCGAGGCATCCGATGATGTGCATCATCGTGGACTTGCCGGAACCGGAGGGACCCATGATGGCGGCCATCTCGCCCCTGCGGATGTCGAGGGACGCGCCCCGAAGGGCGTCCACGTAGTTGTCCTTGCCCAGGCGGTAGCGTCGCTTGAGCCCGCGGACGTGGATGATGTGCGCGTCGTCGGCGCCGGGTGCGTGCTCGAGCGTATCGACCCCTGCGGCCTGCGCGGCTGCGGCGTCGCCCGAGTCCGCGCCGCCCGCCGCGACCGGGGCGCTCGCGGTCTCGGCGCCGGCGCCTCCGTACAGCGCGTCGAAGACACGCCCGACCTTCTCGCTGTCGCGCCGCTTGTCACTCATACCGCAGCGCCTCCACCGGGTTGAGCGACGCCGCGTGATACGCCGGGTAGAAGCCGCTCACGACTCCGAGGACCACCGCGAAGCCCACGGAGCCGATCATGAGGCGGGTCGTGACGAGGAAGACCGCGTTGCCGCTCATCTCGCCCACCGCGTTTCCTGCGCCGGCGATGAGGAGCCCCAAGAGCAGCCCCGCGACGCCGCCTATCAGGCCGATGACCGCCGACTCGGCGACGAACTGGGTCATGATCTGCGCGTCGGACGCGCCGATGGCCTTTCGGATGCCGATCTCGCGCGTGCGTTCGGACACCGACATGGTCATCGTGTTGATGACCGACAGGCCGCCGACGAGCAGCGAGATGGCCCCGATGGCGTAGATGATCGCGGAGAACACGGCGAGCGGCTGCTTGATCTGCGTCTCGAAGTCGGAGGGGGTCGTGACCCGCACGCCGGTGATGTGCCGTTTGATCCGCGCCGACACCGCCGCGGGGTCGACGCCCGGCTCCAGATACAGCACGTAGCTGGAGATGATCGAGTCCTTGGCCGTCGAGATCTTCGCGGAGGCGGGCAGCTCGTCGTACACGATCTCGCGGACGTCCTTCATGGTCATGTAGACCTGGTTGTCCGGCGCAGTGAGCGTCTTGTCGGCGATGCCGATGACCTCGTACTTCTTGTCGCGGATGGTGATGAGCCCGCCGATGCGCGCGTCGAGCTTCTTCACGAGGTCGGCGCCCACGGTCACCTTGCCGACGTCCTGGTTCGTCAGCTCACGCCCCTGGCTGTACGTCACGATGAACGACTCGTAGCCCCGCTCCCGGCCGTCGGTGGCTCCGATCGAGGCGATAGTCCCGAAGTTCACCGTGCTCGGCTCCTTGTCGAGCAGCGCCGAGACACCCCCGGAGACCCGGGCCACCCCGCTGATCCGCTCGAGGTCGCCTCGGAGGTTCGTCGAGAGCACGCCCGATGACAGGCCCGTGATCCCGGAGTCCGGCGAGACGATGATCTTGCCCGCGTAGTAGCGCACGCCGCCATCGACGAGGATGGTGAGCTTCTCGGCGATCGCACCCATGACGACGAGCGAGAGCACGCCGATGGCGATCCCGAAGATGGTGAGGAAGGCGCGCAGCTTCCGTCTGAAGATGTTGCGCAGCAGGCGCATGTGGTCTCGTCCCTCGGTCCCCGGCCGGACGCGCCGCGGCGGGCTTGTCCGCCGACGGCCCATATACGATACCCGACCGGTATGCCGATAGTCATCGCCGCCGCGCCACCCCGCCGCCGACCCGCTACCATGGGGCCATGAGCGCCGAGCGCCCCAGACTCCTGCTGCATCCGGTCGACTGCGACGCCTGTGGGCGCTGCGTCGAGGCATGCCGGCGCAACGCGATCAAGCCGGGGGCGAACTACATCTACGTCGACTGGTCGCGCTGTGACGGGTGTGGCAAGTGCGCTGATTTGTGTGACCGCGGCGCGATCGAGGTGCGGACCGGCGGGACGGCGGCGGTTGCCGGTGAGCGGCCGACCGGCGGCCTCGAGTTGGGCGCGGGAGCGGAGATCGCGCCGGCGAAGCACCGCCTGTGGCGGCCGCGGATCGGGCTGCCGGGCGCCGGGCCGGCCGACGATCTCGCTCCTGAGACCGCTTTGGCGGTCGAGTGGTCAGTGGCCGAGGCGGTCGTCGTGCTGGTCGTCGCCGTGGCTCTCCAGGTGCTCATGCAGGTCGCGCTGGGCTCGTCCCTCGTGCGGTCGCTGACGGCGAACGGGGTCATCCTGGCTCGCGGGATCGTCACCTCGCTGTACTACGCGGTCGAGGTCTGCATGCTGCTGTGGCTGGCGATCCGCCGGGATGCGGGCTTCGCAGAGGCGTATCGGCTCGACGCCCGGCCCGACCTCCTGGCACTGCCCATCGGGTTCTCGATGCTGGTGGGCACGTGGGTCTTCTCGCGGGTCTATCTCCTGTCCGTCACGGCGCTGGGCTGGAAGCCGCCCGCGTCCACGAGCCCCTCGATCATGCAGCTGTTCGGCTCGGACGCCGCGGGGATGACGCTCGCGGTGCTGATCTTCGTGCTGATCGGCCCGGTCGTCGAGGAGCTCATGCTGCGCGGGGTCGTGCTGACGGCGCTGGAGAGGCGACTGGGCCGGTGGTGGGGGATCGTGCTCTCCGCGCTCATGTTCGCGACGCTGCACGGGACGCTGTGGCAGATGCTTCCGATGACGTTCCTCGGCCTGGCGCTCGGGCGGCTGGCCTCCGGGCGGCGGTCGCTCTGGCCCGCGGTGATACTCCATGTGGCCTACAACGCCGTGATCATCGCACCCGTCTTCCTGGTTGCGACGCGCACGACCTAGGGTTCGCGCGCCGAAGCGCCGCTCCGCGTTCCCGCGGAGCGGCGCTCCTTCGTGTCTCCCCGGGCGAGGGGAAGTCCTGTGCGAGTCCGACGGTCGGCCCGGGCGACCGTCGGGTGTGCATCATGCCGTCGCGGAGATCGCCGCACCCGCCGCCACGCGGGCGTCATGCGCCTCGCGGACCTGGTCCATGTTCACGCAGCAGTCGTCCAGCCCGTGATCCTCGACCGCGCCATCGCGCATCCGGATCGTCCGGTCGCATGCCGCTGCCACCTCAGGGTTGTGCGTGACGATGACGAACGTCGTTCCCGTGGTCAGGTTGATGTCGCGCAGCACGCCGACGATCTCGTCCGAGGTCGCCGTGTCCAGGTCGCCGGTCGGCTCGTCGCCGAGAACGATCTTCGGCCTGTTGACCAGCGCGCGGGCGATGGCCACGCGCTGCTGCTGGCCGCCCGAGAGCTCGCTCGGCAGGTGGCGCTTGCGGGCGCCGAGTCCGACGAGCTCGAGGAGCTCCTCAGCACGGGCCAGGGCCTGCGAACGGGGCGTGCCGGCGTACTCGGCGGCGAGGGCCACGTTGTCGATGGCGTTCAACGTCGGGATCAGGTTGAAGCCCTGGAACACGAAGCCGATCTCGGTGCCGCGGAGCCGGGTCAGCGCGCCGCCCTTGAGATCGTCCACGCGCTTGCCGTCGATGTAGACCTTGCCGGCGTCCGGGGTGTCGAGGCACCCGATCAGGTGCATGACGGTGGACTTGCCGGAGCCGGACGGTCCGACGATGGCGACCATCTCGCCTGCCTCGATCTCGATCGAGGCGCCGCGCAGGGCGTCCACGTGGTTGTCACGGCCGAGCTTGTAGCTCTTCTTGACTCCGGCGGTACGGATCATGGTCTTGTTCACGTTTCCTCCAAAGGGGTCGGCCATGACGGCCGGGTGGGCGTCGCAGTCTGTGAAGCCGGGCAGGTCCCGGAGCGGACGGGCGGGCGACTCGTGATGCTGCCGGCCGCGGGTGCGGTAGCGTGCGGGCCAGTCCATCTGGATGCGGGACTCGGCGATCGACATGCTCCGGAGCTGGTCGAGTGTCATGTCGGTCCTCCTACTCGTAGCGCAGCGCGCGGACGGGGTTGAGGTTCGCGGCGTGCACGGCCGGATAGATGCCGGCGATGACGCCGAGGACCAGCGCGAAGAGCACCGACCCCACGGCCAGCCGCGCCGTCACGAGGAACATCGCGTTGCTTGCGGACGCCACCGCGGCGGCGTTGAGCGCGCCGGCGATGCAGGCGCCGATGGCGAGCCCCGTGAGCCCGCCCACGAACCCGATCACGGCGGACTCGCCGACGAACTGGCCGATCACGGCGGCGCTCGAGGCGCCGATGGCCTTGCGGATGCCGATCTCGCGG
>CAZHMA010000117.1:0-5549 GCA_964533555.1 uncultured Eubacteriales bacterium
CACGACCTTCTCCATCGCCAACGACGTGGCGAAGTACTTCGCCATCATCCCGGCGCTCTTCATGGGGAGCGCGGGGACCGCGGTCCTCGGGCGCCTGAACATAATGGGCCTGCACTCGCCGAAGAGCGCCATCCTCGACGCGGTCATCTTCAACGCGCTCGTGATCGTGGCGCTGATCCCGCTGTCGCTCAGGGGTGTGAAGTACCGTCCGCTCGGGGCGGCGGTCGTGTTGCGGCGCAACCTGCTCATCTACGGGCTCGGCGGGATCATCGTCCCGTTCGTCTTCCTCAAGCTCATCGACATCGTGCTGGTCATGACCGGCCTGGCGGGGTAGGGAGGAGAGACATGCTCAGGCGCAACGCCATCGTCGCGGTCAGGGTCGCTCTCCTGACGCTCGTCGTTCTCGGGATCGCGTACCCGCTGCTCGTTACCGGAGCGGCGCAGGCGCTGTTCCCGTCACAGGCGAACGGCAGCCTGGTGGTCTCAGGGGGCCGGACCGTCGGCTCTTCGCTCATCGGCCAGGTCTTCTCCGGCCCGCGCTACTTCCACGGGCGGCCCTCCGCGGCGGGCGGGGGCTACGACGCCACCGCCTCCGGGGCGTCGAACCTGGCCCCCACGGCGAAGGCCCTCTTCGACCGGGTCAGCGCGGACGTGTCGGACTCGCTTTCCCAGAACCCGGGGCTCGTGAGGGGATCCGTCCCCGTCGACATGGTCACGGCGTCGGGCAGCGGCCTCGATCCCGACATCACGCTCGCGAGCGCATACGCGCAGGCGCCGCGCGTGGCCGACGCGCGGGGGATGCGTGAGGGCGACGTCCGTGCCATCATCGAGAAGACGATGACGGGCCGCCAGCTCGGGTTCCTCGGCGAGCCCAGGGTCAACGTGCTCGCCCTGAACCTGGCTATCGACTCCGCGAAGTAGGGAGGCGCATGGACGGCGAAGACCGTGAGGCGCTCTCCTCCCACGTCGCCTCGACCCGGGGCCACCACAAGATCTTCCTAGGCTACGCGGCGGGCGTCGGCAAGACCTACACGATGCTTTCTGAGGCGCAGCGCCGTGCCAGTCGCGGCGAGGACCTCGTCATCGGCTTCGTCGAGCCCCACAAGCGGCCCGAGACCCAGGTGCTCGCCGAGGGGCTCGAGCGTGTTCCGACCAAGAAGATCGACTACCGGGGCAGCGTCTTCGAGGAGCTCGACACCGACGCCGTCATCGCCCGGCACCCGCAGTGGGTGCTCGTCGACGAGCTTGCGCACACCAACGTGCCGGGGACCAAGCACGAGAAGCGCTGGCAGTCGGTCGAGGAGATCCTCGCCGCGGGGATCAACGTGATCTCCACGGTGAACGTCCAGCACGTCGAGAGCCTCAACGACACCGTCTGCCAGATCACGGGCGTCTGCGTTCGCGAGACCGTCCCCGACAGGGTCGTCGACACGGCCGACGAGGTCGTGCTCGTGGATATCACGCCTCAGGCTCTGGTCAATCGGCTGAAGCGCGGTGTCATCTACGAGGCCGACAAGGTGCCCCAGGCCCTGTCGAACTTCTTCCGCACGGGCAATCTGGTGGCGCTTCGGGAACTGGCGCTGCGCAAGACCGCCGAAGAGGTGGACGATGAACTCGCCGAGTTCATCGAGGGGCACGATGTCGACAAGACCTGGGGTGTGCAGGAGCGGGTCCTCGTTGCGGTCACCCCGCGCCCCATGGGCGCGAAGCTCATCCGGCGCGCGTCTCGTCTTGCCCGCCGGATGAACGGGCGATTCTGGGTGGTCCACGTGCGCGTGCCGGGCGTCGCCCTGTCGTCGAAGGAGGAGCAGTCGCTCCAGGAGCTGCTGCTCCTCGCCCTCGACCTCGGCGGAGAGGTGCAGGAGTTGTCCGGTGCGGATCCCGCCGCCGAGATCATCACCTTCGCCCGGGAGCATCAAGTGACGCTGATCGTCATGGGGCAGTCGGCGCGCAGCCGCATCGACGAGGTCGTGCGCGGCAGCATCGTCAACCGCATCATGCGAGAGACGCGCAACATCGACATCGTCGTGGTGTCCGACCCCGAACGGGGCGGCCGCCGGGACGACAGCGCGGGAGACGGCTAGGATCGGCGCCCGCCCCGGCACCTCGGGTACGGGTATCCTTGAGCGGTGCATCCGACGCGAGGGGGAGGCATGCCGCAGGACTCGAGTTCTCAGGCGCCGGTGACTCTGGCCGAGCGCTTCTCGGCCAGCCCGATGCCGCTCGGCGAAGCCATGGCGATGCTTGACGGGCTTTGCCAGACGGTCGGCGAAGGGCACCGGCGCGGGAAGACGGACGGTGCGCTGAGCCCGGACCGCGTCGTGCTGGAGGGCTCTCGCGTGCGCGTGGGCCCGAGCGCGGGCGCGCCGGAAGCGGCGTATCTCTCGCCGCAGCAACTCGAAGGCAAGCCCGCCGACCCGCGCGCCGACGTGTTCGCTCTCGGGGTGATCGCCTACCGCGCCATCACGGGAGCGGATCCGTTCGGCGGCAAGGGAGACGATCCGGCTGCGCGCCTCGCCGCCATCGAGAAGGGCGCTGCCGACCCCGCACAGTACGCGCCGAAGCTCGCGGAGCATGTGGCGCAGACCCTCAAGATCGCGCTTGCGCGCAACCTGACCGAGCGCTTCGCCGATGCCCTCACCATGCGCGCCGCGCTCAGGGGGGATTCGCAGGTGGCACTCGACACCCCGACACTCAAGTGGGCCGTGCCCGAGGGGGCGCCCGACGGGGAGATCACCGAGGGCATGGCCGAGTTCCTGGCCGACGACGGTCCGCCGGCCGGAGCGGGGCCCGTCTCCGGGGACGCCCCCTGAGGTCCTGCCCGGAGCCTGAGCGCTGGACACCCCGCCCTCCGGCCCGTATACTCGCGCTTCAATCGAATACCGCTCACAAGTGGGACCCCCAACCCTCGGGGGTAGGCGTGGTCCCCACCTTGCGGCGCCGACATGCGGCAGCTGCCTGGTCGATACAGCCGAGGAACCGGAGAGATTCGGGCGCCTCGGCCGTCCTCGTCCGGCAGCGCGCCAAGAAGCGCCGCCGGATTTTCGTTTGTAGGGACTGTTGTGTAGAAGCCCGGCGGCGACGCGGCCGGGACGAGTATGGAGGTGAATGGCCCATAAGCACGGTGGAGCCTCGCATCAACGAGCGTATCCGCGCGCCGAGGGTTCGGCTGATCGGCGTGGACGGGGAGCAGCTCGGTATCTTCGCCACGTCCGACGCCCAGCGCATGGCTGACGACGAGAACCTCGACCTCGTGGAGGTCGCCCCCAACGGCGACCCGCCCGTGGCCAAGATCATGGACTACGGCAAGTTCAAGTACGAAGAGGCCATCAAAGCCAAGAAGGCCCGCAAGCACCAGACCACGGTCCAGGTCAAAGAGATCAAGTTCCGGCCCAAGATCGACAAGCACGACTACGAGACCAAGAAGAAGCATGTCATCCGCTTCATCGACGGTGGCGCCAAGGTCAAGGTCACGATCATGTTCCGCGGCCGCGAGATGGTGCACGCCGAGCGGGGACTCGTGATCCTGGAGCGTCTGGCCGAGGACCTGCGCGAGATAGCACTGATCGAGAACGAGCCCAAGCTCGAAGGGCGCAACATGTTCATGCTCATCGCGCCGACGAAGAAGGAACTGCCGAAGGTCTCGAAGCACGCTGACGAGGCCGAGGCGGAAGACGGCGACCAGCCGGCGGCGGAGGTAGCGGCCGAGAAGCCCGCACCTGCGAAGGTCGCACCGGCGAAAGCCGCCGCGGCGAAGCCGACGCCGGCCAAGGCCGTGAAAGAGGAGACCGCTGCGGCAGAGGCCGCGACGGAGGAGACCGAAGCGGCAGAGGCCGCGACGGAGGAGACCGCCCCGGCCGAATAGGGCCGACGGCGAAGCACCGCCAGAAGGAGTACCGAGACCATGCCGAAGATGAAGACCCACAAGGGGACGGCGAAGCGCTTCAAGCTCACCGGCTCCGGCAAGATCAAGCGCGGCAATGCGTTCAAGAGCCACATCCTCGAGAAGAAGAGCCCGAAGCGGAAGCGCGGGTTCGCCGCGCCGTCGCTGGTCGACAAGGCCGACGTCGCTGTCATCCGCAAGAACCTCGGCGTGTAGCGCCGTCGACCCGCTAGGAGCTGATAGAGAATGCCAAGGGTAAAGCGCGCAGTCAGCGCGAAGAAGAAGCGCCGCACCGTACTCGAGCGTGCGCAGGGCTACTACGGTGCCAAGAGCCGCTCGTACCGTGCCGCGAAGGAGCAGGTGCAGCACTCGCTGCAGTACGCGACGCGCGACCGCAAGGTCAAGAAGCGCGAGATCCGCGGCCTGTGGATCGCTCGCATCAATGCCGGTGCGCGCCTGAACCGGCTTTCGTACTCCCTGTTCATGAACGGGCTGAAGAAGGCCTCGATCGACTTGGACCGCAAGGTCCTGTCGGACATGGCGATCAACGACCCGGCCGGTTTCGCACTGCTGGTCGAGAAGGCCAAGGCCGCGCACAGCGCGTAGGTCCTGGTCCGGACAGAGGTTTCACATCGACGGCCCCCGCAGGCGCGGGGGCCGTCGCGCGTCCGGGCCCGCGAACACGCCCAAGTCGATTAGCAGGCGCTAATCGTTCGACGTGCTCTGGACTAAGGCCGGAGGGTGGCCCGACGATGTGAGGCTATGTGGACGGCCGTGCAGCAAGGCCGCCCGGGGACGACGGCACCGACGATGCAGCCGTCAACGATGAGGAGCCCATGCCTGGCACGCCCGACACCACGCTCAAGGACCTTCGCACGCTGACCGGACTCACCGCCGCGGAGGCCGCCGAGCGGCTCGCGGCCGAGGGCCCCAACGAGATAGCGGCGGCCAAGCCCCGCAGCTTCATGCGGATCGTCTGGGAGGTCCTGAAGGAGCCGATGCTGCTGCTGCTCGTGGCTGCGGGCGTCGTGAACATCGTGATCAGCCTCCAGGAGCCGGCGCGCATCAAGGAAGCCGTCCTGCTGTTCGTCTTCGTGGTCATCGTCATCAGCATCACGGTGTTCCAGGAGCGCAAGACCGAGCGGGCCCTCGACGCCCTGCGAGACCTCTCGAGCCCTCGCGCGCTCGTGATCCGGGACGGCGTGCAGCAGCGCATCGCCGGTCGCGAAGTCGTCCGCGGCGACCTCATCCTGCTCGCCGAGGGAGACCGCGTGCCCGCGGACGCCCTCATGGTCGAGTGCTCGAACCTCAACGTCGACGAGTCACTGCTCACGGGGGAGTCAGTGCCGGTACGGAAGTCCAACTGCACCGCGGACGCTCCCCGCGAGCTCGGGAGGCCCGGCGGAGACGGGACGCCCTGGGTGTTTTCCGGAACGCTCGTCGTGAAGGGGCAGGGCGTTGCCGAGGTGCTCGCGACCGGCCAGACGACGGAGATCGGCAAGATCGGCACCGCGCTGGACAGTCTCGAGGCGGACCGGACGCTGCTGCAGCGTGACGTGGACAGGCTCGTCAAGGGCGTCGCGATCCTCGGGCTGTCGATGGCGGCTGTCGTCGTCCTCGTCTACGGCCTGACCCGCGGTGACTGGCTGCAGGCGACATTGGCCGG
>CAZHMA010000118.1:0-5548 GCA_964533555.1 uncultured Eubacteriales bacterium
GGGTGGGGGCGCCCGCCCGTCTGGCGGGCTGGCGAGCTTGCCCTCCGGGTCGTTCTTGACCGGGGGGTGGTGGGGCGGCGGGTGGCGGCGGATGACGACGGCCGCGGGGTGGACCCCCTCGCCGCGAACCATGTTCTCGGGCGCAAGCGCGGCGTCGACGATGCGCTTCGTGTCCCCGCCCGCCTGGTAGGCGCTGCGCAGCTCCGGGTTCGTCTTGATCGAGCCTGCGATCGTCGCGTCGGGGCCGAGTTGGATCATCTTCGATATCTTGTCCGGCACGCCGAAGGGGTAGCCCAGTATCCGGCCCGCGTCCCGCACGGCCGCGCGGGCCTTCATCGTCGAGAACGTGATGATCTGCGCGACCTTGTCCCGCCCGTACTTCTCGCGGACGTACTCGATGACCTCGGGACGACGCTCGTCGTCGAAGTCGATGTCGATGTCGGGCATCTCGGTGCGCTCGGGGTTCAGGAAGCGCTCGAAGATGAGGCCGTGCTCGAGGGGGTCGAGGTTCGTGATTCCGAGCGCGTAGCTGATGATCGAGCCGGCCGCGCTGCCTCGGCCGGGGCCGACGCCGATGCCGTTGTCCTTCGCCCATCTGACGAAGTCCTCAACAACCAGGAAGTAGCCCGCGTAGCCCTTGTCGCGGATGATCCCGAGTTCGTGGTACAGGCGGTCGACCGCCTCCTGAGAGGGAGGGTCGCCGTACCGGCGGCGAAGACCCTCGATGCACTGTTCCTCGAGATACGAGTCGAGCGCGGTCTGCTCGTCGGCGGCGGCGAATCGCTCCGGGACGTCGAAGACCGGCAGGATGACCTTGCCGAATTCCAGCTCGAGGTCGCAGCGCTCCGCGATCGCGAGCGTGTTCGACAGCGCCTCCGGGTAGTCGGACAGCGCTTCGGCCATCTCCTCCGGGGTGCGCATGTAGAACTTGTCCGACGAGAAGCGCATGCGCGACGTCTCGTCGAGCGTCTTGCCGGTCTGGATGCACAGGAGCATGTCCTGCGTCTTGGCGTCCTCGGCGTTGACGTAGTGGATGTCGTTCGTGCCGACCAGCGGCAGCCCCATGTCCCGGGCGAGTGCGGAGAGCTCGCGGTTGAGGTCGTACTGGGTCACACCGTTGTCGGCGGTTATCCCCTGCTGCTGCAGCTCCACGTAGAAGTCGCCGTCGCCGAAGATGTCCGAGTACGTCTCCGCCCAGCGTCGGGCCACCTCAGGCTGCCCGTTCTCGATGGACTTCGAGAGTACCCCCGACATGCAGGCCGAGGTGCCGATCAGCCCGGAGCTGTAGTGGCGCAGCAGCTCCTCGTCGACCTGGGGCCGGTAGTAGTAGCCCGTGACCCACGAGTCCGACACGATCGCCATGAGGTTGCGGTAGCCCTCGACGTTCTTCGCCAGCAGTAGCAGGTGGTAGAGGCTCGGCTTGCCTTCACGATCATGGCGTCCGCCGGTCGTGAAGTAGACCTCGCAGCCGACGACGGGCTTGATGCCGGCTCTGGTGGCCGCCTTGTAGAAATCGATGGCTCCGTACATCGCACCGTGGTCGGTGATGGCCAGCGCGGGCATGTCCAGCTGGACAGCGCGCTTCACCAGCCCGTCGATGCTGGCGGCGCCGTCGAGGAGGGAGTACTCCGAGTGGGTGTGCAGGTGGACGAACGAGGCCATGGGGATCCGCTACTCGCCTGGCCTCTCATCGTCGGGGGCGGTCGCGGCGCCCGTCCGGTCGAGCACGGCACGGTAGCCGTCGGCGCCGTAGTTCAGGCAGCGGCTCACACGGCTGATGGTAGTGGTGGACGCGCCAGTGACCTCGCGCACGCGGTCGTAGTGTTCCCCGTCGGCCAGCATCCGGGCGACCGCGAGACGCTGTGCCATGTCGTGGATCTCGCGCACCGTGGCGATGTCCTGCAGGAAGGCATAGACCTCGTCCGGCCCGGACAGCGAAAGGACCGCCTCGATGAGACGGTCGACGTCGGGTGTGCGAAGACGGTCCGCTGACATGGGTCGGCTCGAGGCTCCCCGCTCGTGTCGGATGCGCTAGATGATGTGGCCATCCTAGCACCCTGCACCGACATGATGGGGCCGGTCCGCGCTGAGAGGCGGCCGTGACTCGACAGGCGGCGGGGCGGCTCCGCGAGTCCTGCGCCGGCCCTGCCGTCCGACCCGATCGACGCCTCTATCCGAGTCCGAGACTGCGCGCGGAGGCCGTCGCGAGCGCGTACGCCGGCCCGTACCAGCTGATCACCATCAGCACCGCGTAGGCCTGGTCATCGCGAAGGAACCGGACCAGATCGTACCCCGGCACGATGGTCATGAAGGCGACAACCAGCGCGAGGACCAGTGCGACGGCTATCGCGCCGGCGCGGACCTTCGAGCCGCCGTCGTGGCTGCGCAGCGCGCGCACGAACCCGATGACGAGCGGGACGACGATCAGCGTGACGAGCGCGACGACACCCACCGTCACGCCCGGAAGCCCGCGGGGGGCGAGCAACGGCCGGGCGTGCGCCAGGTTGATCACCGGGATGGCGAAGCTGATCATCAGGACGGTCGCCAACGAGGCGATGGAGGTCAGCAGCAGGGTGCGGCCCGCCAACCCGAGCCAGCTCCCGGGCCTGCGCTCGGTGAGCAGCAGGCTGGCCATCGCCACCAGGGGCGGCCAGGCCAGCAGCAGATAGTAGCCGGTGTTCGCCGCGTACGCCGGGAGCGCGGCGATGGTCGCGATGGCGCCGATCGCGAAGATGGCGGTGAACGCGTAGACGGCACCGTAGGTGTCGAAGAACCGGGGGGTCGCTTCCTCGCGAACGTCCATGTCGTGCCTCCGCAGTGATCGCGTCCGGTCGATCCTCTGCGAGCATACGACCGCACGGGGCACCCGCGACTTGACGGAGGTCAAGCGGGTGGGACCGGGCTCGCGGCCCTCAGGAACGTCGCGCCCCGTAGGGTACAATCCCTCAGTGCGTCGCGCGCCGCGACGCTCCCCCCTCACGAGACCGAGGACGCGCGCATGCCCGACGACATCACCGACTCTGCCTCGACGGACTCGCACGTGCGGTCGGACGAGGACGCCACGCCGCGCACCACCGCCGGCTTCGAGGCTGACGTCGAGGGCCCGCCCCAGGAGATCGTTCGCAAGGGCGGCACCTTCGCGGCGTTCCGCTATCGCGACTACTCGCTGTTCTGGAGCGGGGCGCTCGTCTCCAACGTCGGCTCGTGGATGCAGATGTATGCGCTCAGCATCGTCGTGTGGAACCTGCGCAACTCGAGCGCCGACCTCGGCATCATCAACGGCCTGTCGAACCTACCGGTGCTGTTCCTCGCCATCCCGGCGGGGGCCCTGGCCGACCGGGTGAACCGCCGCACGCTGATCATCTGGGCGCAGGTGGCGCTCGGCGTCCAGGCGACGGCGCTGGGCGTGCTGTACGCCACCGGCAACCTCAGCGCCGCCAGGCCGCTGTTCTCGCTCGCGACGATCGCCGCGCTCGGCCTCTTCGGCGGTCTCATGTCCGCGCTGACCTTCCCCGCGTGGCAGTCCATGGTGCCCGACCTGGTCCCGCGTGAGGAGCTTCTGAACGGCATCGCGCTCAACGCGGCGCAGTTCCAGAGCGCCAGGATGCTGGGCCCGCTGGCCGCGGCGGGCGTGCTGCTCGTGGGCCTGGGGATGGGCGACATCTTCTACATAAACGCCGTGAGCTTCCTGTTCGTCATCGCCGCGCTCGCAGCGATCAGGACCCGTCGCGCCACGCCGACGCGCAGCGAAGGTCCGCGCACGCGAGAGGGCGCGTGGAGGACATTGACCGCGGGGCTCTCCTACGCCCGCGAGCATCGCAACGTGGGCATGCTGATCCTCTCGGTCGCCATGATGACCATCTTTGGGATGCCGTACATGATGCTGCTGCCCGCGGTCGTCGCCAAAGCGCTCGTACCGCTGGCGATCGTCGGGAAGGCACGAGAGGCGATGACCCAGAGCCTGACCAGCTACGTCATGGCGGCGAACGGCCTCGGAGCGGTCGTCGGGGCGCTCATCGTGGCCAGCCTTCCGCGGACCGCGAAGCGCGAGACGCTGGTGCGCTTCACGCTCATGGCGATGGCGATACTGCTCATCGCGTTCGCGCTGTCCCGGTCCCTGTGGCTCACGCTCGTGATCTCGGCATTCACCGGTGCTGCATTCCTGACCTCGACCTCGATCATGAACACATCGATCCAATCCTGCGTCCCGCATCAGCTCAGGGGCAGGGTCATGGCGCTCTTCGTCATGTCGTTCATGGGGCTCATGCCGGTGTCGTCGTTCATCTTCGGCCCCCTCGGGAGCCTCATCCAGCCGACGAACGCGGTGATTGTGGGCGCGGCCGTGCTGGCGCTCTACGCGGCGTTCCTGTTCGTGCGACCTGAGATGCTGTCGCCGGAGGTCGCGTGCGAGGACGGACCGCCCCGCTCCTAGACGACGCGGTTGACCAGCGAGCCGATGCCCTCGATGCGCACCTCGACGGCGTCGCCGGGACCCATGGGGCCGATGCCGCCGGGCGTGCCCGTCAGGATGACGTCGCCCGGGAGCAGCGTCATCACGTGGGAGACGAAGCTCACGATCTGCGGCACGTCGAAGATCATGTCCGACGTGCGCACCGACTGGACGCACTCGCCGTTCAGATAGGTCTCGAGCAGCACGTCAGCGGGGTCCACGTCCGTCTCGACCCAGGGTCCGAGCGGACAGAAGCCGTCGAAGCCCTTCGCGCGGGACCACTGGCCGTCCTTCTTCTGCAGGTCGCGGGCCGTGACATCGTTGGCGCAGGTGTAGCCGAGGATATGTGAGTCGGCCTCGCCCACGGGCACGCGGTGGGCGCGGCGACCGATGACCACCGCGAGCTCGCCCTCGTAGTCCACGCGGCCGACGCCCGGCGGCAGGTGGATCTCGCCGCCTGTCGCGTTCATCGCCGTGGGCGGCTTCAGGAAGATGACGGGCTCCGACGGCAGCGTGTGGCCCATCTCGGCGGCGTGGGTCTTGTAGTTGATGCCGACGCACACGATCTTCGTGGGCATCGACGGCGGCATGAGGCGAGCGCCCTGCAGCGCGATGGTCTCCTCGGTCTCCCACGCGGCGAACGGCTCGTCCGAGATGAGCGTGATGCTCCCATCGTCGGCCAGGCCGTAGCGCACGTCGTCACCGGTGAACACGCGGACCACTCGCACGCGGACGTCCTCCCTCGAGACTGCGTCATCCAAGACACGACACGGACAGTGTCGCGCCCTCGCACAGGAGTTTCGCCATTCGCCCCGCGGCTACCTGCCGGGGGGCGCTCTGAATCGGCGAACGGACGCTGGAGACTGGCGGGTGGAGCTGCTAGTCGACTGGCTGCCCGCCCGAAGGCCCGTGAGACAGGCCGAAATCGATGGAGTCGACGAGCGCCTCCCATGAGGCCTCGATGATGTTCTCCGAAACCCCGACTGTCCCCCACGACTCGGTGCCGTCGTCCGAGACGATGAGCACGCGCGTGATGGCGCCCGTGCCCTTCTTCTCGTCCAGCACGCGCACCTTGTAGTCCGTGAGCTCCATGTTCGC
>CAZHMA010000119.1:0-5515 GCA_964533555.1 uncultured Eubacteriales bacterium
CGGCGTCGCTGGCTATTTAGGCAGCGAGAGCGTAGTTATTGTCGACGCTTGGCGTCTTGTACCCCTGTTTAACGAGGCGAGGAGACCTCGGCCTGCTTCTTCCCTCAAACGTATCGTGTCGAATCCAGTCGCCCCCAAGGGGGCGCACCCGACCATGTCAACGTGCGCGTGCCGCTCACTCGAGCGGCACCACAGTATAGGACCGGAGCGACCTGCGTGCCAGCGCTTGACACGGCGCTGGCTGGGTACTATACGTCGTGATGTACTACGTTATGTGTAGTATCGACGCAAGGGGGCCGGGTGGACGCGTTCGCATCGTGGGTCGCACAGGCCCGCAAGGGCATCGTCGAGCTGTTCGTGCTCGAGCTGCTGCATCGCCGCGGCAGGCTTCACGGCTACGGGATCGTGCAGGCCCTCGACGAGCTCGGGGACCTCGTCGCCGGCGTGAGCACCGTCTATCCGGTACTCAAGCGCCTGGAGTCGGACGGGCTCGTGGCCGCGTCGTGGGCCACCGACGCGCCGGGCAACCCGCGCAAGTACTACGAGCTGACGCCTGACGGCGCGCTGTTCCTGGAACGCGCCCAGGGTGAGTGGGGACGCATCGGGGACGCGATGGACGCACTTCGGGGGGAGAAGCGATGAGCGCACGCACGTCGGCCGAGCTGATCGAGGCCTACATCACGCGGCTCAGGGCGGAGCTCAGCCTCATCGGCGCAACCGAGGCGGAGGATCTCGTCGCCGAGGTCAGCTCGCTTCTGTCGGAGGCCGCCGGCGATGATCCCAAGCGCGCCGCGGAGGAGATCGCGCGGTTCGGCCAGCCGGCTGAGTTGGCCGCAGGGATCCTCGCCGAGAAGGGGCTCTCCCCCGCCGACGGCATGTCGACCGCCGAGTGGTGGCGCATGGGCGTCGCCGTCCCGCTCGACATCCTGATCGGCATCGCGGTACCCGCCTATGTCGCCTTTCCGGCGTTCGCGATCGCCACACAGGGCCGGCCCCCGATCTGGGCGCCCGCTCTGGGCATCGCGGCGTTCGCGGCCGCGCTCCTGTGGCCGTGGTTCGTGTGGCGCCCGTGGCGCTCCGGTGGACCGCGCGTCTCCCCCGGCATGGCCCTGACGGGCCTCATGGTCGTGCGCGCACCCGGATTCCGCCGTGTGGTTCGCACGCGAGACGTCGCGGCACTGGGCATGCGGCCACCGCGCACGGCCGCGGCGTACGGCATCATCAGCCTTGCGGTCGCCGTCGTCCTGCTCGGACTCATGTGGACGGCCTTCTACATGACCAACGCCTCGCCCACGTCCGCCGCGGCCAAGCAGGCCGTGTTCGAGGCGATAGCGGGCCCGGAGAGCGACCAGAGCCGACAGGTTCGGGACACCGTCGACTCCAAGTACGACAGCCTGGTGCGCTTCGGCAGCGACTACAAGGGCGAGACGTCGGTGCTCGGCTGGGCGCTGCCCGCGTACGAGATGCTCGTGCGGCGCGCGCAGGAGGAGAAGCTGTCCGCCTACGCGATCGGCGACCCGACCAAGGTCACGACGGGCGTCTGGCGGGTGGTCGCCACCGAGACGACCTCCAAGGGGACCCACACGGTCACGTTCACCGTGGTCCTGCGCGTCACCCTCCAGGGGGACGACGGGTCTTCCTTCGGCTATGCGCCGGAGTGGCTGATAGCGGACATTTCCGGCGAAGGCCTCGCGGCGCAGCCGTAGGGTCCGGTCGCGCGGGGGGCCGAACGCTCGTACGAGGGGGAAGCGGCATGGACACTCTGGTCTCGCACGCCCAGCACGCCGAGAGCTCCGGGGGCCCGTTCGGCGGGGTGCCGGAGGCGTCCGCCCGGCGACGGGCCGCGGCGGGCGTCGTCGACGCCGTCGCCGTGCTCGGCGCTCCGTGGCTGGTCACCGTCGTGTGCGTACCGGTCGCCGTCGCCTTCATCGAGCTGATCCCCATCGTGGTCGTCCTGCTCGCGCTCGCGTGTGTCGCCGCGCTGGCAGCCTGGCTGAACTCGCGCATGCCCAACGGCGAGCGCCTGTCCGTCGGGACGCTGGTGACGGGCCTGACGGTCATGCGCACGGCCGACGCCTACCTGGTGGTCCGGGCCCGGGACGTCCAGGGGCCGGTGCGCCCGCGCAGGCGGCGCGTCATCGCCGCTCGGGTGGCCTTCGCGGTCACCGCCTCGGTCGCGCTGATCCTGGTGAGCACGGTGAGCTGGGCGGCATACACTGCGTTCGACCAGACCGGGGACCAGACGGCCGCCGAGGCGAGGAGCGCGGAGCTCACGCCGCAGGCGGACGCCGTGTGCGCTGCATTCAAGGCCGAGGTGCTGGCCGGCGGACCGGACGCCGGCGCCGGCCACGTCGTCGAGGACGCTGCCGCGGCGCTTCCCGCGTTCCGGGATCATCTGCGCCGCGCCGGGACGACCGGCCTCGAGGAGCAGGGCACAGGCCAAAGCAACGGCGTCTGGGAGTACATGTTCGGCGAGAAGACCGGCTCCGCGGTCTCGGGCGACCAGGCGACGCTCGCCATCACGGTCGAGGAGCGAGCCGGGCGGATGGTCGTGACGCGACTGACGTGGGAGGGTCGGGAATGACGGACGAGCTGACCGGGACGAGCGGCGGGAGCGTGGCGGTCGACGACGACCCGTTCGGAGGAGTCCCGCGCGCATCGCGTGCGCGACGGCTCGCGGCCGCTGCGGTCGACGCGCTGGCGATCCTCGGATCGCCGTGGCTGCTGCTCCCCGCCGCCTTCGGGATCCTCGTCGTGTCGGCGTTCTGGGGCATCCCTCTGTGGGTCTTCTCGTGCGTCGCTGCCGTGCTGCTGCTGTGGGCCCGCCGGCAGCCGAACGGGGACCGTCTGAGCACCGGCCAGCTGCTCGGCGGCCTGACAGTGATCAGGACCTCAGAAGCACACCTCGTGGTGCGGGCGGCAGACGCCGCCGCGCATCTGAGGCCGAGCCGGCGCAGGATCGCCGCGGGGTGGGTGGCGCTCTCGCTCGCCACGCTCGCCCTCGTGGGCATCTGGGGAACCGCGGCCTTCGTCTACTACGAGGTCAGCACCCAAGACGAACGCGCGTCGGCGCAGGAGGCCGAGTGGTTCGCCCACGAGGGGGAGGCCCGCGTGCTCGTCGACGCGTTCATAACGGACCTGCTCTCCTCGAACCCCCATGGCGGCTCCGGGTACGTCGCGGAGGCGGCGCAACAGGGCCTTCCCGGCTACCGCGGGCGCATCCGGCGCGAGGGCGTGACGGCGTTTCGCGTCGAAGGAAACGGCCAGGGCCCGGGCGAGTGGGAGTACATGTTCATCGAGGAGAACCCGGTTCAGTCCGGTACCGACATCCAGCGCTCGGTCTCGTTCGTGGTCACCGAGGTGGACGGCCGGCTACGTATCACGCAGATCGCGCAGGGCGAGGCGGTCGACCCGCCGGCGGCGGACGCTCCGTAGCCCTTCCGCGACCCGCGGCCCCCGTGCCGCGGCCCTACTCGCCCTTGTTGCGCTCCCTGAGCGCGCGGTCGGCGTCGCGCTTGGCGTCCTTCTCGGCGTTCGCGTCGCGCTTGTCGTAGAGCTTCTTGCCGCGGGCAAGGCCGATCTCGACCTTCACGAGGTTCGCGGGCGTGAAGTACATGCGGATCGGCACCAGCGCGTTGCCGCGCTCCCGCGTCTTGCCGATGAGGTAGCGGATCTCCTTGCGGTGCAGGAGCAGCTTGCGCGAGCGAGCGGGCTCGACGTTCGATCGGTTCCCGTGGGAATACGGGGCGATGTGGACGCCGTGCAGCCACACCTCGCCGTTCTTGACCGTGGCGAACGTGTCGCGCAGCGACGCGCCGTTCTCCCGAAGCGACTTCACCTCGGTGCCGGTCAGCGCGATGCCGGCCTCGAAGACCTCGTCCACGAAGTAGTCGTGGAAGGCCTTCTTGTTGCGGGCTATGGACTTCTCTTCGCGCGGCATGTGGTCCGTCCGGAACATCGCAGGCGCCGGGGTTCGGCGGCCGGCGGGCTCCCATTGTAGCGAATGGCGCACCGCGGGGGCGCGAAGCCGGGCCGGGGCGGGCCGCCGGCCCGCGCATCCGCGTTCTTGTGAGAGACTGACCCCCGAAACACAACGCGGACGAAGGGCACGGGACATGGCAGGCGGGGGCAAGGGTTCGGGCACGGGCGGCATGTGGCTTGCGCTGGCGGGGTACACGGTGCTGTTCGGCCTGAAGCTCGCGGCGTTCTTCTGGACACACCTCGGCGTCATGTTCGCGGAGGCCATGCACTCGACCGCCGACATGCTCATCGTCGGCTTCCTGCTCATCGCCACGTACATGTCGAAGAAGCCCGCGGATGCGAACTACCGGTTCGGCTACGGGCGGGCGCAGAACATCGCGGCCTTGGTCGCGGCCACCATCTTCATCTCGTTCACGTCGTTCGAGACGCTGCGCGAGGCGGTGCCGAAGCTGTTCGAGCGCGCGGGCGCCGAAGGCGCCGTGCTTGCGGGTGGGGCCTTCGCCATCGCCATCGGCGTGCTGCTGGCCTCCATCGTGGTGTCAGGCCTGCCGCTGATCCCGCTGCTGCGCAACAAGAACCGCAGCGCGGCCGAGAAGGCGCAGCTCATCGAGGTCTTCAACGACGAGCTCGCACTGATCGCCGCACTGATCGGCACCTGGTTCGTGAAGGGCGGTTTCGCGCTGGCCGACCCCATCGCCTCGTGCGTGGTCGCGATCATCATCGCGGTCAACGCCGTCATCCTGTGGCGTGAGAACGCCCGGACGCTCATGGGCGAGTCACCCGAGGACGAGTTCTACGTGATGGTGCGCGAGACAGCGCTGGGCGTCCCCGGCGCGCTCGCCACGCACGGGGTCATCGCCGAGAAGACCGGCGAGCAGATCCACCTGAGCATGCACGTCGAGGTCCAGCGGGGCACGCTCATCGAGGCGGCGGACGCCGTGGCCGACGAGGTGCGCAACCGGCTGGAAGCGCAGGTCCCGGACCTGTACGTGATCGTGCATGTGGATCCCGCGGACGCGCAGCACTCCGACCGCGGCTAGGCCCGCCGGGACTGGAGCGCCGAGCGGTACGGCTACGGCGTGAAGTCGGTCCCCGGCTTCAGGTCCAGAACGAAGCGCGTGAGGATCTTCACGGCGTCCTCGATGTCGGAGAGCGCGAGCACCTCGGTCGGCGTGTGCATGTAGCGCAGCGGGATCGAGACGAGCGCCGCGGCCTTGCCGCCGCGTGACAGCTGGATCGCGTTCGCATCGGTGCCGGTGCCGCGGGGCTCCGCACCGATCTGATACGCGACCTTGGCCTTGTCGGCCGCCGCGCACAACAGGTCGAAGACCACGTGGTTGATGTTGGCGCCGCGGGCGATGATGGGGCCCTTGCCGCAGGTGGCCTTGGCCATGGGGCGGGCCCGGGCGCTGCGCGCGCTCGCGGCCGAGGGCAGGCCGGTTTACCTCTGTTCCTGTCGGGTGGAGTGAGGTCAGCCCGGAGGGGACAGCCCCCTTTGCCGCCGAGTCGGCAAAGGTGACAGTCCCCTAGGCAG
>CAZHMA010000120.1:0-5480 GCA_964533555.1 uncultured Eubacteriales bacterium
GCCGGGGGGGCCCGGGGCGGGCGGCGGGGCGCGGCGCCCCCGGGGGGTCCGCGCGCCCCTGCCCGTCCCCCGGCGGGCCGGCGCGGCCCCCGGCCTCGCCTCCTTCGGTCCGAACGAGCTGAAGCCCGCATAACGCTGCGGCGCCCTGAAGATGTTCCTCGGTCAGTTCAACGACTTCATGATCTCGATCCTGATGGGCGCCGTGGCACTCTCGGCCATCGAGGGACAGGTCCCCGAGGCGGTGGCGATCACCGCGATCCTGCTCCTCAACGGCGTGCTGGGCTTCGTCCAGGAGTATCGCGCCGAGCGCGCGATGGAGGCGCTCAAGCAGATGGCGGCGCCGACGGCCGCCGTCATGCGCGACGGCGTCGAGGCCTCGGTGACGGCCTCGTCGATCGTCCCGGGAGACGTCGTCCTGCTCGCGTCCGGTGACAAGATCCCCGCGGACGGACGACTGCTGGAAGCGGCCGCGCTGCGCGTGGAGGAGGCCTCGCTCACCGGCGAGAGCGCCCCGGTGCACAAACACACCGACGCGCTCGCCGATGCGTCGCTCACGCTGGGCGACCGGACGGGCATGGTGTTCGCCGGCACCTCGGTCGCCATAGGGCGCGGCCGGATGCTCGTGACCGCAACGGGCCAGTGCACCGAGATGGGGCGCATAGCCGACCTGCTCGCAGAGCAGGAGGAGGAGCACACGCCGCTCCAGAAGGAGCTGCGCGTCGTCGGCAAGCGCATCGCTCTCGCCGTCCTGGTGGTCGCCGCCATCGTCTTCGTGCAGGGCATGGCGCGGGTGGCGCTCACGCCCGGAGGCGGCGGCACGTGGGTCGAAGCGCTCACGATCAACCTGCTGGTCGCCATATCGCTGGCAGTGGCCGCGATCCCCGAGGGGCTCCCCGCCATCGTGACCGTGTCCCTGTCGTTGGGCGTCCGCCTGATGGCGCAGCGCAACGCGATCGTCCGCAAGCTGCACGCGGTCGAGACCCTGGGCTCCACGACGTTCATCTGCACCGACAAGACCGGCACGCTGACGCGCAACGAGATGGTGGTCCGCCGCATGCTCGTGGGAACCGACAGCGCCGAGGTCCTGCCCGACTGGGCCATACAGCCGGCGGGAGCCGTCCCCGACCACCGGGACCGCGAGCTGCTGCTGACGATCGCCGCGGCATGCAACGACACCCGCTTCGGCGCCGACGGTCGACTCGTGGGCGATCCGACCGAGACGGCGCTCGTGGTCGCGGCCGACAACCTCACCGAGGACCGCGTGCGCCCGGCCCGCGTCGCCGAGATCCCGTTCGACTCCGAACGCAAGCGCATGACGACCGTCCACCAGCTCGACGGCGGGCTCGTCGCCTATGTGAAGGGCGCGCCCGACATCGTGCTCGGGCTGTGCACGCGCGCCCGTATCGCCGGGCAGACCGTGCCGCTGACCCCGGAACTCCTGGCGCGCATCCACGACGCCAACGAGGAGTTCGCCGCCACCGGTCACCGCACGCTCGTCTTCGCAGCACGCGACCTCGCCGCTGACGAGCCGGTGGACGAGGCGGCGACCGAGCGCGACCTGACCTACATCGGCATCCTCGGCTTGGTCGATCCCCCGCGGCCCGAAGTCCCGGCGGCGATCGAAGCGTGCCACAAGGCGGGCATCCACGTGGCGATGGTGACCGGCGACCACGCGCTCACCGCGAAGGCCATCGGCGCCGAGATCGGGCTGCTCGAGGGCAAGCGCGTCGTCACCGGCACGGAGCTCGAGGCCATGAGCGACGATGAGCTCTACGAAGCCGTCGAGGACATCCGGATCTATGCGCGGGTCAACCCGGAGCACAAGCTGCGCATCGTGGACGCGCTCAAGAAGCACGGCCACGTCGTCGCCATGACCGGGGACGGCGTGAACGACGCGCCGGCCCTCAAGAAGGCCGACATCGGCATCGCGATGGGCAAGGTCGGCACGGACGTGAGCCGCGAGGCCGCGGACATGGTGCTGGCCGACGACGACTTCGCCACGATCGTCACCGCCATACGATTCGGCAGGACCGTCTTCGCGAACATCCGCAAGTTCATCCTCTTCCTGCTCTCCTGCAACGTCTCCGAGGTGCTCATCGTCTTCCTCGGCTCGTTCCTCATCGACAAGCCGGTGCTGCTGCCGCTGCAGCTCTTGTGGAACAACCTCGTGACTGACGGCCTGCCGGCGCTCGCGCTGGGCGTCGATCCCGCGTCGCCGCGAGTGATGGAGCAGCGCCCTCGTTCGGCCGACGAGGGCATCCTGACGAAGCCCAACCAGATCCAGATCGTCACCCAGGGGGCGCTCATCACCGCCGGTGCACTGGGCGTCTACGTCTACGGGGAGTGGTTCATGCCGAACCACAGCTACCAGCTCGGACAGACGATGCTGCTCACCACGATGGTCCTGACGCAGCTGCTGCACTCGTTCAGCTTCCGGTCCACGACACGCAGCGTCTTCTCGGCCGAGTCGCTCAAGAACCGCTGGCTGGTCCTCGCGGGCGTCGGCTCGTTCGCGGCGCATCTGGCGGTGCTCTACGCGGCGCCGATCTCCGCGGTCTTCAAGACCGTGCCGCTCGGCGTCACCGAGTGGGCGGCCGTCATCGTGGCGAGCCTCGTCCCCTTGGCGATCATCGACGGCGTCAAGGTCCTGGGTTCCCGGAGGCAGGCGGTCGCCGTCCGCTAGGGCGCCGTCCGTCAGGCGGGGTGCCGTTCGGCATCTCCGTTCGTCGCCGACGGGCCGATTCCTTACACTATGGACGGTGCGCGCGACCGGCGTGCTCGGGGGTCCACTTGCAACAGTCCGCCACAGACATCGGCAGGCGACTGCGCCAGTTCGTTCCGCCCGACCTCGGGGGGCGGCTGGTGTGGACGGTCGTTCTGTTGTGCCTGATCACCGTGTTCATCACCGTCCTCATCAACGGCGCGCTCATCACATGGCAGAACCAGCCGTGGCGCGAGCAGACGGCCACCGAGGACACCTCTGGACTGTCCGGTTTCGTGATCGCCGAGACCGAGGAGCTTCAGACCGCACTCACCTCCCTGGCGAGCGGCCCTCCCCTCACCGGCGAGGCGCTCCAGCGCGCGCGGGACTTCCTCGACGCGACGAGCGCCAGCGCCCTCGTGGTCGTGGATCCGACCGGCAAGACGGTGGTCGCGCTGGGCAGCGGAGCGGACGTCGGCCGGCTGACCGCGGTGGCGACCGGCAGGACCGCAAGCACGCAGGGCCTGCTCGCGATGCCCGGAGGGGTGTCGTTCGTCGCTGGCCGCTCGTTCGACGCCGGAGACGGCCGGCCGGCCTATGCGCTGGCGTCGCTCGACTTCGACAAGGCGAAGCAGTCGCGGTTCGAGAGTATCGCGTCCCAGGTCCGCGTCTCGTTCCACCCGCCCGCGGACTCGACCGTGTTCGACGGGGCCACGCCGCTGAAGCCGACGCCCGACGTGCTTCGTCTGGCATACAAGGTCGGGGCAGCCGACATGACCGTCCTCGCTCTGATGCAGGGCATCGACGGTGAGCCCGCAGCGGTCGCCGAGCTCGTCAATCTGGACGAGCGGACGAGGCGCGCCACGAGTGCGGCGATCTACTCCAGCGTGATCTCAGGTCTGCTCGCCATCGTCATCGGCGTGTCCCTGGGCATCGTGCTGACCCGGTTCATCAAGCGCCCGGTGGAGCGGCTGGTCGACCACGTGAAGACCGAGGGCTATCTGGCCGTCGAGGGAGCGCCCTTCACGGCCGAGAGCTCCTTGGACGATCCAACGCTGCCGACCGAGTTCCGCGAGCTGGGTGCGGTGGTCGAGGACCTCCTGCGCCACCTGGCTGCGCGGCAGTCGGACTTGAAGGTCGCCGTGTCGAAGGCCGAGTACGCCGAGGAATCGCTCGGGATCGTCGTCTCGGAGTCGCGCGAGGCCAAGGTCGTGCTGCAGGACGGCCGCATCGTCGTCGCCAACCCGGCGGCTTCGGTCGCGTTCGGGCTGCCGCAGGCCCTGCTCATGGACCGGACGCTGTCGGACGCGCTCGCGGAGTCCGCCGTCGCCGACGACAGCGGCGAGGAGCTCGACCCGGTCACCCTTCTGGAGCGCTCCCTCGACTCCCCGACCGTCGTCCAGTTCTCACGGCTCGGCCAGGCGCCCAGGTGGTACGTCGTCCAGGCCGCGCGGCACGCTGACGACCTGCACAACCGCATCCTCATCACCGCCCAGGACGTGACCGAGGACCGCCGGCTTCTGCAGATACGCTCCGAGATAGTCTCGCTGATATCGCACGACCTCCGTTCTCCGCTGGCGGTCGTGATCGGCTATCTCGACCTCCTTCGCAAGCCGCTCTCGGACGAAGAGCGCGACAAGGCGATCGCCTCCGCCAAGCGCAACGCGGGGAGGATGGCCGACCTCTTGGAGGACCTCCTTTCGGCGACACGGGCCGAGGAGCTGCTTGCCCCTACAGCGCTCTCGCCGGTGGCGCTCGCGGACCTGGCCGAGGAGGTCGTTTCGTCCATCGCGCCGACTCATTCGGAGCGCCCCCTGGTCCTCGATGCGCCGTGCCGTCCCGTCGTTCGGGGCGAGGAGAAGCGGCTGCGGCAGGTGCTGGTCAACCTCGTGATGAACGCGTTCAAGTACGCACCCGGCGACACGCCGATCACCGTCAGCGTCGCGTGCGCCGACGGCGTTGCGCAGCTTCGGGTCATCGATCATGGCCCCGGCGTGCCGGACGAGGACCGCGAGCGCGTCTTCGACCGGTATGCGCGGCTCGACGGGTCGTCGGGGCGGCCGGGCGTCGGCCTGGGCCTCTACATCGTCCGCATCATCGCCGAGAACCATGGTGGAGTGGCGCGGGTGGAGGAGACGCCGGGCGGGGGGGCGACGTTCGTCGTCGGGCTGCCCTGCGCGGGAGCGGTCATCGACGGCGAGATAGTGCTCGGCCAGGAGGCTTGCGCAAGCATCTCGGCCCCGGGGCCGCAGTCCGCCGGCTAGTCCCGCCCCCGGCGGCGCGCCGCCCACGACTCGTTCGCGAGTCTCACGAGGCGGTCGCACAGCTCGGGGAACTCGATCCCGGCGGCACGCGCCGCGTCCGGGACCAGACTCGTGGTGGTCATGCCGGGAATCGTGTTCACCTCGAGGAGAAGCACCTCGCCCTCGGGCGTCACGATGGTGTCGGCGCGCGACATCCCCGCGCAGCCGAGTGCGACATGCGCCGCGACCGCGATCCTCTGACACTCGCGCCGGGCGTCGTCGCTCACCCGGGCGGGGATGATGTGCCGGCTCATCCCGGGCACGTACTTCGAGTCGTAGTCGTAGAACTCGTGCTCGGGCACGATCTCCAGCGTGGGAAGGGCGACGGCGTCATCGTTTCCCAGCACGCCGATGGTGACCTCCACACCCTCGACGAACTGCTCCACGATCACCAGGTCGTCGTAGTCGAAGGCCTTCCCGACCGCGGGCCCCAGCCCTTCCGGGGCGTTCCCGATCGTCCTCCCGACCGACGACCC
>CAZHMA010000121.1:0-5452 GCA_964533555.1 uncultured Eubacteriales bacterium
GACTCCCTGCGCCGTGCGGCGTTGTGGGACGAGGTGAAGGCGCACCTGAAGAAGCACGCCTTCGAACTGTCAGGCGGCCAGCAGCAGCGTCTGTGCATCGCGCGCGCGCTCGCGACGCGTCCCGAGGTCCTTCTGATGGACGAGCCCGCCTCCGCGCTCGACCCGATCTCGTCACAGCAGATCGAGGACACGATCGCCGAGCTCAAGAGCGATGTGACGATCGTTATCGTCACGCACAACATGCAGCAGGCGGCACGCATCTCGGACAGGACGGCGTTCATGCTGCGCGAGTCGATGGACCGGCCCGCGGGCCTCGTGGAAGTCGCGGACACGAGGCTGATCTTCACGAACCCGTCCGACAAGCGCACGGAGGCCTACATCACAGGTCGCTTCGGGTAGGCGGGCGACTACAGCCCCACGGGCCTCCACGCGGAGCGGTAGCCCTTTCCGCGGGCACGCTTGGGAAACGCGCCGCCGGACACGAGGCATTCGTCGCGGCCCTTGAGGATCTCGGTCGGAAGGCCGAGCCACACGGTGCCGCCGCTGCGCACCACGCGCAGGCCGGCGGGCGCCATGCTGTTCGTCGCGTCACTCGAGGGCTGAGCTGTCGTCCCCGTCACCGTCACGTCCAGCCGGGACGGCGCTCCGCCGCCGAACAGGCGAAGGTTGTAGGTGTAGCGCAGCTCCGGGGGCGATCCGTCGTGGGTGGAGATGCCCATCCAGAGTGTCTTCGGCCCGCGGACCATCCGGACCTCGGAGACCGTTCCCGGCTGGCCGAGCATCGAGGCGAAGCCGCTGCGCCGGGGCTCCCTGATGACGATGTCCTGAGCCTCCGGGGAGACCGGCGGCTCGGGATCAAGCTCCGAATAGAGCGGCGCCGGGGTCTTGTACGTCCCGTACAGCTCGTTGCGGCGGATGAAGGCCCGCAGGTACACATTCATGTGTGAGAGGCGCAGCTGGCTCTTGAAGAGGCCGATCGCACGGCTCTTCGCCGACTCCATCTTGTCGTCGAGCGCCAGCGACCACCAGCGGGTCCCGACGCCGTAGAGCTCGGAGGGCGGGCGCAGATACGCGTTGGGCAGATACGCCCACGGGAACGGGTACTGGCCGAAATGCACGAGGTACGTATAGCGCTCGCCGCGGTAGCCGCTCGCGGCCATCGCGTACTCGGTGAAGGCGGCCGCGGCCCAGTGGTCGTGGTGGGTGTCGGCCGCATCGGGGTAGACGACCGAAGTCGGCCGGTATTCCTTCAGGATCGCCTCGAGGTCCGCGGCCAGGTTGGCGCCGCAGTACACGGTCCCGGGACGCCATGCGTAGTCGTACGGTACGGAGGTCGACCCGTTGAGCCCGAGGTGGGGCTTCGTCGGGTCCCAGTCGCGGTCCCACATGGTGTTGAGGCTGCCGTCGGCGTAGCACAGAAACACCCTGTCCGCCGGGGGGACGCCGAAGGACGCCAGCGCGGCTTCGCTCTCCGCGTGACGCAGGCGCCCGAGCTCGCGATACACCTCGGGAGTCAGCGGGCCCTTCGTCAGCTCGGCGGCGGCGCGTTTGAAGCCGTCGCCGCTCGTGAGCACGACCGCGCGAACGCTCGCGCCGTTCGCGCGGGCCCGGGACACGAGCCCGCCCGGGGCGAGGGTCTCGTCATCGGGGTGCGGCGCGATCACCAGTATCCGCTGGCCGAAGGCCTTGGCCTCGATGGGCGATGCGACGTCAGGCAGCGGATCCGAGGCGACCGCGCGCAGGCCCGTGTAGGCGAGCCCCATCACGAGGCCGCCCGCGAGCACGATGATCGCGATCCGGCGCCCTGAGGCGCCGCTGAACACGTTGGCCACGGCTCCCCCGGGACTCGTGCCGACTGCTCGACGGTCAACGGATTATAACGCGGCCACGGCGCGGCCGAGGCTTGGATGGTTGGCACCGGCACGCGGGTGGACCTCTCGTGTCGCGGACGCTCGACGTTGCGCATGGTAGCACGGTGGCGGCCCGGCGCACGCCGGCAGCCGTGGAGTCTGGAAGTGGCCGGAGACATAGAACGAGGCGCGCTGGGGGGAGCGCGCCTCGTTATGTTGAGCGGGCGCTCCCCGTTCTGAGGGGGGAGGAGAACGGGTCGCCCTGGCTCGGCAATGAGGCAAGCAACGTGCATGCCAACTTCGCCGGGGGGCCGGGTATACAGCTAGGGACGGGGATGTCGCTCCTCGCCGGTGTGGTCCGCGTCGTATCCGCTCATGCGTCTGACCTCGGTCTTGAAGGAACCCGCCAGCAGGCGGTCGAGGAACGGGGCCAGGGCCGCGTCGTCGATCCGGTCCGCGTCCACCACGAGGTCGTAGCGTTCCTGGAACAGCGGAACGAATCCGAGGTCGAGGCGCTCCGCGGCCGGCCTGATGCCGAGGCCCACTTCGGCGCGCCCCGCCGCGACGCTTTCGGCCACGGCCGTGTGCGTGGACAGCGGGGCGTCGTATCCGACGAGCTGCCGCGGTTCGATGCCGGCGTCGCGCAGTGCGCGGTCGAGCCAGACGCGCGTCCCGGAGCCCTCGTTCCGGTTGGCGAACGTCAGCCCCGGCCGGGCCAGGTCCTCTATGCCGCGGAGGCCCAGCGGATTGCCCTGTGCGACGATCAGGCCCTGGTCGCGGTGCGCGAGGGTGAACGCGACGACGCGGTGGTCGGGGAAGAGGTGACGCAGGAACGGCAGGTTGTAGTCGCCTGCCTCCGCGTCGAACAGGTGGCAGCCGGCCACGTCCGCGAGCCCCTGGCGAAGCGCGATGAGCCCGTCGAGGCTGCCGATGGCGGCGGGGATGACCGCGGGAGCACCGCGAACGCCGGCCGCATCCGCCGCGAGCATCTCGAGCGCGAAGTCGTGGCTGCCGAGGACCACCACGCTCTCCCTGCCGATCGCCTCGGGTACCACAAGGAGGTGGACGGCGTACGCGCCCGCGGTCGCGCGGTAGTACTTCTCGGTGTAGTTGAGGACCTGGCGCACCTCCGCGAGTTCCACCAGGCCGACCGCCTCGAGGCGCTTCAGGTGGTGGCGGATCCATGCCGGATGCCGGCCGAACTCGCGGCCCAGCTGTGAGAGCGTGGACTGGGAGACCATGAGCCTCTGAAGGATGGCGCGCCGATGCCCGTCGGCGAGCTCCGCCAACTGGTCCTGGCGCCTGATGGGTTCGACCGGCTGCACACGCGTACCTTTCGCCATGCCTTAGGATGCTCGCCAAGTGTAGCCCCGGCTCTCAGGGGACGCCATGCGTGCGGCGCCGAAGTCACGGCGGTCGGCCCGACGCCGGCGCGCATGGCATGACCGTCGCTTTGGGGACATAGACTGCGACCCGACACCGAAAGGCGCCGACTTGAACCGCACATCCGGATCCGTGCTCGCACTGCTGGTCGTGATCGTCCTCACCCTGTCCGGCTGCGGTGCCGCGCCGGCGGTGACGCCGTCCCAGACCGGGTCCGCTACGGATGCAGGTGCCCCGACGGCGGCCGCCAAGCCGGAAGGCGCCGTCCAGCGCATCGCGGTGGACCTGTCGAAGGGGTACTACGACCCGACGATCATCGAGGCCAAGGCCGGGGTGCCACTCGAGATCGCCTTCGGCCAGGGCCAGGGGTGCCTGGCCTCGGTGCTGGTGCCGGCTTTCGACGTCAACCAGGACCTCACCAGCGGAGGTGCCGTCGTGAAGCTTCCCGCGATGCAGCCCGGCGAGTACGAGTTCTCATGCGGCATGCGGATGGTGTTCGGCAAGATCGTCGTGAAGTAGCCGCTGCTGCGGCTCGCCCGGTGCTACTCCGTGCCGAGGATCACGTTCGAAGACTTGATGATCGCGAAGACGTCGGAGCCGACCTTGATGCCGAGCTCGTCGAAGGCGTCCTTCGTGATCATGGAGGAGATGACTTTGCCGCCGCCGATGTCGACCTTCACGACGCAGTTGACCGCGCCGGACTCGACCTCGACGACCGTCCCCTTGAGCACGTTCCTGGCTGACAGCTTCATGGTGGTGTCCTTTCGGACGTGGGCGGATGCACGTGCAGCGCGCGCTGCGGACCGTTCTTGAGGCTCTTACCCTTGGGTGGTCTATACCCGAGCCGGGGCCCGCGGGGGTCCGCCGCGAGTTCCGCAGGACGGGCGGCCGGGGCCGGAACACGGAAACGGGCGGCCGCTGTGGCCGCCCGTCCGAGGACTGTGTGAGCGCCGGACCCCCGTGGGCCCCGGCGATCGTGCGAAGCCTACCCGTTGATGATCTCCATCGCCTCTTCCCGATACGCGTCCATCACGTACGGCAGCCCCGAGATCTCGGCCGACTCACGTGTGAGCGCCATGAGGTCGGCGCGGCTGATCGTGTCGAGCTTCATGTTGCGCGACCCGCTCATGAGCTGCTGCAGGCCGACCTTGATCTTGTCCGAGAAGGTGTAGACGGCGATCGCCCCGAGCGGCATCTTGTCGACCTCGGCGCCGTACTTGTCCTTCAAAGTCTCGTAGGAGACGAAGATCTCCTCCTTGGTCCCGCCGAACTCGGAGACGGACTTCGGGAGGTCGCCCTCCTTCATCCAGATCCCGATGTTCTTGCCGACGAAGCCCGGGATCATGAGCGCGCGACCCATGCAGACGGCCTTCGCGTGCGGGGCGCCCATAGCGAGTACCTTGAAGACGTGGTCCTCGGTGGAGAAGCCGCCCGCGATGGCGATGTCCGGGACGCGCTCGCCGCGCAGCGCCAGGGCCTCGCACAGCTCCTGGGTCATGCACTGCAGGTAGAAGGTCGGGACGCCCCACTCCTCCATCATGCGCCACGGGCTCATGCCGGTGCCGCCGGGCGCTCCGTCTATGGTCAGCAGGTCGATGCCGTACTTCGACGACCACTTGATGGCCATCGCGAGCTCGCGCATGGCATAGGCGCCGGTCTTCAGCGTGACGCGCTTGGCGCCCAGGTCACGCAGGCGCTTGACCTCGGTCGCGAAGCCCTCCTCGTCGATGAAGCCGAGGCGGCTGTGGCGCTCGAAGTGCTTGATAGCCCCGTCCTTGAACGACGCCTGGATCGCGGGGCTCGACGGGTCCGGGGTGACCAGGTAGCCGCGCTTCTGCAGCTCGAGCGCCCGCTCGAGCGAGCTGACCTTGATCTCGCCGCCGATGCACTTCGCGCCCTGGCCCCACTTGAGCTCCATCGTCGTGACGCCGAGCTCGCCCACGCAGTACTCCGCCACGCCGAGGCGCGTGTCCTCGACGTTCATCTGCACGAGGATGTCGCCGTAGCCGTCCTCCTGGTAGCGGCGGAACAGCTCGACGCGGCGCTTCATGTCGGGGGCGTCGATGACCTTGCCGTCGGCTCCGCGCTTCAGCTCGGGGTCGATGCCGCAGACGTTCTCGCCGCACACGATCGAGACCCCGGAGATGGCGGCGCCGATGGCGAAGTGCTCCCAGTTCTTGCGCGCGATCTCGGTCGAGCCGAGCGCTCCGGTGAAGATC
>CAZHMA010000122.1:0-5433 GCA_964533555.1 uncultured Eubacteriales bacterium
CAGGCGCAGATCATCAACCTCCTGGAGAAGCTCCAGGACGAGTTCGGGCTCACGTATCTGTTCATCGCCCACGACCTGTCGGTGGTGCGCCACATCTCCGACCGGGTGGCCGTGATGTACCTGGGCAAGATCGTCGAGATGGGGGACTGGCGCGGGCTCTACGACGAGCCGCACCACCCCTACACGCAGTCGCTCCTCTCCGCGGTCCCGGTCCCGGACCCCGAGAAGCAGCGGTCGCGCGAGCGCATCATCCTGACCGGTGACGTGCCGAGCCCCATCCACCCGCCGACGGGCTGCCGGTTCCACACCCGCTGCCCGATCGCCAAGTTCCCGATCTGCGCCGATGGGGAGCCGCCCCTGCGCGAGCTGGTTCCGGGGCACTCGGCCGCATGCCACTTCGCGGCCCCGTATCCGATCCCGAGCGGTGTCTGCGGGTCGAGGGGCTCGGCGAAGGAAGCGGTGAGCGCCGGATAGAGTCCCGCCGAAGAGCACCGGGCGAAGCGCGCAGGTCCCTCTTGGCGCGCGCAGGGCCGCACGGTATACTTCCGTCTCGCGCCTCCTCAGGGCGCGAACCACTCGTCCGAGTGGCGGAATGGCAGACGCGCTAGGTTGAGGGCCTAGTGCCCGCAAGGGCGTGCGAGTTCAACTCTCGCCTCGGACACCAGATGTGACCAGCGGGTCCTCTCTTCGGAGGGGGCCCGCTGTGCGTTCCCACGTGAGCCGCGTGGATGTTTGCGCACCGTGAGCAGTAGTGATAATCCCTTCTTGGGGGGATGTCCTGCATCCGCACGGACCGCTCGCCCGGTCTCTTCGGGGAGGGAGAAGGTCATGCGCAGACACGCATTCGTGCCGTCGACGGTCATTCGCGCTGGTTCGGGAGTGCTTCTGCTACTGCTGGTACTGGTCGCAGCGACCCCGGCCCACGCGCTATCGTACGGCGCGTCGGTGTGGACGCCTCTGAACTCGGGCACCTCGCAACACCTTCACGGAGTCGAGTTCGTCGACCCCAACACGGGCTGGGTGGTCGGCAACGAGGGGATGATCCTTAAGACCACCGACGGTGGCGTGAGGTGGACGCCCCAGGTCTCGGGGGTCAACAACACCTACCTGAGCCGCGTCAGGTTCGTCAACGCCAGCACGGGATGGGTGGTCGGGGGGTCCGGCACGATCCTCAAGACCGCGAACGGCGGCGTGGGTTGGCACTCGCAGGGTCCGGGAGGTTTGACCGGCCTGAACGGCCTGTCCTTCATCAGCGAGACCACCGGTTGGGCCGTCGGGTCCGGTGGCACGATTCTCAAGACCGTGAACGGCGGTGGTGAGTGGACGCCGCAGGATTCAGGCGTGACGACCTACTTCGACGACGTTCACTTCGAGAATGAGAATACGGGATGGGTCGTCGGAGCCTTTGGCACGATCCTGAAGACCACGAACGGCGGTACGAGTTGGACGCCGCAGGACTCGGGGGTGACCCAGAGCCTTCGCGGGGTGTGGTTCATCGATGCGAGCAACGGATGGGCTGTTGGCGACGGCAACCCGAACGGGGTGATCCTCAAGACCACGAACGGTGGCTTGACCTGGGCGCCGCAGACCTCGGGTGCGGGCAGCCTCTACAGCATCCGTGCGCTCGACTCCAATATCGCGTGGGCGGCGGGTCCGGGGGGGATCGTCAAGACCCTGAACGGTGGCGCCACATGGGCTCCTCAGGCCTGGGTACCACCTTCGGGGCTGGCCAGCCTCTGCATGCTCGATGTGAACACCTTGTGGGCTGTCGGGTCGAGCGGCACGATCCTCAAGGGCATGCTTCCGGCAACAACCACCATCACCATCAAGACCGCTGCGACGTCTACCTACCACGGCAAGACAGTGCTCCTGAGCGGACTGGTGACGCCGTACGGCATGATCGGGCGCAACATCGTGGTGTGGGTGAAGAAGCCCGGCAAGGGCTACTACTCGTACTCCTCCAACCGCACCTCGTATCTGCTCAACGGGGGAGCGGCATGGCTGTACAAGTACTACTTCAAACCCACCATGGCCACGGGCGTCTACTACTTCAAGGCCAGCGCGCCGGCGCCCGGGTTCATATCGTCGACCGGCTACGTGACGTCAAGCTCGGGAGTGGTGACTATCCGGCTCAGGTAGCGCCGGGGCGCATTCGTCGCGACCGACAGCGACACCGCGCCGGAACGTCATCGCCGGGGCTACCGGATGATGCGGTAGCGCACCTTGTGCACGCCGCTGAAGCCGAGGACGCGCACCACGCCGGGACCGAGGTCGAAGTCGCGCCCCTTGGTGAAGGGGCCGCGGTCCTCGACGCTCGCCACGCAGCGCTTGCCGTTGTACTCGAACTCGATGAGTGTGTGGAACGGCAGCGTCTTGTGCGCGACCATCATCGAATACGGCGTGATCCTCGCGCCGCTCGCCCCGCGTCCGGTGAAGTTCGGCGAGTAGTGCGACGCGTTGCCGGTCAGCCACGCCCCTGAGCCGATGAGCTTCTGCTGTGCACTGTTCTTCGCCTTGGCGGCCCGCTTGGCGGCTGCCGCTGCCGCGGCCACCCGCGCCTCGTACGCCTTGAGCGCGGCCGTGCTCGAAGCCAGTTCCTTGCGAGCGGCCGCCACTTCACGAGCGGTCGCGTCGACGGCCTGCGCCTGCTCGGCCTGCAGGGACATGAGGGAGCCGGCCGATCGCTCCGCCTTGGCGCGGGCGACGTCCAGGGCGCGCAGGTCCTCGGTGTCCTGGTCGTTCATGCGCGCCAGGATGTCCCAGAGTGCCGTGAAGTCCTCGATGGTCTGGGCGCCGAACAGGATCGCCATGTACCCCGTGTCTCCGGAACGGTACATCGCGACCACACGCGCCTCGAGCCCGTCGTGGAGGCGCGCCTGCTCCGCCAGCACGGTGTCGAGTTCGCTCGAGTAGCGGCGGATCCGGGCGGCAAGGTCCGCTGAGCGCTTCTGCGCCGCCTCGAACTTGGCGACCGCGTGATCGAGCGCGGCCCGGTCGGCTGTCGTCTGGGCGGTCGTGGGCGCGGCAAGGACCGACGCGGCAGGGAGCCCCGCGAGACTCACTGCGAGCGCGGTGACGAGCGCCAACTTGCCTGTTCGCCGATGGGACACGGCGACAAGTGTACCAGCGGGGCGCCACGGAGGCCTGTCTGCCGGGCGTCGAGCGCGGGGATGGGGGCGCGCCGAGCGAGTAAGATGTCGGCCGGGACCACGCCCGTGTCGATCCGGCGAGAAGAGGGACAGCGCACCATGACGTTCTCCGTGCAGGCCGTTCGAGACGAGTTCCCCGCGCTGCACGAAGGCGCCGCGCACTTCGACGCGCCCGGCGGCTCGCTCGTCGCGCGCGCGGTGGCCGAAGCCGTCCGCGACACGCTTGAGTCCGCCGTGTGCCAGCGCGGGACGGTCACCATGGCGGAGTGCCGCACGAGCGACATCGTCGTCGGGGCGCGGCAGGCTGTCGCGGACCTGGTTGGAGCGGAACCCGAGGGCGTCGTCTTCGGGCGAAGCATGACGCAGCTGACGTTCGACTTCTCGCGCGCCATCGCCAAGACGTGGAAGTCGGGGGACGAGGTCGTGGTCTCGCGGCTCGATCACGACGCGAACATCCGGCCGTGGCTGATCGCCGCTGAGCGCGCGGGCGTGCGGGTGCGCTGGGTCGAGTTCGATCCGGAGACGTCCGAGATCACGCTCGACGCGGTCGAAGAGCAGCTCACCGACCGCACGCGGCTGGTCGCCGTCACCGCGGCGTCCAATCTCCTCGGAACGCGCCCGCCGGTCAGTGAGATCGCGGCCAGAGTCCATGCGCGCGGCGCCCTGCTGTACGTCGACGGCGTCCACAACACCCCGCACGCGTTCGTGGACGCGCCCGGCATGGGCGCGGACTTCTACGTCTGCTCTCCCTACAAGTTCTGCGGGCCGCACCTCGGCGCGCTGGCTGCGTCTCCGGCGCTGCTCGAAACACTGTCACCCGACAAGCTGCTCCCGTCCGTGAACACCGTTCCGGAGCGCTTCGAGCTCGGGACCCTGCCGTTCGAGCTCCTGGCCGGCACGACCGCGGCTGTGGACTTCCTCGCGGGGATAGGCGGGGCCGCGTCCTCGCGCCGTGCCGGCCTCGAGGCGTCGATGGGCGCGCTCGCCGCCCACGAGGACGACCTGCGCCGCACGATAGAGGAGGGGCTGGCGAAGCATCCCCGTGTCACGGTCCACTCGCGCGCACGCGTGCGCACGCCGACCCTGCTCTTCACGGTCGACGGCATGGAGGCGCGCGATGTCTCGGCGCGCCTGGGGGAATCCAACATCAACGCGCCGGCGGGCTCGTTCTACGCGATCGAGGCCTCGAACCGGCTCGGGCTCGGCGAAGCCGGCGGTGTTCGGCTCGGGCTCGCCCCCTACAGCAGCGCCGGGGACGTCGACCGGCTGCTGGAGGCTCTGGACGACATCATCTGAGGACGTGCGGACGGCCCCGGGTCTTCCCGGGCGGACAGGTTGGGCCCTATGGAGATCGCTTACCTCGCCGACAACCCCGCGCTCATCCCCGAACTGGCCCGGCTCCATCGCGACCAGTGGGGCCACCTGCGGCCCGACGAGACCCTGGAGCAGCGGATCAGCCGCCTGGAGGCGTGCTGCGGGCGCCACGGCGTGCCCAGCGTCCTCGTCGCCTTGGAGGACGGCGCGCTCGTCGGCTCGGCGATGCTCATCGCCAACGACATGGACACGCGTCCGGACCTGACGCCCTGGCTGGCGGGCGTGTACGTGGTCGAGCCCTTCCGCGACCGCGGGATCGGGTCGGCCCTCGTGCGCCGGGTGGAGGCCGATGCATCGGCGCTCGGCGTGGGCCGGCTCTACCTGTACACCCCCGACGCCACCCGCTTCTACGAGGGGCTGGGCTGGGCGGTTGTGGAGCGCCGCGAGTACCTCGGTCAGCCGGTCGATGTGATGGCGAAGGACTGCGAGTAGGGCACGTCCGCGTCCCGGCGCGATTGTCCGTGAGGCGCGAGGGGGATACACTCGGCCAACCAGGGTTCGTGGGGGGACATGCTCGCGCATCGGGGCGTTCGGGAAGCAGCTATCCGTTTTGTGAAGGGGTGGGACATGAAGAAGTCGGTTCGTTCGCTCTCTCTGATGCTTGTCCTTGCTCTGTGCGTGATGGCCCTTGCGGGCTGCGCGGCACCGAGCACGGAGAAGCCCGCGGAGCCCGCGAAGGCTTTCGCGGACACGTTCACGTATGCGCAGGGCGCTGACCCGCGCGGTCTCGATCCGGCGCTCGTCGACGACGGCGAGTCCTCCAAGATCATCGTGAACATCTACGAGGGTCTGCTGAAGTACGCGGACGACTCGACCAAGGTCGAGCCCTCGCTGGCCGAGTCGTGGGAGATCAGCCCCGACGGCCTGACCTACACGTTCAAGCTGCGCAAGGGCGTCAAGTTCCACGACG
>CAZHMA010000123.1:0-5428 GCA_964533555.1 uncultured Eubacteriales bacterium
CCCTCGCCCGTCTTGGCATCGGCGAACAACAGGAACGTCCCCGGGTGCTCGCCGCGCCCGATCCGGCCGCGCAGCTGGTGCAGCTGGGCCAGCCCGAAGCGCTCCGCGTCCTCGACGATCATGACCGTGGCGTTCGGCACGTCCACCCCCACCTCGACGACGGTGGTCGCGACGAGGACCTGCGTCTCGCCGGAACGGAACGCCTCCATCGCCGCGTTCTTGTCAGGCGTCTTCATCTGGCCGGTCAGCAGGCCCACCGTGAGCCCCTTGAAGACCGTGGAGCGCAGGCGCTCGGCCTCCTTTACGGCCGCCTTCGCCTCCAGGGCGTCGGACTCGTCCACGAGGGCACAGATCACATACGTCTGCCGCCCCTCGCGCTCGGCCGCGCGCACGCGCTCGTACGCGGCCTCGCGTCCGCCCTTCGCGACGAGCTCGGTGGTGACGTGCCCGGGGCCGCGCCCGCCGGGGCGGGACCTCAGGTACGACGTGTCGAGGTCGCCGTACAGGGTCAGCGCCAGGCTGCGCGGGATGGGCGTGGCCGTCATCACGAGCATGTCCACGCCACGGCCCTTCGCCCGAAGCCCCAGCCGCTGCTCGACTCCGAAGCGGTGCTGCTCGTCCACGATCGCAAGCGTGAGGTCCGAGAACCGGACGTGCTCGGTCAGCAACGCATGGGTGCCCATCAGCACGGTCAGCGCTCCGGTCCCGGCCTCGGCCAGGATGCGCTTGCGCTCACCCGCCGGCGTCGAGCCGGTCAGCAGGGCCCAGGTGACGCCCGTGGCGTCCAGATACGGCCCGACGCTGCGCGCGTACTGTCCTGCGAGCACCTCCGTCGGGGCCATCATCGCGGCCTGGGAGCCGGAGTCGGCCACCGCTGCGAGGGCGATGGACGCCACGGCCGTCTTGCCGGTACCGACGTCTCCGAGCAGCATCCGGTTCATGGGCCGCTCGGCCGCCATGTCGACGAGAACCTCCTTCAGCGCCAGTCGCTGGTCCTCCGTGAGCTCGAACGGCAGCTCCGACTCCAGGAGCGCGCGCTTGGGGCCGTCGACTTTGTGCGCGAAGCCCGGACGGTCGACCACGTGGTGGCGCCGGACGGCCATCCCGGACTGCACCGCGAGCAGCTCGTCGTAGGCGAGGCGCCGGCGGGCGGCGTCCCGGCCCGCCGTGTCGGGCGGGAAGTGGATCCACTTGAGCGCCGTGGACAGCGGCAGAAGGTCGCGCATGGCGCGCACCCGCGCGGGGAGATGGTCGGGCACGTCCCCGTAGTCGTCGATCGCCTCCGACACGAGCCGCCGGATCCAGTTCGTGGACAGCCCCTCGGTGGCCGGGTGCACCGGCAGGATGCGGCCCAGCCAGGATGAGGTGTCGCTCTCGGCCAGGCGCTCGACGAAGGGGGTCTTCATCTGTCGAAGACCGAACTCCATGGTGACCTTGCCGGCGAACGCGACGCGCTCTCCGGGACGGAAGCGCTGGGCCAGGTAGGACTGGTTGAACCACACCCCCACCAGGACGCCAGTCTCGTCGGTGATGGCGACCTCCGTGATGGAGAGCTTGGGTCGCGGGCGCTTGACGGTGACCTCGTGCACCTGGCCCACCGCGGTGGCGTCCATGCCGAGCGGAAGAGACCCCAGCGGCGCCGTCTTCGTGAGGTCGAGGTAGCGCGAAGGGTAGTGTCGGAGCAGGTCCTCGACGGTCTGGATGCCGATGCGGGCGAGCAGCTCGGCGCGTGGCGCATCGACGAAGCGGACCGCGGTGACCGGCTCCGACCAGCCCGAAGCCCGCATCACCCTGCCGCCCGGTGACGGTAGTGTCACCTTCGGCGTCCCTAGGTCAGCGGCACATAGCACACGCCGACCGCGCGAGGCCCGGCGTGCGTGCCGATGACGGAGCCGATCGGGCCGACCGTGACGATCTCGCCCACGAGCCCGCCGTCGACCAGCGCCCGGCGGATCTCCTCGGCCAGATCGGGGGCGACCGCATGGATGACGATCGCCTTGACCCCGCCGACCTCCCGTGAGCGCTGCTCCACATGCGAGGCCAACTCCGCGAAGGCGGCCTTGGTGCCGCGCGCCTTTCGGAACGGCTCGATCAGGCCGTCCTGGAAGTGGAGTACCGGCTTGATGTTCAGCAGCGAGGCAGCGAGGCCCTGCGCCTTGCCGGCGCGCCCGCCCTTGACGAGGTAGTCCAGCGTATCGAGTACGAAGTACAACTCGACCCCGTCGGTCGCCTTCAGCGCCGCCGCCTCGACGGCGTCCAGGTCCCCGTCCTTGTCGCGGGCCTCGATCGCGGCCTCGACCACGAGCGCGACCGCCCAGGACACCACGCCGGTGTCCACCACCCGCACGGGAACCGGTGAGTCGACCGCGGCGAGCATGGCCGATTCGAAGGTCCCCGAGAGCTTCGCGCCCAGATGGATCGAGACGATGCCTTCCGCGCCCTCCGCGGCCAGCCGCTCGAAGACCGCGGCGAACTCCGCCGGTGACGGCTGCGAGGTGGTGGGCAGCTTCGACGCCCCGATGAGCTTCGGGTAGTAGGTCTCGGGGGTGAAGTCGAGCCAGTCGAGGTAGGTCGTGTCGCCGAAGTGGACCTTCAGCGGGACCATCGTGACCCCGAGCGCTGCCAGCGCCTCGGGGCCCATGTCACACGTGCTGTCCGTCACGATCGCGATCCGTGGCATGAAAGGGCCCCTCTCGTAGTGCCGGCTACTCGACGGCCATGATGAGCGGATAGAGCGGCTGCTCCCCGCGGTGCGTCTCGATCTCGAGCTCCGGGTGCGCGGCGCCGAGCGTGTCGACGAGCTCCTGCAATGCTTCGTCGGACAGGTCCTCGCCCGCGAGCAGCGTCAGCATCTCCCCGTCCTGGGCGAGGACGTCCAGCAGTGCGCCGGCCACGGTTCCCATGTCGGAACCGGCCGCCTCGATCTCGTGGTCGGCGATCCCGATCAGCTGGCCGGCCTTGATCGCACCGACCTTTCCCTTCGAGTCCTTGATCGCGGTCGTGATCTCACCCGTGCGCACCGCGCCGGCGGCCTCGGACATCGCGGCGACGTTCTCGTCCAACCCGGCGTCGCCGTCCGCGACGATCATCGCGGAGAAGGACTGCGGGACCGCGGTCGTGGGCACGACACCGACCGGCCTGGACGCGAGACCCACGGTCTGCTGGGCCGCCATGATGATGTTGCGGTTGTTCGGCAGTACGATCACGCCGCGCGCGGGAACGGCCTCGATGGCCTCCAGCAGCTCGGCCGTCGACGGGTTCATGGTCTGACCGCCGCTCACGACGCGGTCGACACCGAGGCTCGTGAGGATGGACTTCAGTCCCTCGCCCGCGGCAACGGCCACGAACCCGAGGGGCTTGAGGTCGGCGGCATGCCCGGCGCGCAGCTGGTCGGCGCGCGCAGCCGTCTGCCTGCGCATGTTGTTGATGTGGACCTCGGCGACCTCGCCCGCGCCCGTCGCGTACTCAAGGACCGCCGCGGGGTCGTCGGTGTGCACGTGGACCTTGTAGGACCCCTCCCCGCCCACGACGAGTTCAGACCCGCCGATCGAGGAGACGAAGTCCTCGACCGCGTCCCGGTCGATGTCGTCGCCGAAGAGGAGGAACTCCGTGCAGTAGAGGTACTCCTCGTCGTCCCAGTCGTCGACCGCCGTCTCGCCCATGAGCGCGGGAGCGGTGGATTCCGCCACCGTGACGTCGAACGCGCGCACGCCCGTGCCCGCCAGCGCGGACGCGAACCCGTCGAAGAGGATCGCGAGACCGTAGCCGCCGGCGTCCACGACGCCGGCCTCCTTGAGCACGGGCAGCAGGTCGGGAGTGCGGCGCACGGAAGCGTACGCCGCATCGACGACCTTCTCGAGGATGCCCTTGAGGTCCGTCCCTGACTCGACGGCGGGTCCCGCCGCCGCGGCCGAATCCTTGAGCACCGTGAGCATGGTGCCCTCGACCGGCTTGCGCACGGCCTGGAACGAGACCGTCACCGCGCGCTCCAGGGTCTCCTGGATGAGCGGTCCGTCCACCGTGGTGGCGGCACCGAGGACCTCGCACATGCCGCGGAGGATCTGGCTCAGGATCACGCCGGAGTTGCCCCTCGCACCCATGAGCGAACCGTGCGTTATCGCGTGGGTCACCTGGGCGAGCGTAGCGTCGTCAGGGAGCCGGTCGAGCTCGGCGAGGACGGCGTCCATGGTGAGCGACATGTTCGTACCGGTGTCGCCGTCAGGGACCGGGAAGACGTTCAGGCGGTTGACCTCATCACGGTGCTCCTTGAGGGCGTGTGCCGCCGCGTGTACGAGCCGAACGTGTGCGGGCCGGTTGTCGTCGGTCATCAGCGCGTCTTTCGGTTGCGTCACTTGCGGACCTTGATCCCCTGGACGTGTACTTCGACCGAGTCGACCTTCACCTCGGCGTTGGCCGTCAGCACGTACTTCACGCGGTCCGCCATGTTCTGGGCCACCTGCGCAAGCTGCGTGCCGTACTCGGCGACGACGTACAGGTCGACCTTCACGCCCTCGCCGTCGGATGTGATCGTGACGCCCTTGCGCAGCTTGTCGAGCGAGAGCAGCTGGGCCACGCCGTCGCGCAGGGACGGGCTGGCCATGCCCACCACGCCGTAGCACTCCAGCGCAGCGTAGCCCGCAAGATCGGCAAGCACGTCGTTCGCGATGTTGACCGAGCCCTTCACGATCTCAGGCATCGTCGCCCTCCCGATGGGTGTTCAGCGCGTTCAGATCGTCGAGCAGGACGTCCACGGCGATCTCGTGCATGGTCGCCACGGCCGCGAGGGTCTCCATCTCGGCCGCCATGCAGTGACCGCACCCGAGTCCGTGGCGCACGAACACCTCGGTGGCGCCCTCGTGCGACAGCAAGGCGTCGCGGATGAGCATGTCGCGCGTGAAGGTTGCCACCGGCGCCCCTTGCATCGGTTCGGCCTGACGGACACACTCGACCCTCGAGTGTTGAGAGTATAGAGTACCGCCCGCCACTCCGCCGCGCCACAGCAGCAGTCCTTCGCGCGCCGTGTTGAGGGCGGCAACGCCCTGTGTTACCATTCATGCGCTCTGCACGGCTCGTGAGAGACATTCGAGGGCCGATGCGACCTATCCCGGCCCTATCGCGCTAACGTACGAAGGAGCGACACTCATGTCGAAGGTCTGCAGCGTCTGCGGCAAGCACCCGTCCGCGGGTCGCAACGTCAGCCACTCGCACCGCGTGACCAACCGTATCATCCGCCCGAACATCCAGAAGGTCACGGCGGTGGTCGACGGTTCGGTCAAGCAGGTCAACGTGTGCACCAAGTGCATGAAGGCCGGCAAGGTCACCCGCGCCTAGCCCGAGAGTCTTCATCGCATACCGAAAAGGGCCGCTCAAGCGGCCCTTTCTCGTTTCCGGTGCATGCGGTCGCTACCCCGCGGTCGTGAGGGCGAAC
>CAZHMA010000124.1:0-5425 GCA_964533555.1 uncultured Eubacteriales bacterium
GCTCGCCGCGGTGATAGCGGTCCCGGTGGTCGCACGCATCGGACGCGCGATGGGCAGGCCGGTGTCGTCACTCCCGCCTCTGCAGGAGCTCGACGTCACGCCCCACATCGTGTGGCCGACCATCGCGGCGCTCGGGCTGCTGGCTGCGTCGGCGTACCTGCGCCAGCCCACGGGTTGGATGCAGGTGCTGGGAGGCAACCTCCTCCTGGCGGTACGCCCCGTGTTGTTCTTCCAGGGGCTCGGCGGTTTCGCCGCGCTCTACCGCAAGGCCGGGGTCTCGCGCGCGGCGCGCGGCTTCGGGTACGCGTTCCTGGTGTTCACCGAGATGCTCGTCCCCTCGGTCAGCGTGGTCGGGCTCGTGGACCTCTTCGCGAACCTGCGAAAGCTGCCGCGGGCCGGGAGCACCCCGCTGACGCGGACACCCGGGATCTGAACGCCGCCGCCGTTCGGAAGCCGAAGGCGACCGCACGGCGGGAACACGTCAAAGACGTGGATATGTGGAAAGTGCAGGTGCGGCGAAGGCCGAACCTGTGGACAAGTCTCTAGGGTCGATCGCGGGGGCATTGTGGCCCTCGGCCCGTTGGCCCTAGAGTCACAGGGCGTCTCGTGTCCGCCGGGATACGGCGGCACGAGAGAACAGGAGTATGGAAATGAAGGTCATCCTGACCCAGGAGGTCAAGGGCAAGGGCCACGAGGGCGACGTCGTCGAAGTCGCTCGCGGGTATGCCGTGAACTACCTGCTGCCGCGGAAGATGGCGATCACCGCCACCGTCGGCAACCTGAAGCAGCTCGAAGCGCGGACCAGCAACATCCGCAAGCGCAACGATGCGCGTCGCACCGATGCCGAGGGCATCGCGGCCGCACTCAACGGCAAGACCATCGTCATCGAGCGGAAGGCCGGCGAAGAGGGCAAGCTCTTCGGCTCGGTCACGACCCTCATGATCGAGGAAGCCATCGCCGTCCAGCTCGAGCGGGACGTCGACCATCGCAAGATGGAGATCGGCCGCGCGATCAAGACGACCGGCGATCACCCGGTGGTCGTGAGCGTCTTCGGTGACGTGAAGGCCGACATGATCGTCCGCGTCGTGCCCGAGGGCGGTGCTGCTGCCGCGTTCGCGGCCGCCGCAGCGCCGGCGGAGGTCGTCGAAGAGGTCGAGGCCGAGGCTCCGGTCGAGGAGATCGAGGCTCGCGTCGAGACCGAGTCCGACGAGGTCGAGGCCGAAGAGGCTGACGCCGAAGAGGCAGAGGCAGAGGCCGAAGAGGCCGCCGAGTAGACGGGTCGGCGTAGGGCGCTGGCCGCGACAGCGGCGGCCGCGCCCGCGCAGGTCCGGCTCTACCTAGGGGTCCCCATGGGGGCCGAGGGGGACGGGGAGCATGGCCGAGCGTCAGCGTCGTGACAGGAGTGATGTAGCGATGTCTTCGTCGGCTTCGGTCGACAAGGTGCCGCCCCACAACCTGGACGCCGAGAAGTCGATGCTCGGCGCGATGATGCTGTCGCCGGACGCCGCCTCCATCGGGCTCGGCATGGTGCGCTCCGACGACTTCTACCGCTCCGCGCACGCGCGCGTCTACAGCGCGGTCGAGCATCTCTTCAGCCGCGGCGAGCCGATCGACGTCGTCACGGTCGCCGCGCGCCTCGAGGCGTCCGGTGAGCTTGAGCAGATCGGCGGCAAGGGCTACCTGCTCGACATCGTCAACACCGTCCCGATCGCCGGCAACGTCGGCCAGTACGCCATCATCGTGAAGCGGACGTCGATGCTGCGCCGGCTCATCCAGGCCGCCACGCGCATCGCGGCCCTGGGCTACGAGGCGCCCGACGACGTGGACGAGGTCGTCGAGGAGGCCGAGAAGGCCATCTTCGACGTCACCAACGAGCGCGTGGAGGCCAGCTTCCAGCCGATCGACGAGCTGCTCGCCGACGGCTGGCGCAAGCTGGAGGAACTCTACCAGCGCCAGGAGCACCTGACCGGCATCACCACCGGATACGCCAGCCTCAACGAGGTGTTGGCGGGCATGCACCGCGGCGACCTGCTCATCCTTGCCGCGCGCCCGTCAGTGGGCAAGACCGCCTTCGCGCTCAACGTGGCGGTGAACGCCGCGCAGGCCGGCGCGTCGGTCGGCATCTTCTCGCTGGAGATGGCCGCCGAGCAGCTCGTCATGCGCATCCTGTCCTCGGAGTCGCGGGTGGACTCCCAGCGGCTGCGCACCGGCCGCCTGTCGGACAGTGACTGGAAGCCACTCATGGACGCCATGGGCCGCCTCGACGCGTGCGAGCTGCACGTGGACGACACCCCCGGCCTCTCCGTGCTCGAGCTTCGGGCGAAGGCCCGCAGGCTGCTCCGGGGTAAGCAGAACGGCCTCATCATCGTGGACTACCTCCAGCTGATGCAGCCGCAGGGTCGCCGTAGCGAGAACCGCCAGGTCGAGATCGCCGAGATCAGCCGCGGACTCAAGATCCTGGCCAAGGAACTCGAGGTCCCCGTGCTCGCGCTGTCCCAGCTCTCCCGCGCGGTCGAGCAGCGCGCGGACAAGCGCCCGGTGCTGTCGGATCTCAGGGAATCGGGCGCGATCGAGCAGGATGCGGACGTCGTGATGTTCATCCACCGCGACACGTACGGCCGCGGCGACGAGGACGGCGACGATTCGGGCTCGGGCAAGATGCCGCCGAAGGGCGTCGCGGAGATCATCGTGGCCAAGCACCGCAACGGTCCGACCGGCACCGCGCAACTGGTCTACCACGAGCAGTACATGCGGTTCACCGAGGCGGCGAAGCGCCCGCTCTAGTACGTGGGATCGGTGGTCCCGGGTCTGCCGAGCACCGCGGGATCCGAGCGTTCCTCCCAGCCCATCAGGCGGCGGAACTCGCGGGCGTCCCATCCCACGATGGCCTTCTCGCCCACCTGTACCACGGGCACGCCGTGCTGGCCGGTCATCACGAGCATCTCGCGCAGACCGCGCCGGTCCTTGTCGACGTCGACCTCCGTGAACTCCACGCCGTTCTCGACGCAGAACTGCTTGGCGCTCTCGCACCACGGACAGATCGCGTTGGTGAAGATCCGCACGGTCTTGGTCTGGGTGCGCATCCCGCCCATGCCCTTCCCCCGAAGGTGTTGCGCTCGCACCTCAGTACGGTAGACTACCGCGGGCGCCGTCACACGAACGCGACGGTGAACGTGTGCCGAGAGCCGATGAGGGGTATCGCATGACCGTCGAACGGTACGATGTCGTGATCGTGGGCGCGGGTCCGGCCGGGATCTTCGCCGCGCTTGAGTTGGCGCGCGCCGGGGCCGCTGCCGGTCCCGACGCAGTATCGACCGGCGCCGCGGCCCGCCGCATCCTGCTCCTGGAGAAGGGCCACGGCATCGAGAAGCGCCGCTGCCCGGCCAAGGAGCGCGGCTGCGTCGACTGCAAGGTCTGCGCGATCATGACCGGGTGGGGCGGCGCGGGCGCGTTCTCGGACGGCAAGCTGACGCTGACGACCGAGGTCGGAGGCTGGCTCGGCGACTACGTCGGCACGCCGAAGCTCGCGGACCTCGTGGACTACGCGGACGGCATCTGGGTGGAGTTCGGAGCGACCACGGAGGTCCACGGACCCGACCCCGACACGGCCGCACGGCTGGTGCACGAGGCGACGCTCGCGGGCATGGAGCTCGTGCCGATGAAGGTCCGCCACATCGGGACCGATCACTCGCCCGCGGTCCTCCAGGCGATGCGCGACGAGCTCGCACGCCTGGGCGTCGAGATCCGCACCGAGACCGAGGTCGCGTCCATCCTGACGTCCGAGGGCCGCGTCGTCGGAGTCGAGCTGGCCGACGGGGCGCGCATCGAAGCCGGCGCCGTGATCGCCGCTCCCGGGCGCGAAGGCGCCGACTGGCTCGCCGCGCAGGCCCGCGTGCTCGGCCTGGCCCTCGAGAACAACGCGGTCGACATCGGCGTGCGCGTCGAGGTCCCCGCGGCCGTCATGGAGCCGCTGACCGACCCGCTCTACGAAGCGAAGCTCCACTACCACAGCAAGCAGTTCGGCGACCGCGTCCGCACGTTCTGCATGAACCCCTACGGCGAGGTGACCACCGAGTCCTACGGCGGCATCACCACCGTGAACGGTCACTCGAACGCGGACTCGCGCACCGGCACCACGAACTTCGCCGTGCTCGTGAGCGTGTCGTTCACCGAGCCCTTCGACGACCCCATCACCTACGGCGAGTCGATCGCTCAGCTGGCGAACCTGCTGGGCGAAGGCATCATCGTCCAGCGCTTCGGCGACCTGAAGGCCGGCCGGCGCAGCACTCCGAGCCGCATGGCGCAGTCCATCATGAAGCCGAGCCTGCCCAGCGCCACCCCGGGCGACCTGGCGTTCGTGCTGCCCTACCGGCATGTCGTCGACATCCTCGAGTTCCTCGAGGCGCTCGACAAGCTCGCGCCCGGGGTCGCGGCCCCGTCCACGCTCCTCTACGGCGTCGAGGTGAAGTTCTACAGCTCGCGCGTGGAGGTGGGACCCGACCTCCAGACGAAGATCGCCGGCCTGTACGCCATCGGAGACGGCGCCGGCATCACCCGCGGCCTCGTGCAGTCGAGCGCGAGCGGCGTTGTGGCGGCGCGGGCGGTGCTGGCGGGCGAATAGCGGCGCGACACGGACCGGAGGCCGACCTACGCCCGTCCCTCCCAGCCCATCATGCGCACGACCGCTTCGGCGACCGCCTCGTCCGGATCGTCGCCCAACACGACCGACGTGACGAGCGTGCCGACGAACAGCGCCATGAAGGCGCGCACCCGGGCCTGCCGGGAGTCCGCGTCCGCCGCGACGCCGTAGGCCGCGTCGAGCTCCGCGACCTTGGCGTCGAGCTGTCGGGAGACCGGCACGATGACGAGTTCGCGTACCTCGCGAAGGACCTCGTCGTCGTGTGTGGCCGCCGTGAAGAGCGTCCGCAGGACCGGCCCCAGCACCGCCACCCTCCGCCTTCGGTCGGCCAGCGCCGCGGCCACCTGCTGACGCAGCGTCTCCGGCCGGATGTCGTCCAGGATGGCCACCGCTTCGCCGCGCAGGTGCCCGGCGGCCGCGCGGACGAGGGCCAGGAACAGCGCCTGCTTCCCCGGGAAGTGCCGGTACAGGGCGGGCTCGCTCACGCCGACGCGTCCGGCTATGTCGCGCATCGATCCGCCCGCATAGCCCTTCTCGGCGAAGACCTGCAGTGCGGCGTCAAGGATCTCGCCGCGCCGTCCGGGTTCGAGGGCCGCCATGAGTCCCGGCGCGGGGGGCCTGGGTGAACGGCCCCGTCGCCCTCCTGGTGCCGTTGGCGCTCACGGGGCCACCGCCTCCCTGCGCCCGGCGCGGACCAGGTGCACGAAGAGGTCCTCGACGGCCGGCTCCCCCGGCCCGCACCGCCCGCCCCCGAACCCCCCGGCCCGAGGGTCCCCGGCAACGGCC
>CAZHMA010000125.1:0-5423 GCA_964533555.1 uncultured Eubacteriales bacterium
CACGGGCATCAGTCGGTGCAGGTCCCTGGCTACTTCATCACGATGGCCCCGGGCGTCACCTACCTGGCCGCGGTCGGTTGGGCGTGGTTCATCCGCCGCGCGAACGAGTCGGCGACGCCGCGAGCGATTCTCAGGCAGCCGATCGCCCGTGGGTTCTCGACGGTGCTGCTCGGTGCCGTCGGAGCCGGGCTGGTCTCGTTGGCCGTTCTACAGGCCGGGGCCACCCCGGTGAAGCCGGACCCGCTCGCACGCGCCGCGCGATCGTCGGCGGACTGGCTGGCGGCCCGTGATCCGAGCGTGCGCGGTCGCGTGATCTACTCGGACGTCTGGCCGCTGACAAGCTGGTACCTGCGCGCGCCGGTGCGGCCCATGCCCTTCTTCAAGGACCTTGCGGCCTACGGGCATGAACTCGACAAGACGCGCGCTGTCTACTACGTGACTCTCAGGAACCGCCGTTTCGCGGCGTACGATCCGGTCCTGAAGGACGGCGCCATCACGATTCTGCGGCGCGGTTCACAGCCCCCACTCGACCTGCCGCGCATCCTCTATCTCGGCAAGGCGTGGGACAACTACCTGGAGAGCCTGACGGACTACCGGTTCTACTTGGACAGCGCCTCCGGTAGGTACGGATGGGAAGGCACGGCCTTCCTCGACGGACCCTCGCCCGCTGAGCTCGCGCGCTATCCCGTCGTGGCCATATACGGCGTCCGCTGGCGTGACTGGCCGAAGGGCCACGCGGCACTTCTCGACTACGTGGGAGATGGCGGCGTCGTCGTGATGGACGCCTCAGCCAACGTCAACGGACCGCCGTACAACCTGACCGACACCGTGATGTTCGACGAGGTGATGCGGCGGCGCAGCGTCGCCCCTGAGGCGGAGTTGACGATCCCTTCCACATCGCCGCTCGCGGGGCCCATCGCTTCTCCCATCGCCGCTGCGCCGTTTCTCGACGAGACTGGCGGGACGTGGTACGGAGCCGACTACGAGCCGCTTCCGGGGACCCGCCCTCCGGAGGTACTCATGCGCATCGACGGCCGTCCTGCGATCGTCTTGAACAGGGTCGGACGCGGTCGGATCTACCTGGTGGGCGCGAACCTCGTCTGGCACGCCTTCGTCGGAGGCAGCGCGAGCGAGAGGGCTATCGTGCAGGCGGTCTTCGCGGAAGCCCTGAGCGCCCGATGAGATGGTCTGGACGGTCTCGGGAGGCATTGTTCTACGCGCTGCGTCTCGCCATTTCGGCGGGTCTCCTGGCGTTCATAGTCACGCGGATCGACTGGCCGCTGCTGTCGGCTGCGGCAGCGCATCTCAGGTGGTCGGACGCTGCACTCGCGCTCGTCACCGTGTGGATCGCAGTATGGTTCAGGGCGCTGTCCTTCTCACTGGTGGTGAACCGCTCGGGCCGACTCATCTCGCTGAGCGCCGCAATGGGCCTCACGCTCGCCGGGTCCGCGGCGGCCCTGGTCCTTCCCGGCGTGGCAGGCGAGCTCATGAAAGCGGGTATCGGATCGCGCGTCCACGGTTCACCGGAGCGGATCGTCGCCGGCACGGTCATCGACAAACTGACGTCGCTGGTCGCCGTCGGTGCCATCGCCGCCGTCGCGGCGAGTACGGCGGGGTACTGGGCACTCGCGTCGATCGGCGCCGTCATCGGGGCCGTCGCGGCAGTCCCGCTAGCCGCTCCGCGGGTCGTTCCATGGCGGTGGATCCTCAGACTGACCGCACCCCGTTCCGCTGTGTCCGCTGATATCTTGGCCACCTCGATCACCCCCGATCCGAAGCGGTACGCGCTCGTGACCGCGGTCTCGCTCGCCGGCTGGATGCTGTCCTTCGGATCGATCGCACTCCTGTGCCGGGCGTTCGGGCTCGCGGTCCCGTTCCGCGATGTCGTGATCGCCGGGTGCTCGATGACGATCGCGTCGCTCGTCCCGTTGTCCCTCGCGGGGCTCGGCATCGCCCAGGTGAGCCTGGTCGGAGCGCTTGCGGCTCTTGGGGTCAGGACCGACGCCGCGGCGCAGGTGGCCCTCGCACAGCTCGCGATCGTACTCACACCGGCCGTGTCGGGCGCCGTTCTGCTGGCGGTCGGACTCAGGCGCCGGGTGCGTCCTCGCGGTTCTGCCCTGAACGTTCACATGCTGACCACCGTCTATCCCAGGAGCGACGACGACTTCACCGGTCACTTCGTCGCGGGTCTCGCGCGCTCGCTGGCGGACCTGGGCACCGAGGTCACGGTCAACGCTCCCCATGCCCCCGGCCTCGCCGTGGCCGAGGAGTCGTTCGGAGTCCGCGTGGCCCGCTTCCGCTACCTGCCGGAGCGATTCGAGCGGCTCGGATACACCGCCATCGGCATACCCGCTGAGCTGCGCCGACGGCGCAGCGCTCTGCTCGAGCTCGGCCCGATGGTCCTTGGGCTGTGGGCGGCCGCACGGCGCGCAGCCAGACACGCCGACGTGGTCCATGCGCACTGGGCGCCGACCGGCTTCATTGCGGCTCTCGCGGCGGGAGGCACGCCCCTGGTGGTCACCATCCACGGAACGGACGTGGCGTTGGCCGAACGCTCTCGGCTCTGGCGCTCCGTCGCGCTCGCCGCCCTGAGACGCGCGCGCGCGGCGATCTGCGTTTCCACAGCGCTGGCGGCTCGCACGCGCGCGCTTCCAGGCTTCCCGGGGACGCCGTTGGTGGTCATCGGCAACGGTGTGCCGGAGTCGCTGTTCGAATTCGACAGGAACCACCAGCGCGGCGCGGCTCCGCGTATCATCTTCGCGGGCAGGCTGACCGAGGCGAAGGGCGTGCCCGGACTGCTGGAAGCCTTCGCCCGTATGCCCGGCGCGGCTGTGTTGGAGATCGTTGGAGAGGGTCCTCTTGGGGATTCGCTCCGCGTCCGCGCGCAGGAACTCGGGGTGACGTCGCGAGTCGCCTTTGCAGGCGCGATCGATCACTCGCAGGCGCTCGAACGCATGGCCTCGGCCGATCTTGTGGTCGTTCCCTCCGATCAAGAGGGCTTCTCGCTCGTGGCCCTCGAGGCTGCGGCTCTGGGAGTGCCCTGCATCGGCTCACGGGTCGGCGCCCTTCCCGACTTGCTGGCTGATGAGGCTCTCTTCGAGCCCGGCGATGTCGAGGGGTTGTCGTCGTTGATGCAGCGCGTGGTCACCGACCCTGATCTCGCGGACGCGCTGGCTTCTCAAGCCCGCACACGAGCCCGGGACTTCACCTGGACGCAGATCGCCGCCCGCACGCTCGAGGTCTACCGACGAGTCTCGGAAGGGAGTGTGTGACATGCCGCAAACGCCCACATTCGTTCTCAGGCGTGACATGGTGCTCGGACTGACGGGACGCGAAGCGCGCTCCTTCCTGGAAGTCGGATGCGGCCGGGGCGACCTTACCGTCAGCCTGAGTCGATTGGGCTGGTCGGGACTCGCGGTCGACATCTCGCCGGATGCGGTAGCCGCCACCCGATACGCGCTGTCCGCCGCGGGATCGACCAACGTCCAGGTGGCGCCGGCGAACCTGTTCGATGTCGCGGGTGAGCGCTTCGATGCTGTCTTCGCGTTCGAGGTGCTCGAACACGTCGAACATGACGTGGCGGCGATGCGCCACCTGCGGGGATTGCTTTCGCCGGGTGGGATCTTGGTGCTCTCTGTCCCGGCACACATGAACGGTTGGTCACCGACAGACGATGCGGCCGGGCATCTGCGTCGCTACGAGCGCGAGGAGATCCTGGAGAAGCTGACTGCAGCCGGCTTCTCCGATGTCGATGTGCTTTCGCTGGGAGTGCCCCTCGTGAACATGCTCAGACCTGTCCTCGACGGGTTCAATCGGCACAGGCTGAGAGAACTGGAGGGCAAGGATGTGGAGCAGCGTACGCTGGAGAGCGGGCTGACCGTACCTTTCGGCTTGTCTGAGTCCTTGATGCGAACGCTGTTCAACCCGATAACCCTGTGGCCCGCATTGGCGGCGCAGCGGCTCTTCGCCCGCACGGATCTCGGCCGGTGCTACGTGGCCGCCGCAACCGTGGACTCCTAGCGGGGGTCCTCGCTCTCGACCGCAGCTCCCGCGCCCTTCGCCGACGGTCCCCGCTTCACCTCGGCCTGCAGCCTCACGATGGCCCGGCGCATCTCGATGAGCTGCGACGCCAGCACCGCGAACGCGAGGGCGCTCGTTCCGCCCAGCAGCAGCAGCACCATCACAGTCATCAGCGGCCGCTCCGGATTGAGGCCCCCTTCGAGATACAGCACGAGCAGGTAGGTCCCCACACCGAGGCCCGCGAGCAGCAGCACGACCCCGAACAGGCCGAAGAGCGACGCCGGACGCGCGAGCACGCTGAACAGCAGGTGGCTGAGCACCGTGGCCTTCGGCCGGAACTTGGACCGGCCCTTCTTGCGCGAACGCAGTGTCGCGGGCATCTCGACGACGCGAAAGCCCAGGGCGAGCGAGTCGGAGAGGATCTCGAGGTGGATCTCCTTGCCGTCCGACTCCAGGTCCAGGGCGTCGATCACGTGCCGCCGGTATGCGCGCACGATCCCCGTGCTCGTGTAGATGCGTTTCGGAAGCGCGGCCCGCAGGACCAGGTTCCCGACCCGCGACAGCGCCAGCCGCACGAACGGCACATCCTCGACGGCGCCGCCCGGCATGTAGGGTGAAGCCAGGACGATGTCGGCCTCCGGATCCTCCTGGAGGAGCTCGATCATCCGGACGAGGTGCTCGACGGAGTAGCTGAGGTCCGCGTCCATCGTCGCGACGAGGTCGCCTCGCGCCTCCGCGAAGCCACGTCGCAAGGCGAACCCCCGGCCGCGGTTCACGCGGTAGCTGACCGGCCGGACGCGCTCGTCTGCGGACGCCAACAACGCCAGCTCGGCACCCGTCGCGTCGGTACTGCCGTCGTCGACCGGGATGACCTCGTACGTCCAGCCGCGCTCCTGAAGCGCGGCAGCGACCGTCGCAAGCGTGTCGCGGACGTTGTCCGCCTCGTCGTGCATCGGGATGACGACAGAGACGGTCGGCCTCATCGGCGTCCTTTCCGGGTCCGCGGGTGCCAGCACCGTGATTATAGCCCGAGGCGCCAGCGCGGCCGCGCACGTTGGCCGTGCCCGCGCGGCCGGTCCACGGTCATGTCCGCTCACGTGCCAGTACTGACCGTCCATCACCGGTGCGCTCAGTCACAGCACCGTCAAACGGTCACCTTCTGTCGCCCAACGCTAAACCGCACCGCCTAACGGTACGATTCCTTAGATGAAAGGTAATCATCGCTAGGTCGGGAGTCATGATGTCGACGTTGGCCGCAGCAATCATCTACGGAACCTTCGCAGCAGGCTGGATCGCGATGCTCGTTCTCACGGAGCGCACGGCCGGCCGCTACGTCCGCGGCGAGATCCGCCCGCGCTACGTGCGCACTCCTGTGATCGTGGTAGCCCGGCGGGAGCCGGACG
>CAZHMA010000126.1:0-5417 GCA_964533555.1 uncultured Eubacteriales bacterium
TGGAGTACGGCGTCGTGCTCACCGGCGGCGGCGCGCTGCTCAAGGGACTGGACGACCGGCTCAAGTCCGAGACCGGCATCCCCGTGCACGTCTCGGAGAACGCGCTCATCAACGTCGTTCTCGGCTCCGCCATGGCGCTCGAGGAGATCGACGTCCTCAAGAAGGTCCTGACCGTCTCCCGGTAGTGCCGGACACGCGTCAGGCTACGATTCGGAACCGTTTGGCACCCCCACACATGAAGCGTCTGGAATTCGACACGAGCCCGGGCACCGGCAAGCCGCTATTGCTCGTCGCGCTCATCGTCGCCTCCCTGGTCATCACGACGGTCTGGTACCGCGAGGGCTCGAACGGGCCGCTGCACGGTGCGCGCCGGATCGTCCTGGCGATCGGCTCGCCCTTCGCGACGGCCGGGACGGTCATCATGACGCCGTTCCGCGCCGCGACCGCGTTCATCTCGGACACCGGCGTGTCCCGCTCGGAGTACCTCGCGGTGAGCAAGCAGAACGAGACGCTCAAGGCGCGCCTCGCCGAGCTCGAGGAGGCGAAGGCCGAGAACGACCGCATCAACGAGCTCGTGAAGTTCGCCCAGGCGCAGGACTACAAGACCGTCGGCGCGCGGGTCATCGGCCGTCCGACGGATTCCTGGGAACGCTCCATCGTGGTCGGGCGAGGGACGAACGACGGCGTGAAGCTCGGCGCACCGGTCATCGCCGCCGGAGGCCTGGTCGGTCAGGTGATCGAGGTCACCGCGTCCAGCGCCAAGGTCCGCCTCATCACCGACGCCGGGTCCGGCGTCGCGGTCCTCGTCCAGCGCACGCGCGCCGAAGGTGTCGTGCGAGGGTCGGTGGACGGTCAGCTCACCCTGGACTTCGTTTCGAAGGACAAGGCGCCGGTCAAGGGGGACGTGCTCATCACCTCGGGCATGGGCGGGGTGTACCCCAAGGGCATCGTGGTCGGCGAGGTGACGGAGGTCGCCGCCGCACAGGCCGACCTCTTCCCGAAGGTCGCGGCCTCCACCCGGGTGCCCATCGACCGCATCGAGGAGGTCCTCGTGCTCGTCGGGGCCGCTCCCGAGCCGGCTGCGGGGGCCAACGAATGAACCGCACGTTCACAACCACGCTCGCGCTGACGGTCGCCGTCGTGCTGCAGATCGCGCTCGCGCCCCAGGTCGCCGTCTTCGGCGTGGTTCCGAACCTCGTGTTCCTGGTGGTCGTGACCCTGGCGCTCACCGAGGGCCCGGCGGCCGGCTGTGTGGCGGGCTTCGCCGGCGGCCTGCTGTTCGACTTGCTCGGAACCGGGGTGGTCGGCCCCTACGCCCTGGTCTTCTGCGTCGTCGGCTACGTGGCCGGCCTGCTGCACGCGAACATGTTCGCCGAGAGCTGGCTCCTGCCGGTGACCGTCGTCTTCCTGGCCAGCCTCGGATCCGAGGTGTCGTACGGCATCATCATGGCGGTGCTGGACGAGGGGATGCCCTTCGCGTCCGCGTTCACTCGGATCATGCTTCCGGGCGCCGTGTACACGACGGCGCTCGCCGTGCTCGTCTACCCGCTCCTGTCCCGGTTCCTTCGGCCCGACCGGACCGTCAAGTCGTTCCGCCGCCTCGCGTGACCTGCCGTTCGCGCCGACACCATCCGCGGAACCCGGCGCACCGCATCCGGAGAGCACACTCGTGACCACCTTCCGCCAACAGCTCAAGGGCCGCTTCGCGGTGCTGGGGCTCATCGTTCTCGTCGTGCTGGGTGGCCTTCTGGTGCGCCTCTGGAGCATGCAGGTGCTGTCCGGCAAGACGTTCGCCGCACAGGCCGAGGACAACCGCATCCGGCAGGTATCGATCGACTCGTCGCGCGGCCGCGTCCTGGACACGAAGGGGCGGCCGCTCGTCACGAACCGCCCGGTCATGGCCGTCACCGTGGCGCCGTCGATCATCAGTCGCGAGGACAGCGCCACGCTCATCGCGCGCCTCTCCACCGTGATAGACGTCCCGGTGGCCGAGATCCTCAAGCGTCTCGCGAGCTACAAGGAGGAGCGGCTCAAGCCGCGGGTCGTGCGCGTGGACATCCCGATGTCCACGGTCAGCTACCTCGTGGAGCACGCGCCGGAGTTCCCGGACGTGGCCGTGCAGGCCGCCGCTGTGCGCGAGTATCCGTTCGGCGTGCTCGGGGCGCACGTTCTGGGCTACACGGGCGAGATCTCGGAGTCGCAGCTGAAGAACGAGCAGTTGCCGGACTACCGGCTCGGCGACATCGTGGGCAAGGCGGGCGTGGAGTCCGAGTACGACAAGGTGCTCCAGGGCGAGAAGGGCTACCGCCGCTACGAGGTCGACTCCAAGGGGCGGATCCGCCGCATCGTGGCGGAGGGCGAGCCGCGGGCCGGCAAGGACATCGTGCTCACGATCGACGCGGACGTGCAGCGGGTGGCCGAGAAGGCGCTTGCCGATGCGCTCGCCGAGGCCCACAGCCAGGGATACAAGAACGCCCGTGCCGGCTCGGCGGTGGTCCTGGATGTGAAGACCGGCGCGGTCATCGCGATGGCGAGCGCCCCGTCCTACGATCCGACCAAGTTCCTCGGCGGCATCAGCGACGACGAGTGGAAGGCGCTGACCGCCAAGGACAGCGAGTACCCGCTCAATAACCGCGCCATCATGGCCGCCTACCCGCCGGCGTCGACCTTCAAGGCGGTGACCGGCACGGCCGGGCTGCAGTACAAGGTGACCGGCGCCTACACGACCTACAACTGCCCCGGCCGATGGGAAGGCATGGGCAAGCAGTGGGCGAAGTGGTGCTGGAACCACGCGGGCCACGGCAACGTCACGTTCACGCAGGGTATCGAGAAAAGCTGCGACACCGTCTTCTACGAGATCGGCAAGACCTTCTACGACCGCAGGAACGAGGAACTCCAGGCCTTCTCCCGGAGCATGGGCCTGGGCGCCGAGACCGGCGTCGACCTGCCCGGTGAGGTCCCTGGGCGCGTGCCCGACGCCGCCTGGAAGAAGGCGTACAACAAGTTCTATCCCGAGTACCAGCAGTGGCTCCCCGGCGACACCGTCAACATGGCCATCGGCCAGGGTGACCTGCTCGTGACGCCGCTCCAGCTCACGAGCATCTACGCCGCGCTCGGCAACGGCGGCAAGGTGATGAAGCCGCACGTGCTCAAGTCGGTCCTGGGCGCGGACGGTCAAGCGACGAAGGAGATCGCACCCGTGGTCGCCCATGACCCCGGGATCACGGCGAACAACCTCGCGATCATGAAGCGCGCGCTGGTCGACGTGACCACGTCCGGTACCGGCGCGAGCGTCTTTCGCGGGTTCAGGATCCCGGTCGCCGGCAAGACCGGTACCGCCCAGGTCACGAACAAGGACGACTTCGCGTGGTTCGCCTGCTACGCGCCGGCCGACCAGCCGCGCTACGCCGTCGCGGTCGTCATCGAGCAGGGCGGACACGGCGGTTCGGTCGCCGGCCCCGCCGCGCGCCAGATACTGTCGAAGCTGTTCAACGTGCCGTACCGTCCCGTCCACACCGTCGACGTGTCGAGGTAGCAGATGCAGACCGGCGGACTCATCAAGCGCATCACCGACCGGACCCACGTGGGTCTGGTCCTGGCGACGCTCGCCCTGACGGCGTTCGGTACGCTCATGGTGTGGTCGGCCACGATGGGCATGACCGCGCACGACGCGATGTTCAAGCGCCACCTGATCGGCCTGGCGCTCGGGATGCTGCCGCTCGCGGGACTCTGGCTGATCGACTACCAGAAGCTGAAGGCCTGGACCGGCCCGCTCATGATCGCGCTGGCACTGCTCATCCTCTCGCCGAGGATCCCGGGCCTCGGCGCCACGGCCAAGGGCGCCACGTCCTGGCTCGAGATCTTCGGTCAGCGGCTGTTCCAGCCCTCCGAGCCGGCGAAGCTGCTGTTCATCGTCGTCATGGCCGCCGTCATAGCGGAGTTCAACGGGCGCATCGACGAGTGGCGCGACGTGCTCAAGGTCGCGGGCTACGCGGCCGTCCCCGTCATCCTCATCCTGCTGCAGCCCGACCTCGGGACCGGTATGGTGTTCGTGGCGATCGCGGCGGGCATGCTCATCGTGGGCGGGATGCGGGGGCGCTACTTCGCGCTCGCCGCGCTGGTGGGGGTCGTACTGGTGGGCGCACTGCTCGCCCTGCCGAAGCCCCTCGAGCAGTACCAGAAGGACCGCCTGCTGGTCTTCGTCGACCCCGCGCGCGACCCGAAGGGCGCGGGCTACAACCTCGCGCAGTCCAAGATCGCCATCGGGTCCGGCGGATTCACAGGCAAGGGCATCGGGGCCGGCACCCAGAGCAACCTGAACTTCATCCCTGAGCGCCACACGGACTTCATCTTCTCGGTGCTGGGTGAGCAGCTCGGCTTCCTGGGTGCGGTGACGCTGCTCGGCCTCTTCCTGGCGCTTCTGGCGGCGGCGCTTTCCATCTCGACGTCGTCCCGCGACCTGTTCGGTGCGCTCGTCGCCGCCGGGCTCATCGCCATGTGGCTGTTCCAGATACTCGAGAACGTCGGCATGACCGTCGGTATGATGCCGATCACGGGTATCCCGCTGCCGTTCATGAGCTACGGTGCGTCGGCGATGGTCACCAACCTGGCCGGCGTGGGTATGCTGTTGTCCGTCTGGTCGCGCCGCTACGGGACGTAGGGCGCGGGACGCGAAACGTTCACTGCCGGGCGACACGAGGCCCGCGAGAAGGAGATGCCTGACTGTGGCCGGACTGCCGATCGACGTCAACGCGCTCGTCAACACGGGCAAGAAGCTGCTCGAGCAGCGCGACTTGCCCGTGCGCATCGCCGTGCTGGTCGAGATAGACACGCCCGATGCGCTGCTCGATGCGGTGCGGGAGGGCTTCCGCCCGCGTACCTCCAAGGCGCTCGTCGATGTCGAGGTGCTCGAGCCGGGATCCGTGATCAGGGTCGATTCCTCCGCCGACGTGGTCGTCGTGCTGGTGGGCAGCGGGTCGACCGACGTGGTGCCCACGCTCGCGGACCTTCGCCGGCGCTCGGTCCCGACGGTGGCGGTGTCACTGCGCGAAGCGGTGGGCGAACTCCCGCGGCTCATCGACCACCCTGTCGACGACATAGTCGCGGGGCCCGACCTCGACGAACTGCTGCACGGAGCGCTGGCCGAGTGGGTCATGCGCCGGCTGCCGGAGAAGCGCACGGCCGTCGCGCACAACTTCGAGTTCATGCGCCGGGCCGTAGCCCGCGAGGCGGTCAAGGCCACCGCGTGGCAGAACGCGGCGATCGGCGGGATATCGATCATCCCCGGCACGGACATGCCGCTGATGACGCTCAACCAGGGCAAGGTGCTGCTGCAGATCGCGGCGGCGTACGGACAGCAGCCCGGCACCGCGCGCATCAAGGAGTTGGCCGCGGGCGGCGGCGGCGGGCCGGGCTTC
>CAZHMA010000127.1:0-5302 GCA_964533555.1 uncultured Eubacteriales bacterium
TCGTGCGAGGCGTTCGCCCCGAAGTCGCGCCGGACCCGGTCGAGCCGGCGGGCCTCGGTGACGTTGGCCACCACGATGAGCATCCGCGCACCGGCGGGCCCGGATCGAGAGGGAGCGCCGTGACCTGGTAGAAGCGGTTCTCGGGATCGGGGCCCACGTCCCTCACCCGGGGCGCCGAGTCTCCCAGCGCGTTGGCGATCTCGGCCGCAAGGGACGCGGGAAGGCCGGGCTCGGTCGGGCCGGCGCCTTCCCATCCGCCCGCCGGTGCCCGGAACATGCCGGACGCCGCGGTGTTGGCGAGCGCCACGCGTCCGCCCTCGAACAGCAGGACCGCGTCCTCGAGGCCGTTGAGGACGGCGCGCAGGGTGTCGCTGCCGCGCTCGAGTTCCTCCAGCCGCGCCCGCATCTGGTCGCGCAGCGTCGCCAGCGCGTCCGCGAGCCCCGCGAGCTCGCCGGTCGTCTCGGGAACCGGGGCGCGCAGGTCGCCCGCCGCCATCGTCTCCGCGGCTCGCTTGAGGCGAAGAACCGGCGCCGCGGCCGATCGCGAGACGCTCGCGCCGATCAGCCCGGCGGCCACGAGCGCCGCAGCGAGTACGAGCAGTCCGGTGCTCCGGGCGGCTGCCGCGATCTGTGCCACCGCCGTGAGAGGCTCAGCGACCCGGAGAGCCACGGCGGCCCCCTCGAGTCTTGCCGGGACGGCGACGTACATCTGCTCCGTCCCCGTGGTCGCGCTCCGGCGCGTGTCAGAACCCACGCCGCCGCCGAGCGCGGTCCGCACCTCGGGACGCCCGGCGTGATTGACCATCCTGTCGGGGTCTTCGGCGGTGTCGGCGAGCACCGTGCCGTTCGAGGCGACCACCGTGGCGCGGAGCGTGGTTCCGCTGACCAGCTCTGCCGCGGTCGCTTGGGCGGTGACCCCCGGGCGCTCGAGCGCGAGCGCACCCGCGCGCGCGATCGAGACGAGATGCTCGCGCTGCTGGTCGACGACGCTGTTCGTCAGCGGTCCGTAGAGGCTCCAGGCCCACGCGCCCGCCAACAGGGCCACGACCAGGGCGTATCCGACCGCGAGCCGCGTCCTGTAGGAGCCGAGGATACCGCCAGCCCGCCCGGTCATGACGCATCACCCGAACGCGGTACCGGTTCGAACCGGTACCCGACGCCGTGCACGGTATGGATGTAGGTGTAGTCCGAGGCGTCCTCTATCGCCTGACGCACGCGCCTGATGTGAACGTCTATGGTGCGCGACGACGTCAGGTGCTCGTACCCCCAGACCTCGGAGGCCAGCCGTTGGCGGCTCAGCAGCCTGCCCGGCTCACGGGCCAGGGCCAGCAGGAGCTGGAACTCCTTGAGCCGCAGCCGCACCGGCGCCTGAGCGACCGTGACCCGCAGCTGGGACGGTTCTATGACCAGGTCTCCGCTCCGTATGGTCTCGTCCGCGCCGAGCACCGCCCGCTCCCGGACGCGCCGGAGGTTGGCGCGTACCCGCGCGAGCAGCTCCTCCATCGAGAAGGGCTTCGTCAGGTAGTCGTCAGCGCCAACGTCAAGGCCGCGCACCTTGTCGCGTTCCTGATCGAGGGCGGTGACCATCACGATCGCGACGTCCTTGTCGGTGAGCCGGATCTGTTCGGCGAACGAGAAGCCGTCCAGTCCGGGGAGCATGACGTCGAGCAGGATGAGATCAGGCGGTACGGACCGGGCCATCTCCAGGGCCTCGCGGCCGTCGCCGGACGAGCGCGTCTGGAAGCCCGCCCTTCGAAGGGCGTAGTCCACGGTCTGTCTGATGATGGGGTCGTCCTCGACGATCAGGATCTCGGCCATGGCTCCTCGTCACCGCTCCTCGCGCACGCTGCCGGTGCCTGCGCAGTGTGAGCGCGATCGGGCTCCGTGCAAAGAGTGTTTAACAGAAGTGTTACATAGAGCGCCGACGTTTTACACAGGTGCAACCACTGCCCCTGCCGCCCCTGCGACCATCGGTGTCGGCGACGGGACATCCCGGTCGCCGCGGGAACACCCAGGAATCGACCCGAGGAGTGGTTGTTGCAGTGAAGATGAGCACCTGGATGACGTTCGGGGCCGTCGCGGTCATCGCGGCCGGCGCGATCGCGCTCACGGGCTGCGGTCCGGCGGCACCGACCGACAAGCCCGTCGCGAGCAGTGGTTCGGCCGGCACCGCCGGGCTTTCCGGCACGCTCACGGTCGCGGGGTCGGACACGATGGTCAACATGGCGCAGGCATGGGCCAAGGGGTTCATGGCCGCGAACCCGGACGTGCAGATCGCCGTCAAGGGCGGCGGCTCGGGCACCGGCATCACCGCGCTCATCAACGGTCAGGTCGACATCGCGAACGCCTCGCGCGAGATGAAGCCCGAGGAGAAGGCCCAGCTGGCGTCCAAGAGCGGCGAGGCCGTCGAGACCAAGGTGGCGCGCGATGGCATCGCCGTCATCGTGAACGCAGCCAACAAGGTGGAGTCGCTGACGAAGGACCAGCTCGGCAAGATCTACCGCGGCGAGATCACCAATTGGAAGGACGTCGGCGGTGCGGACGAGGCGATCGCGCTCATCTCCCGCGATCCCTCCTCCGGCACCTACGAGTACTTCAAGGAAGCGGTCGTCGGCAAGGACAAGAACTACGCGAAGAGCGCCAAGCTGCTGCCCAGCACGCAGGCGATCGTGGATGAGGTCAAGGCCAACCCCGCGGCCATCGGCTACATAGGCGTGGGCTATGAGTCGCCCGACATCCGCGTGGTCGCGGTCGACGGCGTGAAGGCATCGGCGGCCACGGTCGTCGACGCCACCTACGGTCTGTCCCGAGGCCTGTACATGTACACGAACGGCCAGCCGAAGGACCTCGCGAAGGCGTTCATCGACTGGGTGCTGTCGGCTCCGGGCCAGAAGGTGGTCACCGACCAGGGCTTCGTCCCGGTCAAGTAGCACGCCCGCAAGGCACTGGTCGGAAAGGCCCGCGCGCGGGACACCGCTCCCGCGCGCGGGTCGCACCGTTCGCACGCACGCATGTGGCGGATCGACAAGATCGGAAGCGATGAGCGAGTCACAGGAATCCAAGCGGGCACGACGTGGCCGCGCGGCCGCCCGCCGCGCGGCCGAAGCCGTTGCCGGGCGGCTCATCGCCCTGAGCGGGTGGAGCGCCATCGCCGTGCTCACGGCGATCGCCGCGTTCCTCGTCGCGAACGCGTGGAAGGCCGCACAGAGTCCGGCTGCGGGGCTCGCACGCATGCTGACCGGGACTTCGTGGTACCCGACGAGCACACCTCAGGCGTTCGGCTTCCTGCCGTATGTCGTGGCGACGCTGAGAGTCACCGGAGTCGCCCTGGCCATAGCGGTGCCGATCGGCATCGCGGCGGCGATCTACATCTCCGAGTTCGCGTCCGGGCGCGTCAAGGACGTGGCGAAGTCCGTGATCGAGTTCATGGCCGCGGTGCCCTCCGTCGTCTACGGGCTCATGGGAGTCTACGTCGTCGGGCCCTGGGTCAAGCAGGTCTTCCACATGTCGTCGGCCCTCACGGCCCTGTCCGCGGGCATCGTGCTCTCGTTCATGGCCCTGCCCACCATCATCTCGATCTCCGAGGACGCGATGCACTCCGTGCCGGCCGCCCTTCGCCAGGGGTCGCTCGCGCTCGGCAACACCCGCTGGCAGACCACCCGCAAGGTGGTCGTGCCTGCCGCCTCGTCCGGCATCTTCGCGTCGGTCATGCTCGGCCTCGGGCGTGCGATCGGCGAGACGATGGTCGTGCTCATGGTCGCCGGCAACTCCATGGAGCTGACGTGGTCGCTGACGACCTCGGCACGCCCGCTCACGGCGGTCATCGCCGGCGAGATGGGCGAGGTCGTGCAGGGCGGTCTCCACTACTCGGCGCTGTTCGTCATCGGGCTGACGTTGTTCGTGGTCACGTTCCTGGTCAACCTCGCGGCCGACGCGGTGTTGGAGCGCCAGCGGGCCAGGTGGCGCAGATGAGCGCGTCGCGGGACCGGATCCGGCGCGCGCGGGCCGTCGAAGCCGCGATGAAAGCCGTCACCGGCGCATGCGCTGCCGCGGTGATGCTGTCGGCCGTCGGCCTGCTGGGCTACCTCCTGGTCCGCGGCCTGCCCGCCATCGACTGGCGGTTCCTGACCAACATGCCGCTCAATGACGTGCCGGGTATCTGGCCCGCGATCGTCGGCACCTTCTGGCTCACAGTCGGGACGGCAGCCTTCGCCCTGCCCGTGGGCATCGCGGCGGGCATCTACCTTTCGGAATACGCGCGGCGGGGGGCCGTGACCCGCGTCATCCGCCTGTCGATCGCTAACATGGCCGGGGTTCCGTCGATCGTCTACGGGCTCTGGGGCTTCTTCCTGATCATGCCGTACGCCGCGGAGCTCGCGCTGTGGCTGCACCGCAACCTCGGCTGGATCCCGATCTTCGACGTCCGCGGCAGCGATGCCGACGCCGCCGTGTGGGACACGACCCGCTACGTCGCCAGCGCCTTCTGCGCAGGCATCGCCGTCTCGATGATGGTGATGCCGATGGCCTTCCCGGTCCTTCCCCAGGTCCTCTCGCAGACGCCGCCCGGGGAGAAGGAGGCCGCCCTGGCCCTGGGCGCCACGCGGTGGGGGATGATCACGTCGGTCGTGCTGCCCTTCGGCCGCGGCGGGATCATCGGCGGGACGATGCTCGGTCTGGGGCGAGCCCTGGGCGAGACCATCGCGGTCGTCCTCATCATCTCGCCGGCGTTCGAGATCAAGCCCAACATCCTCGAGATCGGCACCTCCACCGTGAGCGCGCTGATCGCCGGCCGCTTCGGCGAGGCCAGCGCGGCCCAGCTCTCGGCGCTCCTCGCGGCCGGCGTCGTGCTGTTCCTCATCACGCTGGTGATCAACACGCTCGCCGCGGTCATCGTCAACCGCAGCCGCTCCGGTGCCGGGACCGACGCATGACCCTCACGGCCCCCACGGATGCCACCACGTCCGTCCCGGCGACCCACCTGCCGACGTACGACGACGACGCGCCGCCGTCGGTGCCGCGGAGCGCGCTCGGCAAGCCGACCCCGGACGAGCGGTTCGCCCGGATCGGCAGCTGGGTGGCCGGGCTGGGCCTCGCCTGGCTGGTGACCCAGCGGCTGCTGCCGATGGGCAAGCGGCGCTACGGACTCCGCCGGGCCGAGGGCTCTGGAGATCTGCGCAGGGCCTCAGGCCTCGACCTGGAGTTCTCGGACACCCATACCGGCCGGACCCGCGCAGCCAGCACCCTCTCGGGCGGCGAGGGCTTCCAGGCCTCCCTGGCGCTGGCCCTTGGTCTGTCCGATGTC
>CAZHMA010000128.1:0-5264 GCA_964533555.1 uncultured Eubacteriales bacterium
GCTGACGGGCGCGGACGGGCTCGTGGCGGACCAACTCTTCGCAACGCTCGACGCGACCACCCGGGCGACCGACCTGCCCGAGGGCCGCAAGGTCACCGTCACCGACACCGTCGGCTTCATCCTCAAGCTGCCGCACCGTCTCGTCGAGGCGTTCAAGTCTACGCTCGACGAGACCCGGGAAGCGGACCTGCTGCTGCACGTCGTCGACGCTTCGGGTGAACAGACGCGCGAGCAGATGGACGCGGTTTCGGAGGTCCTGGGGGAGATCGGCGTCGCGGACAAGCCCCAGCTCGTCGTCTACAACAAGACCGACCTGCTTTCCGGCGAAGACCTCGCCGCGCTCGCGGCCAAGCACCCCCACGCCGTCTTCGTGTCGGCTTCCGCGGGCGTCGGGCTCGACGCGCTGCGGGACCGGATCGCGGCCGAGGCCGCACGCCGCAGCCGCACGCTCACGCTGATGGTCCCGTACGAGCACGGCGAGATCGTCGGCATGGCCCACGAGCAGGCGCAGGTGATCAGCGAAGAGCACACGGGTGAAGGCACGCGCATCACCGTCCGGGTGCCCGCGGAGTTCGCCTCCCGGTTCGCCGCGTACGTCGAGGACGCCAGAGACTGACCGGACCCGCCGGACACTGCTTGTCCGAACGAGAAGGAGGCCGGGCTCCCAAGGGGTCCCGGCCTCCGATCCTTGTCTTGTGGTGGGGTGCTACATGCGGCGGAACACCGCGACGACCTTGCCGAGGATGACGACGTCTCGGACGTACATCGGCTCCATGGTGGGGTTCTCGGGCTGGAGACGCACGCTGTCGGCCTCGCGGTAGAAGCGCTTAACGGTCGCCTCGTCGTTGAGCAGGGCCACGACTATGTCGCCGTTGTCGGCGGTGGCCTGCTGGCGCACGACCACGAAGTCGCGGTCGAGGATCCCCGCATCGATCATCGAATCACCCTTGACCCGCAGCACGAAGGTGGAGTCCTCGCGCACGACGTCCGTGGGCAGCGAGATCATCTGCTCTACGTTCTCCTCGGCGAGGATCGGCGCGCCCGCCGCGACGGCGCCCAGCACCGGCAGCTGCACGACGCCGCTGATCTCAGGCGCTCGCTCGTCGCGCTCCCGGTCCATGACCTCCAGGGCCCGCGGCTTGCTCGGGTCCCGGCGGATGAGGCCCTTGGCCTCGAGGGCGGCGAGGTGCGAGTGGACCGTCGACGACGACGAGAGCCCGACCGCCTCACCGATGTCGCGGACGGTCGGTGGATACCCCTTGCGGCGCATCTCGGCCTTGATGAAGTCCAGGATCTGACGCTGCCGGTCGGTGAGGTCCCGCCTGCGCGCGTAGGTCATCTTCCCGGTCCCTTCCATCGAAAGTACGTTCGCCTTGCGCCCAAGTGTAGCTGGCGCAAGCGCCCGATGCAAACACCCGTTCGATTCCGATGCTTGCAATCGAACATACGTTTGCTATCCTGAACACGAACACATGTTCGTATCGGCGTTGGCGGGCGTGTCAGAGCCGGACGGTACAGTGCGTGGCGAGCGGGGAGCCCCGCCGGGATCGCACAGCAGGAGGACCACCATGTACCCATCAGCACAGGCAGCACACACCGGGGACCCCCAGTCGGCACCGCGCCGCCGCGGCGGTCGTGTCGTCACCCGACGCCGCCGGCCTCGGACGACAACCGCCGCAGGGCAGGGGAGTTGGCCCATGGTCGGCCTGTTCGTGCTGGTACTCACCGCACTCATCGCGGCCGGCGCGATGCCCACCCTGGCCGACCGGGTCGCGCCTCCATCGTCGAGCCACGCGGTCACCGTCGGCGCCAGCGACTCGCTGTGGTCGATCGCCAGAGCGAACCGCGTCGCCGGACTCTCGACCGCGGAGATGGTCCAGGCCATCCGCCTGCTCAACGGCCTCGGCCCCGGCCGCGAACTGCAGCCAGGCGCGGTCGTGAAGGTCCCGGTCCTGGAGGACGCGGACGGCGCGCTCGCCAAGCGCTGACGTCGCAGCAGGCTCTCACGCACTCCGAACGGCCGTGTATCTTCATTCCACGGCCGTTCGTCGCTGTCCGGGCCCGCTTCCTGCCGTCCACCGACTGGATGAACGCACCTTGTTGTAACCCCATATCTTGTGTGCTAGTTTCAGGGGCGGCCTAGATGTTGTGGCGGGGGAGATGCGATGAGGTGTCCGTTCTGCGGTCACGCGGAGACGAAGGTCGTGGACTCCCGGGTCTCCGAGTCTCAGGACGCGATCAGGCGCCGGCGTGAGTGCCTGAAGTGCGCACAGCGCTTCACCACCTACGAGCGGCGCGAGGAAGTGCCCCTCATGGTCGTGAAGCGCGACGGGCGGCGCGAGCCGTTCGACCGCGGCAAGCTCCTGCGGGGGCTCGTGGTCGCGACCGTGAAGCGTGAGGTATCGGCACAGCAGCTCGAGGACCTCATCGACGGCATCGAGACCGAACTGCACAACGCGTTCCGCTACGAGATCTCGGCACGGCAGCTGGGTGACCTCGTGCTCATGCGCCTGAAGGAGCTCGACCGGGTCGCCTACGTACGGTTCGCGTCGGTCTACAAGTCGTTCCAGGACCTGGACGAGTTCACGTCCGAGCTCAAGAACCTGAAGTAGCGGGGATCCTCCCGCGCACCGCACGAGATGCATCTGACGGGCACGACCGATTGAGGAGACCAGGCTGAGCGAACTGCCTTCAGCGCCCGCGCACCACGCGCCGACACGGCGTCTCGCGGCATGGATGCCCGCCGGCATGCTGGACTGGCCGGGCAAGGTATCGGCGACGCTTCTGCTCTCCGGGTGCTCCCTGCGTTGCCCGTACTGCCACAGCGCTGCCCTGCGGACCCCGACCTCCGCTCCGATGGAGTGGGACCGCATCATCGAGCACGTTCACGCCAAGCGTTCGTGGTTGGACGGCGTGGTCGTCTCCGGAGGAGAGCCCACCGAGGACCCGGACCTGCCGTCCCTGCTCGCAGCGCTTGCCGAGGTGGGTGTGCCGGTCAGGCTGGACACGAACGGCACGCACCCGGAGGTGCTGCGCCACCTCCTCGCCGAGCAGCTGGTCGCGTTCGTGGCGGTGGACGTCAAGGCCACGCCGGCCCGATACAGCGATCTCACCGCCCGGCGCGGCACCGCGGCGCTCGTCGCCGAGTCGATCGAGATCGTCATCCGATCGGGCATCGAGCACGAGTTCCGCACGACGGTGTACCCCGGGCTGGTCGGGCTGACCGATCTGCCGAGGATCGCCCGCGGCCTCCGCGGCGGCCGGCTGTACTCGCTGCAGCAGTTCCGACCCGGCAAGACCCTGCACCCGCAAGCGTCGATCGTCAGGCCGTATCCCGAGCAGGACCTGCGGGTCGCCGCGATGATGTGCTCCGCCTACCTGCCCACGATCGTGCGGGCCCCCCGGTCCGCCGGAACGGCGTAGCCCCGTGCGACTCGAGATCAAGCGCCTCGACCCCGGGCTCCCGCTCCCGGCCTACGCCCACGAGGGCGACGCCGGCCTGGACCTGTATGCGGCCGCCGATCTCGTCCTCCGGCCGGGCGAGCGTGCCCTCGTGCCGACCGGGATAGCCGTGGCGATACCCGAGGGCTATGCGGGCTTCGTGCAGCCCCGCTCGGGCCTCGCCCTCAAGTCCGGCCTGAGCCTCGTGAACACACCGGGGCTGATCGACAGCCACTACCGCGGAGAGATCAAGATCATCGCGGTCAACCTGGACCCGCGCGAGCCGATCACCATCTCACGCGGGGACAAGGTCGCGCAGTTCGTCATCCAGGCGGTCGTTCGCGCACAGCTCGTCGAGGTCGACGAACTCGACCCGACGGTACGGGGGGAGGGTGGCTTTGGCAGCACCGGTGTGTGAGCCCCTGCGCGTCCGCGTCGCGGCGGTGCTGGTGATGGACGGCTACATGGTCCTCGTGCGCCACCGCAAGGGTGAGCGCTCCTACCACCTGCTTCCCGGCGGCGGTGTCGAGGCAGGGGAGACCCTGCAGGACGCCCTGGTGCGCGAGGTGGCGGAGGAGACGGGCCTGGACATTCGGGTCTCGCGCCCGCTCTTCATCAACGACACCGTCGATCCCCGCGGCGGGCGGCACATCCTCAATGTGACGTTCCTGGCCGAGGTGACCGGCGGCCGGATCACGGACCGGCCCGCGGATCCCCGTGTCGAGGCCGTCGACCTCGTGTCGCCGGGCGCGCTGGGCGACCTCGACCTGCGTCCTCCGATAGCTGCCGAGGTCGAGTCCTCCTACAGGTCGGGGTTCACCGGCGACACACGGTACCTGGGCTCCCTCTGGGTCGACGAACCCGAGGGACCCTCCGTGCAGCTCGGTACCACATCGTGACCATCGCGGCGCCACCTGGGTGCCGCTGGGTTTTACATAAGACAGTGACGGGGCACGCTGCAGGGTCAGCGGAAGGGGGGCGCCGCTCCAGGCGACCGCACGAGGGGAAACGACACGGCCGCGATACGAGGGCCGTGTCGGGGCTGCCGACAAGGGACTACATGAAAGGCTGGTGAAATGGACAAGTTCTTCAAGTTCGCAGAGCGTGGCACGGACCTCAAGACCGAGATCATCGCTGGTATCACGACCTTCATGACGATGGCCTACATCATCTTCGTGAACCCGGGCATCCTCTCCGCGGCCGGCGTGCCCTTCGCGGGCGCGGCGACGGCGACGGCACTCGGCGCAGCGCTCATGTGCCTGTGCATGGGCATCGTGTCCAACCGCCCGTTCGCCCTGGCGTCAGGCATGGGCCTGAACGCCGTCGTGACCTTCTCGGTCATCGGTTTCCAGCAGGCCAACGTGCCGTGGCAGGTAGGCATGTCCGTGATCTTCGTCGAGGGTCTCATCATCCTCGTCCTGGTCCTCACCGGGCTCCGTGAAGCGATCATGAACGCCATCCCGATCGACCTGAAGCGCGCCATCGGCGTGGGCATCGGCCTGTTCATCACGCTCATCGGCCTCAACGAGGGCGGCATCATCGCGCCGAACTCCGCGACGCTGATCTCGCTCGGCGACTTCACCCAGAAGTACGTCTGGGTCGCGCTCATCGGACTCATCGCGATCCTCGTGTTCATGGCCCTCAAGGTGAAGGGCGACATCCTCTGGGGCATCCTCGTGGCGACGGCTGCCGCGCTGCTCCTGGGGGTCACGAAGCTCCCGACCGCATTCGTCGGCGCGCCGGACTTCTCGACCTTCTTCGCGCCCTTCCAGAGCGGCGTGAAGGGCGGTCTGCCCATCATGCAGATCTTCACCCCGATCCTG
>CAZHMA010000129.1:0-5243 GCA_964533555.1 uncultured Eubacteriales bacterium
CGCCCGACATCGGCACCACGATCGGCGTGGCCGCCGTGTGCGCGCTGGTCGCCGGGGCCGTCGGCCTGCTCGCCGGGTCGCCAGCCGGTCCCGAGGTGCCGGCACGCCGCTGGATGTGGACCGTCGCCCTGCTCGCGGCGGTCGTGCCCGCGCCGGTGGTCGGCGCCGGACTGGCGGCCCTGCTCAACCGCGCGGAGACCGGCGCGCTCTACGACTCGTCGGCGATGCTGGTGCTCGCCGCGCTGGCGCGCTTCGCGCCGGTCGCGGCGGTCCTGGTGGCCGTGGCGGCCTCGCGGCTGCATCGGCCCATGCTGGAAGCGGCGATCGTCACGGGCACACCCGTGCGCTCCTTCACGCGCGTGCTGGTCCCGCAGCTGCTGGCCCCGGCCACCGCCGGGGGCCTGCTCGTGGCCGCGTTCGCGTCCGGAGAGCTCGGCGCGACGCTGATGGTCGTGCCCGCCGGCACCTCGACGGCGGTGGTGCGGGCGTTCAACCTGCTCCACTACGGCGCGTCGCAGCAAGTCGCCGCGATCGCCCTGGCCGTGGCCGCCGTGGGCGTCGCGGCCGCGGGCGGCGCGTACCTCATCGGACGAAAGGCCTGGTCCGGAAGATGATCGAAGTGAGCGGCATCTCCAAGCGTTTCTGCGACGTGGTCGCGGTCGACGGGTTCGACATGCTCGTCGCCCGAGGCTCGCGCGTGGCGATGCTCGGTCCGAGCGGGTGCGGCAAGACCACGATCATGCGCATCATCGCGGGACTGGAGCTGCCCGACGCGGGCAGCGTGCGCATCGGTGGCTCCGAGGTGAGCGCCCCCGGGCACGCGAGCGCGCCGCACACCCGCGGCATCGGCCTGGTCTTCCAGGAGCCCGCGCTCTTCCCGCACATGACGGTCGCGCGCAACGTGGCGTACGGGCTGGCGGCAGGCGGATCCGCCGCCGACACGCGGGTCGCCGAGATGCTCGCGAGCACCGGGCTGGAGGGCCTCGGCGGGCGCTATCCCGCCGAACTGTCCGGCGGCCAGCAGCGCCGCGTCGCGCTCGCGCGCGCACTGGCGCCCGCGCCCGCCCGTGTGCTCATGGACGAGCCGCTCACCAACCTGGACGCCGCGGCCCGCGGGCAGCTGCTCTCCCTGATCGACGATCTCGTCGCGAGGAGCGGCGCCTCGCTCTTGTACGTGACGCACGACCATGACGAGGCCGCGACGCTCGGCTGCGAGGTCGTGCGCATGGAGGCGGGCCGCCGTGTCGGGTAGGCGCCTCCGCATACCCTGGTGGGGCTGGGCCGCGCTCTGCGCCGTCCTGGTCGCAGCGATCAACGTCGCGGGCTGGTACTACCAGCAGCGCCTGATCGGCGTGCGGCGCCTGCCGGGGGTCACGATCGTCCGGCCGCCCGAGGAGATCCGCTGCCTGGCTCTGGACGGCAACACCCTCTACGCCGGAGGTCGGGACGGGCTCTTCGCCGTGGGCACGACCATGAACACCGTGACGCGCGTCCTGCCCGAGCGCAGCCTGCCGATCGGCCAGGTCCGGGGGCTGCTCGTCGATCACGATCACACCCTGTGGGCCGCGCACGAGACGGGACTCATGCGCATCGGCCGGGGCGTCCAGCGCAACTACACGACCGCCGACGGGCTGCCCTCCGACCGCGTCCAGTGCGTGATGCGCGCCAGCGACGGCCGGTTGTGGGTCGGGACGTTCGCCGGAGCCGCGGTGATGGAAGGCGAGCGGTTCCGCGCCCTCACGACGAAGGACGGCCTTCTCGAGGACATGGTCAACGCCATCGCCGAGGACTCTCGCGGAGGCCTGTGGTTCGGCTCGTACGTGGCCCCGCGCGGCGGCGTGAGCGTGCTGACCGACGGGGCCTGGACGCACTTCACCACGGCCGAAGGACTGCCGCACGCCGACGTCACGTGCTTCCTGCCCGACGGCGACGGCGGGATGTGGGTGGGCACCGGCTTCAACGACCGCGGCGGCGCGGCCAGGTTCGCGCGCGACGCCGACGGCACCCCGCGCATCGTGCAGAAGCTGAGCACCGCCGACGGGCTGGCGGGAGAGAAGGTCCGCTCGCTCTACCGCGGCGAGAACGGCCACGTGTGGTTCGGTTCCGAGCGCGACGGGCTCGCCGTGCCCTACGGGAGCGGCTTTCGCGTCCTCACGAAAGCGCAGGGGCTCTCCGACGACGAGGTCAAGGCGATGGTGCGCGGCCCGGGCGGGGTGTTGTGGCTCGGCACCAGGAGTGGCATAACGCTTCTTGAGGGCGCGGAGCGGATCGCGGCGAAAGCAGGGGACACAAGATGAGTGACACCGGTCAGCCCGGTCCCGCGTACCCCGGGCAGGTCCCGGCAGGGTACGCGCCGGCCCCCGCGGCCCCTCCCGCCCACGCGCCCGCACCGGCTGCCGGACCGGCCGCCGAGCCGCAGTCCGTCGGCCAGCTCATCTCCATGCTGTTCAAGCAGATGCTCAAGATGCTTCCGCTCATGATCGTCATGAGCGTCGTCACGTTCGTGGGTGTATGGGTCCTGCACACGTTCCTGCTCGTCGGTCCGAACGAGGGCTTCAACGCGGGCGGCGGGACGTGGGGGGCATGGGTGCTGTCGCAGGTCCTCGCGCTGCAGGGACGCGTGGCGAGCGGCAGCGCGTTCTGGCTGGCCTTCACGTCGCTCGGCGGGGCGGTCGTCACCGGCCTCATCAGGCGCAAGGGCGCCTTCTTCTCCGACCTCGGCCAGGTCCCCAAGCGCATCGGCGCCGGCTTCGCCGGTGGCAACCCCGCGATCGGGACGGTCCTCGCGGGCCTCGGACTCGCGCTGCTGCTGGGCGGGCTCCTCGGCAACCGCCTGCTGGCGTTCATCGTGTGCGGGCTCACGGTCCTGGCACTCGCCGAAGGCCCGCGGGCGTTCCCGGCGATCGTGCTGCGCTGCGTCTACAACGACGGCCGGAAGGCCCTGTCGAAGGCGGCGCGCCGGCTCGATGACGCGCGCGGCCAGGGCTTCCTGAGCGGCGTGCTGTTCGGGTGCCTGGCGTACTTCGTGATGTTCCTGCTGCCGGACTTCGCGTTCACCGGCCTCGGGGTGATCGCCGCCATCGCGGGCATCCTGCTGGTAGGACAGTCACCCGCCGCGGGCGCGACGGCGGCGCTCATGATCGGGCTGCTCGTGCTCGTGAGCGCGCGCCTGGCCTTCGGCGACGACGGCGGCTGGTCGGAGGCGGGCGGCACGTTCGCCGACTGGATCGCCTCGGAGGGCGCCGCCCAGGCCGTCGCGATGGGGCTGAGCCCCGCCGCCGCGGCGGCGATCGGACTGGTCCTCGGCATCCTGGGCACGATCTTCGGCACGGACCTCATCGGCGCGGTCGGCCCGGGCTCGATCCCGCCGGGACCGGTGCTGCCCGAGCCGCCGGTGCCCCCGGTGCCCCCGACCTATCCGCCCGAGGTGGTGTGGACGGGTCCGGACGGCGTCACCCGCGTGCTCACCTACAACCCCGAGTACGGCGGCTACATCAACAACCTCACGGGCGGGTTCGTGGACCCGGCCAACATCGCGGGCTGGCAGCAGAACATCGCCGACACCACCGCGCAGACCGACGCCTGGCGTCAACGGAACGCGGACCTCGCGGCGTCGGGGCAGGACGCCCAGAGCCAGGCCCTTCAGGCGATCAAGGACAAGTACAACGCCGCTCAGGCCGAGGCCGCGGCGCAGGCCGAGAAGGACCGGCAGTGGCTTCGCGACTACTGGCAGGCCCAGCGGGACCGCAGCGCGCAGACAGCCAAGGACGAGCTCGACAAGGCCGCGTGGTGGGACAAGTGGACCAAGCGCATCGGCTACGTCGAGAAGGGCGCGGACATCGCCATCAACATCCTCTCCACGATGACGGGCCCGCCGGGCAAGGCCATCAAGACCGCCTACACGGTCACGAAGGACATCACCAAGAACGTCAGCGAGGCCAACGCGCAGGGCGGCTCGCTCATCAAGGGCGCGGGCAAGGGCATCCTCGAGGCCGGCTTCGACGTGGGCTTCGACAAGCTCAAGGGCACGAAGGCGATCCAGAAGATCCCCGGCTTCGGGAAGTACGCGGGCGGGGAGCTCGGTGGCCAGACGCCCACCGGCGTCCTGAAGGGCCTGTTCGGGTCCGGCCCGGACTCCGGGATCATCAAGGGCGCGTTCAAGGACGGCGTGAAGGGCGCGTTGCAGAGCGAAGGCCAGAAGTGGCTCGTGAAGGACCCGATCAAGAGGTGGGTCGGACTGAAGTCGTGATACCGGCGTTCGCGTAGGGCAGGCCAAGCGACGAGTGACGATGGGTGTGGGGACCAGATGACAGCATCGACGAGCTACCACGTGATACCGGCCGGACTCCTGGGAGTGGTCGGCGCGCTCTGGGCGGCAGAGCCGAGCGTGGCGTCGCCCTTCCGCTACGGCGACGCCCGTCCGGCGACGCCGGAGGAGTCCGCCGCGCTCGAGGCCGGCGGCATCCTCGACGCCTCGGGAACACTGTCCGCGGCCGCGCGGCCCGCGCTGGACGTGCTGGGTACCGCGGTCGGGTTCACCCGCGTGTACGTGACCGGCGGGGGATTCCCCAACGAGTATCTGGTGTACTTCGCGCCGTCGGGCGCCTCGGCGTCGCTCATCAACCGCGGCGGCGACATGGAGCTGGCCTCGCCGGCGACGGCCGACCTGCTCGTGGCGATGATCGAGATGCGCATCGGCTCGTCCGCCCTGCGCGAGAGCCCGTTCGAGGCGTCCCTGCCCTTCGACGAGGCGGTCGCGCTTGCGGGGTTCGTGGACCTGCAGCGCCGCGGCGTCCTTGCCGCCATCGCGTCCGGCAAAGAGGTCTCCGCGGTGGAGGCGTCTCCGGCGGCGGTGGCCGACGCCGTGGCGGCCAGGGGCGACGACCGGCAGTGGCTCGCGAACGTACTCCTTGAGCTCGGCGAGAGCGACGGTCTCGACGCGGACGCGGCGAAGGTCGCGCTGGGCGCGCTCGCCGGTCGCGGACTCGTGGCGAAGGGGAAGGGCGGCACGCGGCTGAGCGACGACGCGCTGTTCTTCGCCCGCCGCATGCTCCTGTTCGACGTGGCGGTCACGCTCACGTCCGGACACACCGGGGCGAACGGCACGGTCAGCGTCGCCGGCTTCACGGCCCTGCAGGCGGGCGTGCGCGACGTGCTCTACATCGACGCGTCGGAAGGCGAGGTGGAGCTGCGCTCCACGTCGGCGGCCGTCCGGAGGTAGAAGACCCCGGACAGGCTCCCCC